>DASYCA010000226.1:0-9843 GCA_036500445.1 Burkholderiaceae bacterium | reverse complement strand
GCACGGCGGCGTGACGACCGAGAGCGTCGACGTCGCGCGCTTCGCCGACCTGCTGATCGGCGTCGTGCCGGTCATCAACCTCGAATGGATCCAGAAGATCCACCGCGACCGCAGCACGCGCGGCTACTCGACCGAGGCGGTGACCGACGTGATCCTGCGCCGCATGCACGAGTACGTGCACTACATCTGCCCGCAGTTCACACGCACCCACATCAACTTCCAGCGCGTGCCGGTGGTCGACACCTCCGACCCGTTCATCGCCCGCACCATTCCGACTGCGGATGAAAGCCTGGTCGTGATCCGCTTCGCGAACCCGAAGGGCATCGACATGCCCTACCTGCTGTCGATGCTGCACGACTCGTTCATGTCGCGCGCGAACACGCTGGTGGTGCCGGGCGGAAAGATGGAGCTCGCGATGCAGCTGATCTTCACGCCGATGATCCTGCGCCTGCTCGAACGGCGCAAGAAGCTGAGCACCGCCTGAGCTTTCTTCACCCGCACTCGAACCACGAGCCGAACCCCGATGCCCCTCACGGACCCCTCCCCTTCCCGCGCGGTCTGCGCCAACGCGCTGCGCGTGCTCGCGATGGACGCGGTGCAGGCCGCCAACTCCGGCCACCCCGGCATGCCGATGGGCATGGCCGACATCGCCGAGGCGCTGTGGCGACATCACCTGAAGCACGACCCCGCCGACCCTTCGTGGCCGGACCGCGACCGCTTCGTCGTCTCGAACGGCCACGGCTCGATGCTGCTGTACGCGCTGCTGCACCTGAGCGGCTATGCGCTGCCGATCGAGGAACTGAAACGCTTCCGCCAACTGCACTCGCGCACCCCCGGCCACCCCGAGGCCGGCGTCACGCCCGGCGTCGAGACGACGACCGGCCCGCTCGGCCAGGGCCTGGCCAACGCGGTCGGCATGGCGCTGGCCGAGAAGCTGCTGGCCGACGAGTTCAACCGGCCCGGGCACACGGTGGTCGACCATCGCACCTGCGTCTTCGTCGGCGACGGCTGCCTGATGGAAGGCATCAGCCACGAGGCGTGTTCGCTCGCGGGCACCTGGGGCCTGAAGAAGTTGACGGCGTTCTACGACGACAACGGCATCTCGATCGACGGCGACGTGCGCGGCTGGTTCAACGACGACACGCCGGCCCGCTTCGAGGCTTATGGCTGGACCGTGCTGCGCGCTGTCGACGGCCACGACTTCACGGCGCTCGACCGCGCGATCACGGCCGCCCACGCGTCCGAGCGCCCGGTGCTGGTCTGCTGCAAGACCCGCATCGGCCAGGGCTCGCCGAACCGCGCCGGCAGCGCGAAGGCGCACGGCGAGGCACTCGGCGCGGCCGAGATCGCGCTGACGCGCGAGGCGCTGGGCTGGCCCCACGCGCCGTTCGAGATCCCGTCGGCGGTGGCGCAGGCCTGGTCGGCGCGGTCGCAGGGCGCGCGTGCACACGGCGACTGGCGGGCGCGCGTCGAGGCCTACGCCGCCAATTTCCCCGAGCTCGCCGCGGAGCTGGCCCGGCGCACGCGCCGCGACACCCCGCTGAGCGCGGCGAGCGAGGCCGCGCTCGCGTTCGCCGCCCTGGAGGCCGAACGCCAGCGCGCCGCGGTCGCGACCCGCAAGGCCTCGCAGGACGTGCTGCAGCAGCTCGGCCCGGCCACGCCGGAGCTGCTCGGCGGCTCGGCCGACCTGACCGGCTCGAACCTGACCGACTGGGCCGGCCACCGGCCGCTGAAGGGCCGCGCCAGCGGCAATCACGTGCACTACGGCGTGCGCGAGTTCGGCATGGCGGCGATCATGAACGGCGTCGCGCTCCACGGCGGCTACCGCCCGTTCGGCGGCACCTTCCTGACCTTCTCCGACTACGCGCGCAACGGGCTGCGCATGGCCGCGCTGATGAAGCTGCCGGTCGTGCACGTGTTCACGCACGACTCGATCGGCCTCGGCGAGGACGGGCCGACGCACCAGCCGATCGAGCACGCCTCGAGCCTGCGGCTGATCCCGAACCTCGATGTCTGGCGCCCGGCCGACGCGACCGAGACGGCGGTCGCCTGGCGCGAATCGCTGCGCCGCGCCGACGGCCCGGCCTGCCTGCTGCTGACGCGCCAGGCGCTGCCGCACTGCGGCAACGGAGCGCCGCGGCTGGACGCGATCGCGCGCGGCGGCTACGTGCTGCGCGAGCCGGCGGGCGAGCGCATCGCGCTGCTCGCGAGCGGCTCCGAGGTCGGCGTCGCGCTGGCCGCGGCCGAGCTGCTGGCCGCCGACGGCATCCAGGCCCGGGTCGTCTCGATGCCCTGCATGGACGTGTTCGAGCGCCAGCCCGTTCAATACCGCCGCGCCGTCGTGCCGCGCCACCTGCCGCGCATCGCGATCGAGGCCGGCAGCACCGGCCTGTGGTGGAAGTTCGTCGGCGAGCACGGCGACGTGATCGGCATCGACCGCTTCGGCGAATCGGCGCCGGCCGGCGAGCTGTTCAAGTTATTCGGCATCACCGCGCAGGCGCTGGCCGAACGCGCGCGCCGGCTGCTTTCCACCCCTTGAGCCCAGGAGCCCACGATGGCGATGATTTCACTGCGACAACTTCTGGACCACGCCGCCGAGCACCGCTACGGCGTGCCGGCCTTCAACGTCAACAACCTGGAACAGATCCAGGCGATCATGCAGGCGGCGCAGCAGACCGACAGCCCGGTCATCCTGCAGGCCTCGGCCGGCGCACGCAAGTACGCCGGCGAACCGTTCTTGCGCAAACTGGTCGAGGCCGCGGCCGAGATGTACCCGGCCATCCCGATCGTGATGCACCAGGACCACGGCGCGAGCCCGGCCGTGTGCCTGCAGTCGATCCGCTCGGGCTTCACCAGCGTGATGATGGACGGGTCGCTGATGGAGGACGCGAAGACGCCGGCGAGCTACGACTACAACGTCGCGGTGACGCGCCGCGTCGTCGAGATGGCGCGCGCCGTCGGCGTCTCGGTCGAGGGCGAGCTCGGCTGCCTGGGCTCGCTCGAATCGGGCAGCGCGGGCGAGGAGGACGGCGTCGGCGCGGCCGGCGTGCTGACGCACGAGCAGATGCTGACCGACCCCGAGCAGGCCGCCGATTTCGTCGCGAAGACCGGCGTCGACGCGCTCGCGATCGCGATCGGCACCTCGCACGGCGCCTACAAATTCAGCCGCAAGCCGACCGGCGACATCCTCGCGATCGACCGCATCAAGGCGATCCACGCGCGGCTGCCCGGCACCCACCTGGTGATGCACGGCTCCTCGTCGGTGCCGCAGGAGTGGCTCGCGGTGATCCGCGAACACGGCGGCGAGATCAAGGAGACCTACGGCGTGCCGGTCGAGGAGATCCAGGAGGGCATTCGCTTTGGGGTGCGCAAGATCAACATCGACACCGACATCCGCCTGGCGATGACGGGCGCGATGCGCCGCGCGATGGCGACCGAGCGCGGCGAGTTCGACCCGCGGCGCTTCCTGAAGGCGGCCACCGCGGCGGCCCGCGAGCTCTGCGTCGCGCGCTTCGAGGCCTTCGGCTGCGCGGGGCGGGCGTCGAAGATCAGGCCGGTCGCGCGGGCTTAGGTCAGATGCCGGGCGGGTGGTCGGAGAGGCCTTCGGGGTCGGTGTCGACCGCTCGGTGCGCTGCGGCTCCGGCTGCGGCGCCGAAGCCGACGCCGAGGCCACCGCCGCCGGCTCCTTGTCCGCCGCCGCCGCCGCCAGTCCCGCCGCCACCCCCGCCGCTCTTGTCGTCCTTCTGCGCCCGGCCGCCGCGTGCCGATGCCCCGCTGGTGCGCGTCGGCCCCTGGCGCGGCACGACGAGGTCGGCCGGAATCGCTTCGAGGTCCAGCACCTCGCGAATGAAATCGCGCAACGCGCTGACGAGCTCGGCCGTCTCGACCGGGCGGCCCGCCACCATGTCGGTCGCCGCGCGGACCGCGAACCGCACCTGCTGCGGCGTGCCCAGCAGGATCACGTCCGAGAGCGCGGCCTCGACCGCGTCGCGCATGCGCCGGCGCCGGTCGGATTCGGCGGGATCGCGCGGCGCCGGCCCGTCGGGAGCCATCGTGGCGGCAGCCGCGGCGGCGCTCGCTGCCGCCGCGCGCGACTCGTGCAGCTCGCGCAACTCACGCAGGTGCCGCGGGTCGACCGCCAGCTCGCCGGTGAACGAACCGCCCAGCGTCTTGTAGGCCGCGATCAGCGTTTTCAAACGCTCGTTGATCTGGCGGTTCTGTCGCTCGCGCCGCAGCTGCACGCCGTGCATCAGCAGCAGCCGGATGCCGATCGCGACGAAGGAGACCAGCACGAGGCCGAGCAGCGTCGACAAGACACCCTGCCAGGAACTGAAGTCGAGGTTGCCGCGCATGCTGCGCGATCCTAGCAGCCGGACGGGAACGCGGCGACGCGGCCGTCGAGCCGCGCGTCAGCCGCCGGTCAGAGCGCGTCCCCCGCCGCCAGCGACGGCGTCTGCGCGATCCGCTCGGAGATCACGCGACACGCCTCGAGCAGCGGCGCGACGTACGCGGTCTCCGGGTCGTCCTTCCGGCGGAACAGCAGCGTGCTGACGCTGATCGCCGCGACCGGCACGCCGGCCGCGTTGCGGACCGCCGCGCCATAGCAGTGGATGCCGGCCTCGTTCTCTTCGTCGTCGACCGACCAGCCGCGCGCGCGCGTCTGCCGCACCAGCGCGCGCAGCGCCGCCTCGCTGGCCGGCGTGTTCGCGGTGTAGCGCGGCATCGGCAGGCCCTTGATCAGCGCCTTGCAGGCGGTGTCGTCGAGCGCGGCGAGGTAGGCCTTGCCGACGGCGGTGGAATGCAGCGAGACGCTGGTGCCGATGCGCGAGGCCATGCGCACCGCGCTCGGGCTCTCGAGCTTCTCGATGTAGACCATCGTCGTGCCGTTCGGCACCGCGAGGTGCACGGTCTCGCCGGTCAGGTCGCGCAGCTGCTTCAGCGCGTCGACGGCCGCCAGGCGCAGCTCGGAGCGGCCCCAGCTGCGGCTCGCAAGCTGGATCAGGCGCGGCCCGAGCGCGAGCGCCGCGCCGCGCTCGCGCTCGACCAGCAGCCCTTCGGCGATCAGCGCCGCGACGATGCGGTGCACCGTCGGACGCGGGTAGCCGCTCGCGCGCATCAGCGTGCCGACGGTGGCCGGCTCGGTCGCGTCGGCGACCAGCTGCAGCACGTGCATGAATTTCGAGAACGACGCGGTGCCCGCGACCTGCGGTGCCGTCGTCATCGATCAGGCCACCATGTAGCCGCCGTCGACCGGCAGGATCACGCCGGTCATGAACGACGCGGCCGGCGTGCACAGGAACACCGCGGCGCGCGCGACGTCGTCCGGCGTGCCCCAGCGGCCCAGCGGCGTGCGCGCCAGGATCGGGCCGGCGCGCGCCGGGTCGTCCTGCAGCGCTTGGGTCAACGGCGTCGCGATCCAGCCCGGCGCGACCGCATTGACGCGGATGCCGTCGGCCGCGTACGCGATCGCGAGCGACTTGGTCAGCTGCCCGATGCCGCCCTTGCTCGCCGCGTAGCCCGGCACCAGGCCGCCGCCGAAGAAGGTCAGCATCGACGCGGTGTTGACGATGCAGCCGCGGCTCGTTTTCAACAGCTCTCGCGTCATCGAGCAGACCCGCATCGTGCCGGTGAGGTTCACGGCCAGCACCCGCTCGAAGACCTCGAGCTCGTGCTCGGCGCCGCGCTGGATGATGCCGGCGCAGTTGAAGACGATGTCCAGGCGGTCGATCGGCGCGAGTGCTGCCGCGAGGCTCGCGACCGAGGTCACGTCGGCCTGGCGGACCTCGACCTCAGCAGCCAGCGTGCCGTCGCCATCGCCCAGGCCGAGGGCGGTCACCTGCGCGCCGAGCGCGGCGAGGTGGTTCGCGATCACCGCGCCGATGCCCTGCGTCGCGCCGGTCACCAGCGCGCGCCGGCCCTTGAAGAGTGCTGCTTGATAGGTCATGCCGCGGTGGTCCGTTTCACGCTCAGTTCTTGATGTCCAGCTTGCCCATCAAGGTCTTGAAGTACGCCGTGTCCTTGGCCATGTTGGCCTTGAAGACGGCATCGTCGGCATAGGCATAGCCCAGGTTCTGCTTGTCCAGCAGCGTGTGGAACGCCGGCTCGTTGGCGGCCTCCTGCGTCATCTTCTTCAGGAAGGCGACGATGGCGGGCGCCGTGTTCTTCGGCGCCACGATGCCGCGCCAGGTGCCGATCGACAGGTCGATGTGGCGCTCCTTCAAGGTCGGCACCTTGTCGAAGCCCGGCACGCGCTGGTCGGCCATCACCGCCAGCATCTTGAGCTTGCCGGACTGCACGTAGGTCGTGACCTCGGCGGGGCTGACCGCGACCGCGTCGATGTAACCCCCCATCAGCGACAGCACGGCCGGGCC
Organism: Burkholderiaceae bacterium; assembly: GCA_036500445.1. Classification (GTDB taxonomy): domain Bacteria; phylum Pseudomonadota; class Gammaproteobacteria; order Burkholderiales; family Burkholderiaceae_C; genus LMDS01. Next base: position 3,472 of record DASYCA010000226.1, on the reverse strand, counting down.
GGCGCCCTGGAACGGCACGTGGTTGAAGGCGACGCCGGTCTTGTCTTCGAGCGCGGCCGCGGCGAGGTGCCAGATCGAGCCGACGCCGGCGTTGCCGACGGTGGTCTTGCCGCCCGACTTCTTCGCCGCCGCGAGGAATTCCTCGATCGTGTTCCACGGCGCGTCGGCGCGCACGGTGATCGCCGCCGGGTCGGCGTTGAGGCGCGCGATCGCGGTCATGTCGTCGTAGGTGTACTTGGCCAGGCCCAGGTTCTGGATCGTCGTCAGCTCGACGGTCGCGATCGCGAGGTGGTAGCCGTCCGGCTTGGAGTTCATCAGGTACTGCCAGCCGACCGAGCCGCTGGCGCCCGGCTTGTTCACGACGACCATGCTCTGGCCGCTGTGCTTCTCGGCCAGCTCGGCAAAGCCGCGTGCCAGCGCGTCGGTGCCGCCGCCCGGGGCGAACGGCACGACGAGTTCGATCGTGTGGTTCGGGAAATCCTGGGCGCCGGCCTGGCCGGCGGCGAGCAACGCGGCAGCGGGCAGCAGGGCCTGCACCGCGACGCGGCACAGCGTTTGAACGAATCGAATCATCTCAAGTCTCCGTGGTTGTTGTTGGAAATCAGCAGGTCGCGTGGCCGTACTCCGCAGCGCTCATCGAATGAACTGCTTCGTGTAGTCCGCGCCGAGGCCGACCGATTCGAAGTGCTTGTTGCACATCTCGATCTTCGTGAACACGTCTTCGTAGCCCATGCCCTTGCCGTACGGGTCGGTGTAGTACATGACGCCGTTGACCTGGAAGTAGGTGATCATCTCCTCGACGTCCTCGGGCACGTACAGCGTGTGCGTCTCGCCCGGCGGCTCGAACACGTAGCTGCCTTCGGTCGCCTCCCAGTCGTGCTCGAGATAGCGCCAGCGGCCTTTCAGCACGAAGCCGTGCACCGCCTGCGGATGGCGGTGCCGGCTCAGCACGCCCGATTTGCGCACCCGCAGCAGGTTCATCCAGTAGCCCTGGCTCGCGTTCAGGCAGAGCGGGCGGAACCAGACGTTCTCGGCCTGCGGCACCCACAGCCGCTCGTCGGTCGGGATCGCATGCTGCACGACGATCTCGGGCAGCGCGTCCGGCGGGTTCGGGTATTGATACGGGATCTTCGGATTCGGGTCGGACGCGTCCAGAGGCATGGCAAGCGACACGCGATGTGTCCATAATGTGGATGTTCGTCCATATTGTAGACAGCGTACCCGCGCCGGCGCTTGCTGATTTACCCTGACGGCGCGCGGCTCAGCCGCTGTTTTCGGCGGCCACGCGCCCGCGCCGGATCGCGGCGTCGAGCGCCTCCAGCAACGCCTGCGGCGCGACCGGCTTGGACAGCACGCTCAAGCCCGCCTCGACCGCCTCGTGGTGCCGTTCGGCATAGCCGGTCGTCAACAGCACCGGCAGCGACGGGTAGCGCTTGCGCAGCGCGAAGGCGAGCGCGACGCCGTCCATCGCACCGGGCATCGCGATGTCGCTCAGCACCGCATCGGGCAGCGTCGCCGAGGTCTCGAGCCCGTCCCACGCGGCGTCGGCGTTGACGCAGCGGACCACGTCCAGGCCGGCGTCGCGCAGCATCATCTCGGTCGTCGCGGCGACGTCTTCGTTGTCTTCGACGAGCAGCACCCGGCCCGCGAGCTGCGGGATCGGCGCGGCCTCCGCCGGGTCCTGCGGCGCCGCGGCGGCCGAGGCCGGCAGGTCCATCCAGACCGTCGTGCCCGCGCCGACCGCGCTGTCGATGCGGACCGCGCCGCCGGCCGCCGCGCAAAAGCCCTGCACCTGGCTCAGCCCGAGCCCGGAGCCTGCGCCCTGGGTGCGCGTCGTGAAGAAGGGCTCGAAGACCTTCGCGAGGAATTCCGGCGGGATGCCGACGCCGCTGTCCTGGACCGCGATGCTGACCCTCTCGTTCCCGGCCGCATTCCCCGCGCGAATCGACAAGGACCCGCCTTGCGGCATCGCATGGCGCGCGTTGACGACGAGGTTGATCAGCGCGAGCTCCAGCTCGCCGACGTCGACGCAGACCGGCCGCGTGTCCGGCTCGACCTGCAGCTGCCAGGCGACGCTCGGCCCGAGCGTGGTGCGGATCAGCCCTTCGGTGCCGGGCAGCCAGCTCTGCAGCTCGACGATCTCGGGCCGCAGGCTCTGCTTGCGCGCGAACGACAGCAGCTGGCGCGTCAGCCGCACGCCGGACTGGATCGCGCGCCCCATCGCGAGCAGCTGCTTCTCCTGCGCGAGCCCGGGGTGCAGCCGCTTGTGGATGTGCAGGCTGGTGTTGACGATGGCCAGCAGGTTGTTGAAGTCGTGGGCCACGCCGCCGGTCACGATCGCGAGCGTCTCGAGCTTCTGCGACTGCAGCATGCTGCGCTCGGCGCTCGCGCGCCGGCGCACCTGCTCCTGCAGTTCGAGCGCGGTCTCCGCCTCGCGCAGCGTCTTGTTCAGCGCGACCCAGGTCACGAAGACGAGCACCGCGGCGGTCGGGAACAGGATCGCCGCGAGCAGCCCGACGAAGCGCCCCCAGCCCGCGAACATCGCGGCCCGGCTGACGCCGGCGACGACGTAGAGCGGGTAGGCGTCCAGGCGCTTGAAGCCGGCGATGCGCGTCTCGCGGCCGTTGGACTGCGGAATCAGCACCGTGCCCGTCTTCGCCCCCGCCTGCACCTGCCCGAGGATCTCGCTGCCCGGCGGCACATGGGTGCGGTTGTCCGGCGCGAGCGGCCAGCGCGCCAGGATTTCGCCGTCGAGGCGGATCAGCGCGAAGCTCGCGAGGTTGGGCTGCTCGGTGCTCAGCGATTCGTAGAAGTCCCGAAAGAAGCCCGGCGACAGCGACACCGCGACGACGCCGCGAAAGCCGCCGTCCAGCGAGGCGCGCCGGATCGTCACGTTCATCAGCTCGCGGCCGGTCTGGCGCCCCTGGATGACCTCGCTGATGCCCAGCGGCACGCGCGCGCGCCGCTGCTCCTGGAAGTAGGGCCGGTCGGCGACGCTCGCCTGCGGATCGACGGGGAAGACATCGCTGCGCGCGATCGGCTTGCCCTGCGCGTCCCAGATGTTCAGGTTGATGACCGAGGGCAGCCCCGAGGTCATGTCGGCCAGGCGGCGATGCACCTCGGCTTCGTTGCGCCGGGCGAGCTCGTCGTCGCCGAAGGCCGCGGCGTCGGCGCGGGCCGCGATGTCGGCCGCGATCGAGAAGGTGCGCTGGGCCTGCCGGTAGGCCAGCTCGCAGGCATGCGCGACCGTCGCCTGCGCCTCGCGCTGCGCGCGCTCGAAGCCCCACCACGCGACGAGGATGAACGCCACCAGCGGAATCAGGAACGCCCCCCACAAGGTCGCACGCAGCCATTGCGACGCCGCGGTCTCGGGGCTCGCGCGGGCCACCGGCGTGCTGGACGAGCGGCGCTGCTGCGAAGGTTCAACGGGCGACATGGGCACGCGTCAGTGGCGGTGCCGCGATGTTAGCCC
>DASYCA010000225.1:0-3350 GCA_036500445.1 Burkholderiaceae bacterium | reverse complement strand
CCCGGCGCGAAGGCCGTCGCCTGACGGCCCGCCGAAGCACATCGCTGGCTCAGTTCAGGACCCGGACGTCATAGCGCATCTGGCGCTCTTCGTCGGTGATTTGCAGCAGGCGGCCGTTCCACAGGTAACGCACCCCGAAATCATCGATCTCGACCGAGCCGTGCATCAGCACGACCTCGGCCTGGCCCGCGTGCGGCTTCAGCGTGTAGGTGAGGTCGTCGACGCGCACGCGCGCCGAGCCGTCGCGCCGCAGGTCGAGCTGGGCCGGGCCGCAATTCGGCGCCGCCGCGCCGACCGTCACGCACAGCTCGGCGTCGTGCCGGCCGGGCGCCGGGCGCTGAACCCGCTCGGCGGCCAGCACCGGGCCCGCCGCGAGGATCAACCCGGCGAACGCGAGACCGGTGCGGCGCCCGAGGCCTCTCACTGCCATTTTTCTGCCATTACTGAAGCAGGCCTTCGGCCTTCAGCGCCGCCTGGACCGCCGGGCGCGCCGCCATGCGGGCCTGGTACGCGCTCAGGTTCTTCATGCCGGAGATGTCGATGCCGGTGTGGCCGGTCCAGTTGGCGATCGTGAACAGGTAGGCGTCGGCCACCGTCATCGAGTCGCCCATCAGGTACTGCTTGCCTTCGAGCTGCGCGTCGACCCATTTCAGTTTGCCGGTCGCACGGGTGCGGATCACCGCCTTGCCCTCGTCCGGCATCGCGGCGTTGAACAGGCCGCCGATCCCCTTGTGCAGCTCGCTGGTGATGAAATTCAGCCACTCCTGCAGCCGGTAGCGCTCCATCGTGCCATTCGCGGGCGCGAGCTTCTTGGCCGGGACCTGGTCGGCGATGTACTGGACGATCGCGGGCCCTTCGGACAGGCGCTCGCCGTTGTCGAGCTCGAGCAGCGGCACGTAGCCCTTCGAATTGACCGCGTAGAAATCGGCGCCGCCGGGCAGCGTGTGCGATTTCAGATCGGCCTGGACCCGCTCGAACGCGAGGCCGGATTCGTGCAGCACGATGTGGGGGGCGAGCGAGCAGGCGCCGGGGCTGAAATAGAGTTTCATGGCAGGTTCGTCGAAGCAGGGAGAAAGCTATTACACCCCATTCAAGCGGCTTGAAGGATGAGTGCAATTCCGCCCCGCTGGCAAGGCGCCGCGGCGGGCCTACATTGGCTGCATGAACACCACCACTCTTCCCTCCAGCCCGTCGATCCAGCGCTCGCGCGGCGTCGAACGCGTCGTGCGCGGCCAACCCACCTCCGACGGCGACGGCGTCAAGCTCACGCGCGTGCTGACGCAGCCGCTGCAAAAGCGCCTGGACCCGTTCCTGATGCTCGACGCCTTCGGCAGCGACGCCGCGAGCGACTACATCGGCGGCTTTCCCAGCCACCCGCACCGCGGCTTCGAGACCGTGACGATCATGCTCGAGGGCCGCATGCGCCACCAGGACAGCGTCGGCAACGTCGGCCTGCTCGAGCCCGGCAGCGTGCAGTGGATGACGGCCGGGCGCGGCATCATCCACTCGGAGATGCCGGAACAGGAAGAAGGCCGGATGGCCGGCTTTCAACTCTGGGTCAACCTCGCCGCGAAGGACAAGATGACCGCGCCCGCCTACCGCGACGTGCCGCCGGCGCAGGTGCCGGTGCTGACGCTCGCCAACGGCGTGCAGGTCCGCGTGATCGCCGGCAGCACGCTCGGCGTGGCCGGTGCGGTCTCGCGGCCGACGACCGAGCCGCTGGTGCTGGACCTCACGCTGCCGGCGGGCACGACGTTCGACGCGGCGCTGCCGGCCGGCCACAACGCGTTCGTCTACGTGCATGGCGGCGGCATCGTCGAGGTCGGCGGCGAGGCGGCCACGACGGTCGAGAGCGAGCGCATGGCGATCCTCACGAACGACGCGCAGGCCGACGGCGTGCGCCTGACGGCGGTCAACGCGGCGCGCGTGCTGCTCGTCGCCGGCGCGCCGCTGAACGAGCCGATCGCGCAGTACGGCCCGTTCGTGATGAACACGACCGCCGAGATCCACCAGGCGGTCGCCGACTTCCAGAACGGCAAGCTCGCGAGCTGACGACCCCTCGCCCGGCGAATACGCCGGTCGATCCCCCAGGGGGATGCAGGCCGGCTTGGGGCGGCCCGGCGCTCGGCCCGCAGCGCAGTCTCGGGCTGCGCTACGCTAGCGCCTTTGCACCGAAGGTCGCCCATGCCCCGCCAAATCCTCGACGAAGCCCGCCTGCACCCTGCGATTCGCGACTTGGTGGCGAACCGGCATGCCGACATCGTCCACAACGTCCAGGCCGCGGCCGCGTCGAACCCGGTGCTGGTCGTCGGGATGGCGGGCAACCCGTTCTGCCGCAAGGCGCGCCGCATCCTCGACGAGGCCGGCATCCCGTTCAAATACCTCGGCTACGGCAGCTACCTGAGCGAATGGCGCCCGCGCAGCGCGCTGAAGATGTGGACCGGCTGGACGACCTTGCCGATGGTGTTCGTGAAAGGCAACCTCGTCGGCGGCGCCGACGACCTGAAAAAATTGATCGACAGCGGCGAACTGAAGCGGCTGCTCGGCGAATGAAGTTGGCGCTCGCTGCGCTGGCGATGCTTGTGGGCGGCGCCGCGAACGCGCAGGCCCTGAGCGATTGCCGGGTCGCCGGGATTCGCAACAGCGTCCAGTGCGGCGTGCTGCAGCGCGCGCTCGACCCGGCCCGGCCCGACGGGCCGAAGATCGACTTGCACTACGTCGTCGTCCCGGCGATGGCGCGGCGCAAGCTGCCCGACCCGGTCTTCCTGCTGGCCGGCGGCCCCGGCCAGAGCGCCATCGGCGTCGCGCCGCAGGCGATGGCGCTGTTCAGCCGCCTGAACAACCGGCGCGACATCGTGCTGGTCGACCAGCGCGGCACCGGCCAGTCCGCGCCGTTGCAATGCGACGATCCCGAACGCGAGCGCCTCGCCGACCAGGCCGACCCGCAGCGGCAGTTCGACCTGCTGATGCAATGCAAGGCCGCGCTGTTGAAACTGCCGTACCTCAAGGCGGAAAGCGACCTCGGCTTCTTCACGACGACGCTGGCGATGCAGGACCTGGACGCGGTGCGCGCCGCGCTCGGCGCCGAAACGATCGACCTGGTCGGCATCTCGTACGGCACGCGCGCCGGGCTCGAGTACTTGCGCCAGTTCCCGACCCGGGTGCGGCGCCTCGTGCTGGACGCGGTCGCGCCGCCCGACATGGTGCTGCCGGCGAGCTTCTCGACCGACAGCCAGGCCGCGCTCGACGCGCTGCTGCGCGCCTGCGACCAGGAGCCGGTGTGCCACGCGACCTATCCCCGGCTGCGCAGCGACTGGGCCGCGCTGCTCGCGAGCCTGCCGCGGCCCGAC
>DASYCA010000224.1:0-5404 GCA_036500445.1 Burkholderiaceae bacterium | reverse complement strand
CGTCGAAGCCTGGCGTGGCGCGGGCGTACAGCGAGACGGCGCTCATATCGAGGCCCCGGCGTTCAGGAACTCGCGCTCGCGGGCCTCGACGGTGCCGGGCGGCAGCGCGAACAGCGGCCGGTTGTCGAGCGCATCGCCCTGGTAGTGGCCTTCGTGGAAGAAGGCGAGCGCGCGTTCGGCCGCATCGCGCGACTGGTCGGCGCGCATCGCGACGGCGTCGAACCCGGTGCGCTGCAGCAGCGGCAGCATGTCGACCAGCACCTCGCCGACCGCGCGGATCTGGCCGGGGTAGCGGTAGCGCGAACGCAGCACCTTGGCCTGGCTGTAGGCGCGGCCGTCGACCCATTTCGGGAAGTTCAGCACGATCAGCGACAGGCGCGGCAAGTCGTCGACGAGCTCCGTCACCTCGACGTCGTTGGCGAGCTGCACGCCGACCGGCATGTCGGCCGGCCAGTGGCTGCGCACGGCATGCCATTGCAGCAGGCTCAGCAGGCTGTAGGGCGACGGCGTCAGCGTGACCATCGGGCCGTCGTCGCCGTCGATCGTGTGCCAGGGGTCGCGGGGCTTGTCGCGGGAGTCGATGAATTTCATGAGGGTGTGCTCGTGCTCGGGTCTGCGCGCTCGGGTGTGACGTTCAGTGCGCTTGCGCGGTGCTGCGCCGCGTGGCGTTCGCGGCCAGCTTGAACGGGTCGATGCCGACGCGTTTCACGGTGTCGATGAAGCGCTCGTTGTCGCTGCGCTGCGCGCGGTAGGTCTCGATCACCGCCTCCAGCACGTCGGCGACCTCGTCGGCCGCGAACGACGGGCCGATCACCTTGCCCGGCACCGCGGTCGTCGCGAGCGACGAGCCGTCCGAGCCGCCGAGCGAGACCTGGTACCACTCCTTGCCGTCCTTGTCGACGCCCAGGATGCCGATGTGGCCGCTGTGGTGGTGGCCGCAGGAGTTGATGCAGCCGCTGATGTGCAGGTCGATGTCGCCGATGTCGTAGAGCTCGTCGATGTCGTCGAAGCGCTCGGTCAGCTCGGCCGCGATCGGGATCGAACGGGCGTTCGCGAGCGCGCAGAAATCGCCGCCGGGGCACGCGATCATGTCGGTCAGCAGGCCGATGTTCGGTGTTGCGAAGCTGGCATCGCGCGCGGCGTTCCAGAGGCCGAACAGGTCGGTTTCGAGGACCCAGGGCAGCACCAGGTTCTGGTCGTGCGAGACGCGGGCTTCGCCATGGCTGTAGCGGTCGGCGAGGTCGGCGGCGAGGTCGAACTGGGTGTCGGTCGCATCGCCGGGCGCCTGGCCGGCGCGCTTCACCGACAGCGTGACCGCGCGGTAGCCCGGCACCTTGTGCGCGTGCGTGTTGCGCTCGAGCCAGCGGCGGAAAGCGGCCGGCGCATCGGCCTGGATCGTCCACGGCAGCACGCTCGGCGGGCGCGGCACGACGCCGGCCGGCTGCACGAAGCTCGCATTGACACGGTCGAACTCGGCCTGCGGGATCAGGTGCGCGGTGCCGTCGACGTCGTCCTTCAGGATGTGCGCGAACTCCTCGTTCACGTCGTCGATGAAGCGTTGGCCCTCGGCCTTCACGAGGATCTTGATGCGCGCCTTGTAGGCGTTGTCGCGCCGGCCGTGCTTGTTGTAGACGCGCACGACCGCCTCGATGAAGACGAGGATCTGCTGCCAGGGCAGGAACTCGCGGATCACGGTGCCGATCACCGGCGTGCGGCCCATGCCGCCGCCGACGCGAACCTGAAATCCGACTTCATCCGCCTCGTTCCTCAGCAGGCGCAGGCCGATGTCGTGCCACGCGGTGGCGGCGCGGTCTTCCGTCGCGCCGGTCACCGCGATCTTGAATTTGCGCGGCAGGAACGCGAACTCGGGGTGCAAGGTGCTCCACTGGCGCAGCACCTCGCAGTACGGGCGCGGGTCGATCTGTTCGTCCGCGGCGACGCCGGCGAAGCAGTCGCTGGTGGTGTTGCGGATGCAGTTGCCGCTGGTCTGGATGCCGTGCATGTCGACCGACGCGAGCAGGTCCATCACGTCGGCGCTGCGCTCCAGGGGGATCCAGTTGTACTGCACGTTCTGGCGCGTCGTGAAGTGGCCGAAGCCGCCGCGCTCCCCGCGCGGCGGCTCCAATCCTTCGCCGCGCACGGGGGGTTGGCCGATGTCGACGCGGTCGAATTCGCGCGCGACGCGGGCCAGGCCGCGCAGCTGCTTCGAGTTGAGCTCGCCGTAGGGCACCGCGACGCGCAGCATCGGTGCGTGGCGCTGCACGTACCAGCCGTTCTGCAGGCGCAGCGCGCGGAAGTCCTCGTCCGGCAGCTGGCCGCGCAGGTGGCGCTCGAGCTGGTCGCGGTACTGGGCCGCGCGCTGGTGGACGAAATGGCGATCGAAGTCGGTGTAGTGGTACATCGTGGTGGCAATCGAATCAGTAGATCACTTTGAGGCCGGCGCTCACGAGCGACAGGCACAGGAGGGCGCGCACGAGTTTCTCGGGCATGCGGCGGGTGAGTTTCGCACCCAGCCAGATGCCGGGCACCGAGCCGATCAGCAGCGCGCCCAGCAGCGGCCAGTTCATGTGGCCGAGCGTGACGTGGCCGATGCCGGCGACGAGGGTCAGCGGCACCGCGTGCGCGATGTCGGTGCCGACGATGCGGTGCGAGCTGAGCCGCGGGTAGATCAGCATGATCAGGGTAGCGCCGATCGCGCCGGCGCCGATCGAGCTGAGCGAGACCAGCACGCCGAGGACGAGGCCGCAGAGCACCGTCAGCGCCGGCTTGCGCGCGTCGGTGACGACGCGCTCCAGGCGCAGCCCGACTTTCAGCCAGACGTGGCGGTACGCGACCGTGACGGCCGTCAGCAGCAGCGCGATGCCGAGCGAGAAGGTCAGTGCGCTGGCCCAGCCCTTCGTGACGCCGGTGACGTGCATCAGCGCGATCGTGGCGATCGAGGCCGGGATGCTGCCGGCCAGCAGCAGCCGGGCGATGCGCCATTCGACGTGGCCGGCGTCGTGGTGGGCGATCGAGCCGGCCGTCTTCGTGATCGAGGCGAAAAACAGGTCGGTGCCGATCGCGACCGCCGGGTTCAGCTTGAAGACGGTCAACAGCAGCGGCGTCATCAGCGAGCCGCCGCCGACGCCGGTCATGCCGATGATGGCGCCGACGCCGAAACCACTCACGATCGCGATCCAGTCCATGCAGGGTCCAAGGTAGGGAGTGGCCAATGTAGGCAGTCGGCATATATAACAAAAGTACATTTTGCTTACTTGTATATCCGCTGAAGGCATAAGGATCATCGAAAGCCGCTTTTAGAATCAGGCCGATGACTCCTCCTGGATCGACGCGCCGGCGCTGGCTGGCGCTGGCCGGCGTCGGCGCCGCGGCCGGCATCGGGCTGATCGGCTGCCAACTGGCGCCCAAGCCCGCCGCGCTGCCGCCGGCGCCACCACCCCCTGCGCCGCCGCCCGAGCCCCCGCCGGTCGTGAAGCCGCCCCCGCGCCCGCCGCGCATCGGGCTGGCGCTGGGCGGCGGGGCGGCGCGCGGCTTCGCCCACATCGGCGTGATCCAGGTGCTGGAGGAGAACGGCATCAAGCCGGACCTCGTCGCCGGCACCTCGGCCGGCAGCCTGGTGGCCGCGCTGTACGCTTCGGGCAAGAGCGGGGCCGAACTGGCCGCGCTGGCCGACACGATGGACGAATCGGCGTTCACCGACTGGGCCTTTCCCGGGCGCGGGCTGATTCGCGGCGTGGCCTTGCAGCGCTATGTGCACGAGCACACCGGCGGCCGCAAGATCGAGCAGATGCGGATCCCGCTGGGCATCGTCGCGACCGACCTGGACAGCGGGCAGGGCATCCTGTTTCGCGTCGGCGACCCGGGCATCGCGGTGCGGGCCTCGAGCGCGGTGCCGGCGGTGTTCGAGCCGGTGAAGATCGGCACGCGCGAGTACGTGGACGGCGGCCTGGTCGCGCCGGTGCCGGTGCGCTATGCGCGCGAGATGGGCGCGGACCTGGTGATCGCGGTCGACATCTCGGCCGTGCCCGACGGCAACGCGACCGGCGACGCGATGCGCATGCTGCTGCAGACCTTCGCGATCATGGGCCGCAGCCTGAATGCGGTCGAACTGCACGACGCCGACGTCGTGATGGCGCCGAAGCTGCCGCACGTGGGTGGGACCGACTTCGGGGCCCGCAAGCGTTCGATCCAGGCCGGGCGGGAGGCGGCGCAGGCGCAACTCGCGGTGCTCCGGGAGCGTATTCTCGAGAAGACGCATTGATGTTCTTATAGGAACGATAATATATATTTATCGATCTCAAAAGATCACTTACTTATCGACGTCGGAACGAGTTGCTCGAGTCTCCGTGGACATGTTATAAAGTGACTCAAAAGAACGCTTAAATTTTGAAAACGTTCTCATGGGAACGCTTATGAATCAACCTTTGCCGTTGCCGGTCGATCGCGCGATCAGGAAGCTGGGCAGCGATCTGTCGCTCGCGCGGCGTCGCCGCCAGCTGTCCCAGGCGATGCTGGCCGAGCGCATCGGCACGTCGTTGATGACGGTGCGCCGGATGGAGGAGGGCAGCGCCGCCATTTCGCTGCAGCATGTCGCGCGGGCGCTGCACGTCTTCGGCGAGCTGGACCGGCTCGCGGACCTGATCGATTCGTCCCGCGACGGCCTCGGCCTCGCGCTGATGGACGAACAGGTCCCGCGAAGAGTACGCACCCCCCGGCGCGCCAAGGACAGCGGAGCGCTCTGATGGCGACGACCCCGCGCAGCCAGAAGACCGAGCTCGAGATCGGCATCGGCAAGGACGGCCTGCCCGTCGGCCGGCTCACCCACGTGAAGGACGGCGCGCGCGAGTACTCGTCGTTCAGCTATGACGAGCGCTGGCTCGCCAGCGCGACGCGCTTCGGCGTGTCGCCCGACCTGGCGCTGGCGCCCGGCCGGCAGATCCGCAAGCCCGCGAACCGCGACGACGCCTGCCTCTTCGGTGCGCTGGCCGACACCGCCCCGCAGGCCTGGGGCCGGCGCGTCGTCACCCGCACGCAGGCGGCGGCGCGCCAGCTGGCGCCGGCGCTGAAAGCCCCGACCGAGCTGGATCAGCTCTGTGCCGTCGACGATTTCAGCCGCGTCGGCGCGCTGCGCGTGCGCCGCGCCGACGGCGGCTTCCTGCGCACGGTCGAGCAGGGCGTGCAGGCCACTGCGCCGTTCGACGCGCTCGAGCGACTGTTCGAGGCCTGCCGCGCCGTCGAGCGCGGCACCGAATCGAGCGCGGACCTGATCCGCCTGCAGGGCGCCGGCACCTCGCTGGGCGGCTCCCGCCCCAAATGCTCGCTGCTGGACCAGGACGGCACCCTCGTGCTGGCCAAGTTCGCGAGCCTGAAGGACGACTGCAGCGTGCCGCGCGGCGAGCTGCTC
>DASYCA010000223.1:0-4991 GCA_036500445.1 Burkholderiaceae bacterium | reverse complement strand
CCGTCACGCGCCACTTCCACTCATGACGACGCCGTGCATCGCCTCGAGGGGGGTCGCGGCGCGGACCGCGCTGGTGTCGATGTCGGTGTCGACGCTGCTGCTGAACTTGCTGACCAGCGCCGGCGCCGTGGCCGCGCCGGCCGTTCTCGACGCGCGCAGCAGCGAGCCGCGCGCCTTCGGCTACAGCGTCGGCGATGTGGTCTCGCGCCGCATCGCGCTGCAGGTGCCGGACGGGCTCAGGCTCGACGAGAGCTCGTTGCCGCGCGCGGGCGCGCACGGCGGGGCGCTCGAGCTGCAGCACGTCGTGCTGCACCGATCGCTGGCGGGCGTGCCCGAGTCCTTGCAGCTGGACTATCAAATTTTTCTCGCACCGCGCGACGTGCGGGTGCTGGAGATGCCGCCGGTCGAGCTGCGCTTCGACGGCGTGCCGCGGGCGCAGACGCTGCGCGTCGATGCCTGGCCGGTGACGGTCGCGCCGCTCGCGCCGACCGACCCCTCGCCGCGCGATGGCCTGGGCGAGATGCGGCCGGACCGCGAGCCGCCGCTGATCGACACCGGCTCGACGCGCCTGCGACTGGCGCTGGAGGCGCTCGTGCTGGTGCTGGGTCTGGCCTACCTCGCGCAGGTGTATCTGGTGCTGCCGTGGTCTGCGCAGCGGCGGCGGCCGTTCGGCCGCGCCTGGCCGGCGCTGAAGGCGGCCCTGTCGGCGCAGCCCGACGCCGCGCAGCGTCGCGTTGCGTTCGAGCGCGTGCACGCGGCGCTGAATGAAAGCGCCGGCGAAGTCCTCTTCGCGCCCGGCCTGGACCGTTTTCTCGCGGCGCAGCCGCACTTCGCGGCGCTGCGCGACGACCTGGTCCGCTTCTTCGCCGCCTCGCGCGCGGAGTTCTTCGCCGGACACGACGAGGCGGTCGACGCGCGCTGGCTGCTCGAGTTCTGCCGCCGCTGCCGCGATCTGGAACGAGGGGCGGCCAGATGATGAGATTCGACGAGCCCCTGTGGCTGCTGTTGCTGCCGCTCGCGCTGCTGCCGCTGTTCACGCGGGTCCGCGGCGCGCTGGCGAACACCTGGGCGGCCTCTCAAGCGCCGGACCGCGCCTCGCAGGTCTTGCAGGGGCTGCTGCGCGCGGCTGCGGTGATCGCGCTCGCGGGCGTCGTTCTCAGCCTCGCCGGGCCGTACCGCCCCGAGTACAGCGTCGAGCGGGTCGGGCGCGGGGCCGAGATCGTGCTGGTGCTCGACCGCAGCCGCAGCATGGACCAGAGTTTCGGCGGCGGCCGCAACCCTGCCGTGCGCGGCACCGGCCCGGAGACGCTGGAGTACTACTCGAGGCTGCGCGCGAACGAGGCGCGCGAGACCAAGGGCTCGGTCGCGCGCCGCGTGCTCTCCGAATTCGTCGCGAAGCGCCCCGACGACCGCTTCGGCATGATCGTGTTCAGCACCTTGCCGCTGCGCCTGCTCGAGTTCACCCAGAAGAGCGAGGCGATCCAGGCCGCGATCAGCGCCGGCAACATCGGGCGCGGCCTGTCCGAGACCAACATCGCGCTGGCGGTCGAGACCGCGCTCGGCTACTTCGAGAACCGGCCCTACACCGGCTCGCGCATCGTGATGCTGGTCTCGGACGGCGGCGACCGCATCGACCCGGCTGCGCGCGAGCGCATCGCGCAGCTCGCGCGCAAGACCCGCGCCGCGATCGACTGGATCTACATCCGCTCGGCGATGAGCCCCGGGCTGCTGCCGGACCAGACCGAGCCGCCCGAGAACGCCGACGCGGTGCCCGAGTACTTCCTGCACCGCTACTTTCTCTCGCTCGGCATCCCGTACCGCGCCTACGAGGCCGGCACGCCGCAGGCGCTGCAGCAGGCGGTCGACGACGTCAATCGCCTCGAGAATCTACCCATCACCTACCAGGACACGATCCCACGCCGCGATTTGTCGGGCTGGGGCTACGCGATCGCGTTCGCCGGCGTGCTGGTGCTGCTGGCGGCCAACCTGCTGGAGCTGCGCCGATGGTCCTAGCCCCGACGCGACGGCGCACGCGCTGGGTCCTCGCCGTGCTGGCGCTGGCGGTGCTGGCGGCCATCGTCGACTCGACGATGTGGTGGCGCACCGCGCAACTGAACGCGCAGATCGCGTCGGGGCAGGCGATCCCTGACGGCGTCGGCCAAGCCCCCGAACTGCGCTTCGCGCAAGCTGCGGCGCAGAGCGCCAGCGGCGCGCGCGACGCGGCGTTGAACCGCTACCGCGCCTTGCAGAGCGATGCGCGGCTCGGCCCGGCGGCGCGCTTCAACAGCGCGAACCTGCTGGTGCGCCAGGCGGTCGAGGTGCGCGCGGGCGCGCAGCCGGGCCAGGCGATCCCGCTGCTCGAGCTCGCGAAGGAGTACTACCGCGACGTGCTGCGCGACGACCCGACGCAATGGGACGCGCGCTACAACCTCGAGCGCGCGCAACGCCTGTTGCCCGACCCGAGCGACGAGGAGGACGGGCCGGTGACCCAGGAGCGCAACCGCGAGCGCGCGGTGACGACGATGCGTGGCTTCGCGCCGGGGCTGCCATGAGCATCGGGCGGGTGGCGGAGCTGTCGGCGAGGCTCGTGGCGAGCTGGCGCACGCACGCCGATCGCTGGCTGCTCGCCGGCGCCGCGCTCGCGCTCGCGGTGTGCCTGCTGGACCCGGGCTGGCACGCCGAGCGCGCCCGCTTCGACCACGTGATCGTGCTCGACATCACCCAGAGCATGAACGTGCAGGACGAGGCGCTGGACGGCAAGCCGGTCTCGCGGCTTGATTTCGCGAAGCACGCGCTGCGCGAGCTGCTGCTGCGCCTGCCCTGCGGCTCCAGGATCGGCTGGGCCGTGTTCACCGAGTACCGCTCGTTTTTGCTGTTCGAGCCGATCGAGGTCTGCGCCAACCTGAGCGAGCTGCGCGCGACGCTCGCGAACATCGACGGCCGCATGGCCTGGAGCGGCAACAGCGAGATCGCCAAGGGCGTGCACAGCGGCATCGAGGTGGCGCGGCAGCTGCCCGACAATCCCTCGCTGGTGTTCATCACCGACGGCCAAGAGGCGCCGCCGCTGAGCCCCTTGCACCGCCCGGCCTTCGCCGACAAGCCGGGCGAGGTCGCGGGCGTGCTCGTCGGCGTCGGCGACCTGCGGCCGTCGCCGATTCCGAAGAGCGACCCGAGCGGGCGGCCGCTCGGCTTCTGGCGCGCCGACGAGGTGGCGCAGGCCGACCTCTACGGCAACGGCCGCGGCGCCAGCGTCAGCGGCGAACGCATGAGCGAAGACGGCGCGGCGCCGGCCGCGCCGGCGCTCGGCGCGACGCCGGGCAGCGAGCACCTGTCCGCCTTGCGCGAGCCGTATCTGCGCCTGCTCGGGCGCGAGCGCGGCCTGGCGTTCGTGCGCCTGGCGTCGACCGACGACCTGGTGGCCGCGCTCACCGCGCCGGCGCTGGCCAAGCCGACCACCGTGCGGGTCGATCTGCGGATCGCGTTCGCGGGCCTCGCGCTGGCGCTGCTGCTGGCGCGCCACGCTCGCTCGCTCTGGCCCCCGATGACACGCCGGGCGCCGCGCCCGATGACGGGCCCGGCGGCGAGGCCGACGCCTTCCCGCCCGGCCGGCGCGGCCGTCGTTCGCGGCCTGCTGCTGATCGCGTTGGTGGGCGGCCTGGCGGCGCCGCAGCGCGCGCGGGCCAACGACCGGCCGTTCCAGGTCGCGCGCACCGCGGTGCTCGAAGACGACGAGCAGGTCTGGTCCTTCGAGTCCTGGGCGCAACGCCTGGGCACGACGCGCGGCCTGTCGGTCGAGCCGGAGTACAGCTTCAGCGGCGGCTTCTCGATCCAGGCCGAACTCACGCGCTACGTCGACCGGCACGACAGCGAGACCGGCCACGAGACCGAGATCGAGTTCAAACAGATCTTCAACAACGTCGCACGCGACGGCTGGGGTTGGGGCCTGAGCGCCTCGCTGGCCGCGGAGCGCACCCGCGAGAGCGGCGGCACGGTGCCGTCGATCGGGATCAAGCTGCCGGTGTCGATCGCGCTGGGCGAGGGCGGCGGCTTTCTCCACCTCGACGCCGGCATCGGCAAGGCCCGCGACGCGCGGCGCGCCTGGAGCGGCTCCGCGGGCATCGAACGCGAGCTGTTCAGGCGCACCTTGTTCTTCGCCGAGCTGGCGCGCGAGGGCGAGACCACGTTCATGCAGGTCGGCGCGCGCCATTGGCTAAAGCGCGACAAGCTGGCGATCGATTTCAGCCTGCAGCAACGCCAGGCCGACGGGGAACATGCCTCGGGATTCATCGTCGGCCTGGGCTGGTACGACCTCTAGAATCGAGGCATGCGACAGATCTTCCTCGACACCGAAACCACCGGCCTGAGCCCCGAATCCGGCGACCGCATCATCGAGATCGGCTGCATCGAGATGAACCAGCGCCGCATCACCGGCGAGACGCTGCATTTCTACCTGAACCCGGAGCGCACGAGCCACCCGGACGCCGTCAAGATCCACGGCCTGACCGACGAGTTCCTGGCCGACAAGCCGCGCTTCGCGAGCATCGCCGACGAGCTGCTCGAGTTCGTCGCCGGCGCCGAGATCATCATCCACAACGCGAGCTTCGACGTCGGCTTCCTGAACGAGGAGCTGCGCCGCCTCGGCCGGCCCAAGTTCTCCGGCTTCGTGACCAAGGTCAGCGACAGCCTGCTGATGGCGCGCGAGATGTTCCCCGGCAAGGCGAACTCGCTGGACGCGCTGTGCAAGCGCCTGGAGGTCGACAACACCAACCGCACGCTGCACGGCGCGCTGCTGGACGCCGGGCTGCTGGCCGAGGTCTACATCCGCATGACGCGCGGCCAGAACTCGCTCGTCATTGACGCCGGCGAGACCAGTGCCGCGCAAGCCGCACTCGAGGCGGTGGACTTCAGCGTGCTGGACCTGAAAGTGCTCGCGGCCGACGATGCCGAAGCTGCCGCCCACGCCGCGCTGTTGGCCGAACTCGACAAGGCCA
>DASYCA010000222.1:0-42561 GCA_036500445.1 Burkholderiaceae bacterium | reverse complement strand
CGCAACGACTCGGTCTACGAGATCGAGATCGCGTTCGCCGAATTGAAGCGCCTGACCGAGGCCAACGGGCAGGTGCCGCCGTGGCTGGTCGACCGGCTGATGCGCAACCTGCTGATCGACGTCTCCGGCAACACCCACCGGGCCGAGTTCTGCATCGACAAGATGTACTCGCCGGACGGCCCGACCGGGCGCCTGGGCCTGCTCGAGATGCGTGCGTTCGAGATGCCGCCGCATGCGCGCATGAGCCTGACGCAGCAGCTGCTGATGCGCGCGCTGGTCTCGCGCTTCTGGAAGGCGCCGTACCGGCCCGAGCGGCTCAAGCGCTGGGGCACCGAGCTGCACGACCGCTTCATGCTGCCGCATTTCATCTGGCAGGACCTGGGCGACGTGATCGAGGAGCTCAACGACTTCGGCTACCCGGTCCAGGCCGACTGGTTCGCGCCGCACCTGAACTTCCGCTTCCCGCGGCTCGGCGATTTCGCGGCGATGGGCGTGAAGGTCGAGGTCCGCCTCGCGCTGGAGCCCTGGCACGTGATGGGCGAGGAGGGCGCCGTCGGCGGCACCGCGCGCTTCGTCGATTCGTCGGTCGAGCGGATCCAGTTGCGCGTCACCGGCATGGTCGGCGACCGCCACGCGCTGACCTGCAACGGCCGCGTGATCCCGCTGCAGCCGACCGGCAAGGTGGGCGAGTTCATCGGCGCGGTGCGCTACCGCGCCTGGAACCCGCCGAGCGCGCTGCACCCGAGCATCGGCGTGCACGCACCGCTCACGATCGACCTCGTGGACACCTGGATGAACCGCTCGATGGGCGGCTGCCAGTACCACGTCGCGCACCCGGGCGGCCGCAGCTACGACACCTTCCCGGTCAACGCCTACGAGGCCGAGGCGCGGCGCCTGGGCCGCTTCTTCCGCAACGGCCACACGCCGGGCGTGATGAAGGTGAGCAAGGAAGAACGCAACCCGAACTTCCCGTTCACGCTGGATCTGAGGCGAGCGCCGGGCTGAGCAACTGTGGTTTTCCCCTCTCGGGGGGGAAGCCCCGGTTCAGTGCATCGCGCGGCGCGACGACAATCCATCTCCTGATGAGTGACTCGACCCGCCGATGCTGAGAGACCTGCTCGCCGACTACGCCGTCCCGGCCAGCCGCTTCGATGAACTGCTGTCCGGCCCGGGCGTGCCGCGTGCGCACTGGGATGCCTTCCTGCGTGCGCTGGCCGCGCGCGGCAACCTGGAGATCGGCGACACGCTGTCGCTGATGGAACGCGAGATCCGCGAGAACGGCATCACCTACAACGTCTACGCCGACCCGCAGGGCGCCGACCGGCCCTGGGAGGTCGACCCGCTGCCGTTGCTGCTGTCGGCCGACGAATGGGCCGGCATCGAGGCCGGCATCGCGCAGCGCGCGGATCTGTTGAACCGCGTGCTCGGCGACATCTACGGGCCGCAGACGCTGTTGCGCAGCGGCGCGATCCCCGCACCGGTGATCTTCGGCCACGGCGGCTTCCTGCGCCCGGCGCAGGCGATCCGCCCGGCCGGCGGCGTGCACCTGTTCCAGTACGCGGCCGACCTCGCGCGCTCGCCCGACGGCAGCTGGTGGGTCGTCAGCGACCGCACGCAAGCACCCTCGGGCGCAGGCTATGCGCTGGAGAACCGGCTCGTCGTCTCGCGCGTGTTCCCGCAGATGTTCAGCGACCTGCACGTGCAGCACCTGGCCTCGTATTTCGCCGCGGTGCGCGATTCGCTGCTGCACTGGGCGCCCAAGCCGACCGCCGGCGAAGGGCCGCCGCTGGTCGTGCTGCTGACGCCGGGGCCGTACAACGAGACCTATTTCGAGCACGCGCTGCTGGCGCGCTACATGGGGTTCCCGCTCGTCGAGGGCAGCGACCTGACGGTGCGCAGCGGCTGCGTCTGGATGAAGACGATCGAAGGCCTGAAGCGCGTCCACGCGATCCTGCGCCGCCAGGACGACGACTACTGCGACCCGCTCGAGCTGCGCTCCGATTCGGCCCTCGGCGTCGCGGGCCTGACCGACTGCGCGCGCCGCGGCACCGTCTTCCTCGGCAACGCACTCGGCTCCGGCGTGCTCGAATCCGGCGCCTTGCTCGGCTACCTGCCGAAGCTGTCGGAGCAGCTGCTCGGCGAGCCGCTTCGGCTGCCCTCGGTCGCGACCTGGTGGCTGGGCGAGCCGGCGGCGTTCGACGACGCCTGGAAGCGCCTGGACAAGCTCCTGATCAAGCCGCTCGAACGCTCGGCGCGCGAACCGGCGCTGTTCGGCGCCGACCTGTCGAACGACGAGCGCATCCTGCTGCGCGCGAAGGTCGCGGCGCGGCCGCAGCGCTTCGTCGCGCAGGAGTGGGTCCACGTCTCGCAGGCGCCGGTGCTGGCGCGCGAACGCGGCGAACGCGACTCGCTCGCGCCGCGCGCGGTCGGCCTGCGCGTGTTCGCGGTCGCGACACCGGACGGCTACCGCGTGATGCCGGGCGGCCTGACGCGGGTCGCGGTCGACGGCGATTCGCGCGTGATCGCGATGCAGCGCGGCGGCCGCTCGAAGGACACCTGGGTGCTCTCGGGCGCGCCGGTCAACGCGTCGTTCTCGCTGTTGTCGTCGACGGTGACGCCGACCGACCTGGTCGGCTCGCGCGTGAACCTGCCGTCGCGCGCGGCCGAGAACCTGTTCTGGTACGGCCGCTACGGCGAGCGCTGCGACAGCGCGGCGCGCACGCTGCGGGTCGCGATCGCCGGCGTGCTCGACCATCACAGTGAGCCGTCCGACGGCCTCGCGCCGGCGATCGTGCTGGCCCAGCGCATCGGCCTGATCGAGGACCTCGACGACCCGCGCGTCGCGCTGCTGCGCGCCGCGACGCATCCGGACGAAGCGCTCGCCGGCCGGCTGCGCCAGCTCGCGCGCGCCGCGTTCAACCTGCGCGACCGGATGTCGGCCGACAACTGGCGCACCTTGAACCAGCTCGCCGCCGACCCGGTGTTCCAGCGCGGTGCCGCGCTGCCGCTCGCGCTGAGCTGGCTGGACCGCGCGGTGACCTCGATGATGACGCTGTCGGGCTTCGTGCTGGACGGCATGACGCGCGGCGCCGGCTGGCGCTTTCTCTCGATCGGCCGGCGGCTGGAGCGCCTTTCGCACCTGTGCTCGGCCCTGCAGGTCGCGACGAACGAGGGCCGCGCGCACGGCCTGGACTGGCTGCTCGACCTGACCGATTCGACCGGCACCTTCCGCTCGCGCTACCTGGTCGCGCCCGAGTGGCTGCCGGTGCTGGACATGCTCGTGCGCGACGACACCAACCCGCGCTCGATCGCGTTCCAGGTCAAGGGCCTGGGCGAATACGTCGCGAAGCTCGAGCTCAGCCACGGCCGCTTCGCGAGCGACGTGCTCGCGCCGGTCCAGGCCGCGCTGAGCGAGCTCACGCCGCTGGACCTGCACCCCGAGAGCGAGGCGCTGTCCGATCTGCTCGACCAGCTGCGGCGCTGCGCGATCACGGTCTCCGACGAGCTGACCTTGAAGTTCTTCTCGCACGCCGAGTCGCGCAGCGTGCTGTCGCTGGTGGCTTGAGGCGGCGGCACCGATCATGAATCCCCAGCGATACACCGTCCAGCACGAAACGCGCTACGCCTACACCGCGCCGGTCTCGCAATCGTGGCAGCTTGCGCGGCTGACCCCGCGCGCGCTGCCGTGGCAGCGCGTGGTCGCGCATTCGGTTCAGATCGACCCGCCGGCCGACGAGCGCCGCGACGAGCTCGACAGCTTCGGCAACATGGTCACCCACTTCGGCCTGCACAGCGCGCATCGGATGCTGCGCGTGCGCATGGAGTGCCAGGTCGAGGTCAGCGAGCGGGCCGATGTCGAAACCGCCGCTGCGGCGGTCCAGTCGCAGAGCCTGGGCACGATGACGCAGTCTCAGTCGCTGTCGGCGCCCCTGCCGCCGGCCGCGCCGCTCGGCTGGGAAGGCGTGCGCGACGCGATCCGGCGCGATCCGCAGCAGGACGACCTGATCCCCGTCAGCATGTGCGAGCCGACGCCGCTGCTGCCGCTGTCCGATGCGGCGCGCCACTACGCCAGCAAGTCCTTCGGGCGCGGCCGCCCCTGGCTCGAGGCGGTGACCGAGCTGATGCAGCGCATCCACCGCGACTTCGATTTCAAGCCCGGCGCGACGACCGTCAGCACCTCGGTCGACGAGGTGCTCTACCAGCGCAGCGGCGTCTGCCAGGATTTCGCCCACCTGATGCTCGCCTGCCTGCGCGGCTTCGGCCTGCCGGCGCGCTACGTCTCGGGCTACCTGCTGACCGACCCGCCGCCCGGCATGCCGCGCCTGATGGGCGCGGACGCCTCGCACGCCTGGGTCGCGGCCTATTCGCCGCAGCACGGCTGGGTCGAGTTCGACCCGACCAACTCGCAGCTCGCCGACACCCGCTACATCACGCTGACCTGGGGTGCCGACTTCGCCGATGTCGTGCCGCTGCGCGGCGTGATCCTGGGCGGCGGCGAGCAGCGGATGCTGGTTCAGGTCAGCGTGATCCCGGCTTGACGAGCGAGCGTCGACTCGCACCCCACAACTGGAGGAGTTCAATGGCGACTTACGATGTATTTGCGCGCGTGGTGGCCCTGATCGGCGCCGGCGCGATCCGCTGGCGCCGCCGCCAGGGCAGCGTGCGGGTCCCGGCGCTGGGCGCCTCGCCCGAGATCCCCGCCGCGCAGCCGCAGGGCCGCATCCCGACGCTGAAGATGCCCACCGCACAAGGCTGGGCGGCAGGGCAGGTGCCTGCCGCGGCGCCGGGGCTGAAGGTCAACGCCTTCGCGGCCGGGCTCAAGCACCCGCGCTGGATCCAGGTGCTGCCGAACGGCGACGTGACGGTCGCCGAAGCGCTGCAGTCGGGCGGCGCCCCGCGCACGCTCTTCGATCACGCGATGGTGGCGACGATGCGCCGCGCCGCGGCGATCGGCGTCAGCCCCAATCGCATCACGCTGCTGCGCGATGCCGACGGCGATGGCGTGGCCGAGCAGCGCCACATCCTGCTCGACCAGCTGAACCAGCCTTTCGGCATGGCGCTGCTGGGCGACACCTTCTACGTCGGCAACACGGACGGCGTGATGGCCTTCCCGTACACGCCAGGCGCCACGAAGATCAGCGCCGAGGGACGCCGCTTGACGACCTTCAAGCGCGGCGGCCACTGGACGCGCAGCCTGCTGCCGAGCCGGGACGGGCAGCGTCTGTACATCGGCGTGGGCTCGCTCAGCAACATCGCCGAGCAGGGCCTGCCGGCCGAGGAGGGCCGCGCGTGCATCTATGAACTCGATCTGGCCACGCAGCGCTGTCGCGTCTTCGCCGCCGGCCTGCGCAACCCCGTGGGGTTGGCGTGGGAGCCGACCACGAACCGGCTGTGGACCGTCGTCAACGAGCGCGACGGCCTGGGCGACGAGACGCCACCGGACTACCTGACCTCGGTCACCGATGGCGGCTTCTACGGCTGGCCGTACTGCTACTGGGGCCAGACCGTGGACGACCGCGTGCCCGCGAACGACGCGATGGTCGCAAAGGCGCTGACGCCGGACTACGCGCTCGGCGGCCACACCGCGTCGCTGGGCCTGTGCTGGATGCCGGCCGGAACGCTGCCCGGATTCGAGGTGGACGGCATGGTCATCGGCCAGCACGGCTCGTGGAACCGCAGCACGCTCAGCGGCTACAAGGTGGTGTTCGTGCCGTTCGCGAACGGCCGGCCGGCCGGGCCGCCGCGAGACATCCTGTGGGGTTTCCTGGCCCCGGACGAATCGGTGTCCTTCGGCCGCCCGGTGGGCGTGGCGATCGGTGCCGACAAGAAATCGCTGCTGATGGCCGACGACGTGGGCGATGTGATCTGGCGGGTGACTGGCGCCTGACGAGACCGGAGCGCGCTCCGCGTCTAAGTGTTTGCCCGATCCGTTCGGCGATTGTCATTGCCGGGCTATGCGGGTATTGTCCTGTCTAGTCAGGTCACGTGCGGGGGAGCGTTCATGTCGGAGCCGAATCGGCTGCAAGGAGCCTGTGTCTGGCGCGGCAGCGAGGTGAGCCGCAGCCCGCGCTGGATCAAGGATTTTCCCGCCCGGTTGCTCGGGCAGATGGACGCCGCCGTCGCGCAGACCGAGCGGATCGACTGGCGGCAGATCGACCGCCACAACTTCCCGCTGCCCGGGTCCGAAGCGTTCTTCGACGACGTGCGTGAAGAGCTCGAGAACGGCTCCGGCATGGTCAAGATCCGCGGCCTGGACGTGAAGCGCTACGACACCGCGCAGCTCAGGCGCATCTGGTTCGCGCTGGGCAGCCACCTCGGGACGCCGATGTTCCAGAACCGGCGCGGCGAGGCCATGCGCGAGATCAAGGACGAAGGGATGGGGGTCGGCGTCAAGCTCTATGGCGCGACCGTCGATGCGTCCGGCAAGCAGTTCCTGTCTTCCGGGGCGCGGACCTTGTCTCCCGGCCAGCTGCGCTTCCATACCGACCGCTGCGACGTGGTGGGGCTGCTTTGCGTGCGGCAGGCCTCGGAAGGCGGCGTGAGCAAGCTCGCGAGCAGCGCGACCGTCTACAACGAGATCCTCGAGCGCCGTCCCGACCTGCACGCGCTGCTGTGCCGGCCGATTTCGCGCAGTCGCTTCGGCGAGGAAGCCGGCGGCGAACACGTCGCCTACGACCTCCCGATCTTCGGCGTGCGCGACGCCAAGCTGACCAGCCATTTCTCGTTGACCTACATCGAGAACGCACAACTGCTCGGCGGCGTGCGCAAGCTGTCCGCTGCCGAGCACGAAGCGATCGAGATGCTGTTGAGCGTCGCGGAGGAGCAGTGCTTCGAGATGCGCTTCGCCCCCGGCGACATCCAGCTCCTGAACAACCATGTCGTCTACCACGGACGCACGGCGTTCAAGGACGACGTCAGCACCGGCCAGGACCGGATGCTGATGCGGCTCTGGTTGTCCGTGCCCAACTCCCGCGCATTGCCGGAGGACCACGCGGTCCTGTGGGGCGATGTCTCGGCCGGGCAGCCGCGCGGCGGCATCGCGCAGCCCGCGGTGGCGGTCCCCGGCTAGGCCAGATTTCCCATTCCGCCATCCGGCGGTTCCAACATCAGGAGACACATCGATGACTCGACCACGAATTTCGGCCGCGCGTGCCGCGGCTTCCCATCTTCGCGCCACGCTCGTGCCGCTCGTCCTCGGAACACTGGCGGCGACCGCGTTCGCCGCGCCGGACTATGGCAACTGCGAGGTGACCGGGGACAAGGGCTCGGTCAAGCTGCAGACCGTCGTGCCGGGTGCGCTGTCGGTTCGCCCGGCGTTGCCGGCCCCCGGCTGGTGGAACGGCGACTCGCTGGAGACCATGAAGGACGGCTTCGAATACTGCATGGCCGCCAACATGGCCTACCGCGCCGGCCTCGACCGGGTGATCGTCGTCAGCCGCTCCTTCGCGCAGATCCTGACCGGGCAGGCGCAGGGTTTCGACATCGCGCTGAGCGAGATCACGATCACCGACGAGCGCAAGAAGGTCGTCAACTTCACCGAACCTTATTTCGACTCCGACCAGGCCGTGCTGGTGAAGGCGGGCACCAAGGTCGACACGCAAACCATGAAGACGCTGCGCCTGGGCGCCCGGCAGGGCACGACGACGCTTCAATTCGTGCTCGACAAGATCAAGCCGGCCGAGGAGCCGAAGGTCTATGCGGAGAACCCGGCGATGTATGCGGCGCTCGCGGCCGGGCAGGTCGACGCGGTGCTCTACGACACCCCGAACCTGCTGGCGCGCGCGAAGCAATCCGGCGGCACGCTGGAAGTGGCCGGACGCTACGACACCGGCGAACGCTGGGGCGGGGTCGTCAACAAGGATTCGCCGAACCTGGCCGCCTTCAACAAGATGATCACCGACTTCAAGAAGGACGGCACGTTCGACAAGCTGGGTGCCAAGTACCTGGCGCCGAGCCTGGGCATGGACCCGTCCAAGCTGCCGCTGCTCAAGCCCTGAAGGCGTGAAGCCCTGAGCACCGAAGCGACATGAGCGGCGCCACTCAGCGGCCGGCGAGCGACGCCGCCGGCGCACCCGCGCAGGGGCGCCGATTGAACATCGGCGGCATGCCCTCGGCGCCGGTGGCGCTGTGGCTCATCGCGCTGGTCGTGGTGGTGGCCTCGATCGCGGCGAGTGGGTACACGATCGCATCGACGCGCGGCGCGCTGGTCGTCGGCGGCTTCGGCGGCGCATGGGTCGATGCCGGCGCGGCGCTGCTGGCGCTGGCCTCCGTCTGGATCCTGCTGCCGCTGGTTCGAGGATTCAAGCGGTGCAGGGAAGTCGGGCAGGCCGCTGCGCGCGACGACCGGTCGGCGGCCCGCGTCGCGCGGTCGGCGGCGCGGGAGCAATGCTGGATCGCCCTCGGCTACACGATGGCGCAACTCATCGTCGTCGTCGGTTTGCAGTTCCTGCTCGCCAACCACCAGGCGGTCGCGAAGACCTTCTTTCTCGGGCCCCTGATCCTCAAGACCTTCCCGCTGGTCCTGAAGGCCTTCTGGGTCAATGTCGAGATCTTCCTGATCGCCGAAGTGCTCGTTCTCGTGTGGGGCCTGATCGTTGCCGTCGCGACCTTCGCGCCGGGTGCGGCCGGCAGGCCGCTGCGCCTGATCGCGACGGCCTATATCGATGTCTTCCGCTCGATTCCGGCGGTGCTGGTGATCTACCTGGTGGGCTTCGGCATTCCGTTGACCGGCGTGCCGATCCTGAAGGGCCTGTCGCTGACGACCTACGTGGTCGTCGCGTTGACGCTGACCGTCGGCGCCTATGTCGCGGAAATCTACCGGGCCGGGATCCTGAGCATCCATTGGAGCCAGACCGCCGCGTCGCGCTCGCTCGGCCTCTCGCACATGCAGACGCTGCGCTTCGTGATCGTCCCGCAGGGCGTGCGCCAGATCATCCCGCCGCTGATGAACGCGTTCATCGCGCTGCAGAAAGACACCGCGCTGGTGAATGTCGTCGGCGTGATCGACTCGTTCAATCAATCGATGCTGATCGCGTCCAACTACTACAACCTGTCGGCGGTGACGACGGTCGCGATCCTCTTCGTCGTCATCTCGATTCCGCAGACGCGGTTCGTCGAACGGATGATGCAGCGCGACCGGGCGCGCATGCGCGCCGGCGGCGGGTGAGAAGCGAAGCCATGGCGCTGCTTGAAATTCGCGACATCAGCAAGTCCTACGACCAGGCCCTGGTGATCAACGGCATGACGATGTCCGTCGAAGAGCACCAGGTGGTGTGCCTGATCGGTCCGTCCGGCTCGGGCAAGTCCACGCTGCTGCGCTGCATCAACGGATTGGAGGCGATCGACAGCGGTGAAATCCTCGTGCACGGCGACCGCATCACCGGGCCGGGCGTCGACGTCAACGCCCTGCGTCGCGACATCGGCATCGTGTTCCAGGGCTACAACCTGTTCCCCCACATGACGGTGCTGCAGAACGTCACGCTCGCGCCGGTGCGGGTCCTCGGGCAATCCAGGGAGCAGGCCGAGGAGCGCGCGCTGGCGCTGCTCAAGCGCATCGGCCTGGCGCACAAGGCCAACGAGTACCCGGACCGGATGTCGGGCGGGCAGCAGCAGCGGGTCGCGATCGTCCGGGCGTTGGCGA
This sequence comes from Burkholderiaceae bacterium, assembly GCA_036500445.1. Taxonomy (GTDB): domain Bacteria; phylum Pseudomonadota; class Gammaproteobacteria; order Burkholderiales; family Burkholderiaceae_C; genus LMDS01. Next base: position 32,921 of record DASYCA010000222.1, on the reverse strand, counting down.
TGGACCCGATGGTCATGCTGCTCGACGAGATCACCTCCGCGCTGGATCCGGAACTCGTCTCGGAGGTGCTCAGCATCGTGCGCGACCTGGCGAACGAGGGCATGACCATGCTGCTCGCCACGCATGAAATGGGCTTCGCGCGCGAGGTCGCCTCCAAGGTGTGCTTTCTCTGCGACGGCTCGGTCTACGAAGAAGGGCCGCCCGAACAGATCTTCGGCGATCCGCAGCGCGACAGAACCAAGTCGTTCGTGCGCAGCATCCGCGAAGCGAAGCGGATTTGAGGCGATGAACCAGCGAGGCAGCCTCTCCGCGGGCGGTGCGAAGACGCTGCACGAACAGATCAAGTCCTACGTGACCCAGCAGATCGTGAGCGGCGCCTGGGCCACCCACCACCGGTTACCGTCGGAGCACGAGTTCGTCGCCCAGTTCGGCGTTTCGCGGATGACCGTGAACAAGGCCTTGCGCGACCTGGCGAGCCACGGGCGCATCGTGCGTGTCGCCGGCGTCGGCACCTTCGTGGCCGAGGCCAAGCCGCAATCCACTCTGCTGCAGATCGCCAGCATCGCCAGCGAGATTCGCGCGCGAGGTCACGTCTACCGCTGCAGGTTCCTGTCGCAGGAACGTGTGAGCGCGTCGCCGGACATCGCGGCCTGGCTGGGCCTGCTGCCGGGGGAGACGGTGTTCCATGTTCGCTGCGTGCACCTCGAGAACGAGGTTCCGGTCCAGCTGGAGGACCGCTACGTCAATCCGCGAACGGCACCGGAGTTCCTCGACCAGGATTTCACCCGCACGACGCCCGGCGAGTACCTGATCGCGAACATTCCCGTCGACGAGGTCGAGCATGTCGTCGACGCGGTGCTGCCGACCGCCGATCAGACGGGCCTGCTGGAGATGCCCGCCGATGAGCCGTGTCTCCAGCTCACGCGCCGCACCTGGTACGAGCAAGTCATCGTCACCTGGGTCAAGTGCCTGCACCCGGCCTCGCGCTATCGCCTGGGCAGCCGCTTCCGGCCGGAGATCGATTGAACCCGATTGGCCTTGGCCGATCCTCGGGCGTGCTGCTGCTGGTTGCCTCGATGGCCTGCTTTTCGGTGTCCGACGCGCTGGCCAAGCAATTGACGTCTCACCTGCCGGCGCTGGAAATCACCTGGTTCAGATGCCTCGGCCTGCTGATCTCGGTGATGCCGCTGTGGCGGCGCGAGCGCGGCGCGCTGAAGTCGCATCGCCTGGCTCTGCAAATCGGCCGCGCCGCCGGGCTCATCGGCTCGGCCGTCTTGTTCATCCTGGCGCTGGGACGCCTGCCGATCGCGGATGCGACCGCGATGGTCTTCGCGTCTCCGCTGTTCGTCACGGTCTTGTCGGCGCTGCTTCTGCGCGAGCGCGTCGCGGCCTTGCGTTGGGCCGTCGTGGTCACCGGCTTCGCCGGCGTGCTGATCGTGATGCGGCCCGGCAGCTCGACGTATCAGTCGGCCGCGCTGCTGCCCCTGGGTTCGTCGATCGCCTGGGCACTGGCGCTGATCTGCACGCGCAAGGTGTCGCAGACCGACAGCGTGGCCAGCACGATGACGCACTCGGCGTTGATCGGTTGTGCGCTGCTGAGCCTGCTGGTCGTGCCGGTCTTCGTGCGGCCGACATGGCCCGAGGCCGCGCTGCTTGCGGCGATGACCCTGGCATGGTGCTCGGCGCAGTGGCTCACCGTCGCGGCCTACCACCGCGCCGAGGCCTCGACGCTGGCGCCGTTCGCGTACAGCCAGCTCTTGTTCTCCACGTTCCTCGGCGCGGTGGTCTTCGGGCAGTGGCCGGACGCGATCGCCTTTTTCGGCATCGCGCTGATTCTTTGCTGCGGCGCCGTCGCGCTGTGGGAGAGTACGCGCCGCATCGACGCGCAAGCGGCCGAGGAGGAGGCGGTGCGGTAGCGGAACGGGACGGGGCGCTCCGAATCGCAGAGCGCGATTCGGGCCCGGATCACGGGTTCGCCGGACCGGAAGCGGGCTCCGCGGCGGCGGCTGGCACGGGTTCGGATGCCGGCGCAGAGGCCGGCTCGGCGGGGGATGCGGGCACCGGAACGCGCACCGGCGCCGGAATCGGCACCACCACCGGCTCGGGCACCGGCGTGGCCGACGGGCTGCGCGGCAGGTCGCGCTCGACGACCCGCTTGACCGCCTCGCCGAGCTCGATCACCGCGAGCGCGTAGTAGCTCGACCAGTTGTAGCGCGTGACCGCGTAGAAATTGCTCGTGCCGGCGACATAGCTCGGCGCCGCGTCGCCGTTCTGCAGCTCGATCAGCGCCAGCTTGCCGACGCCGCCGTCGTTTTGCAGTCGCACATCGGCGGCCCACGCGGCCGGATCGACGCGGGCGCCGTGGTCGTTGAACTCGAGCAGGCTGAAGGTCGGCAGGATGTCGGGCACGAGCAGCGCCGCGCGGGCCGCGGTGTCGGTCGGCACGGCCACGTCGAAGCGCGTCGGCAGGTCGCGCCGCCAGCCGAACTCGGCCAGGTAGTGGGCGACGCTGCCGATCACGTCGGCCGGGCTGCCCCGCAGGTCGATGCGGCCGTCGCCGTCGAGGTCGACCGCGTACTTGATCTCGCTCGACGGCATGAACTGCGGCATGCCCATCGCCCCGGCGAAGCTGCCCAGGCGCTGCAGCGGGTCACTGCCTTCGCTCTGGCACATCGCGAGGAAACTCTCGAGCTCGTCGCGGAAGAACCCGCTGCGGTCCTTGCGGCCGGCGGGGAAGTCGAACGCGAGCGTCGCGAGCGCGTCGATGACCTTGTAGTTGCCCATCTGCTGGCCGTAGATCGTCTCGACGCCGACGATGCCGACGACGATCTCCGGCGGCACGCCGTAGCGCTCCTCGGCGAGCTTCAGCCAGGCCGCGTTGGCGCGCCAGAACGCGACGCCGGCGCGGATGCGGATCGGCTCGACGAAGCGGCTGCGGTAGACGGCCCAGTTCTTCGCGGTGCCGGCCGGCGGCGGCATGATGAAGCGCACCACGCTCGGCACGAAGCGCGCGCGCTGCAGCGCCGATTGCACCCACGCCGGGTCGAGGCCGCGCCGCGCGGCGAGATCGGCGCCGAAGGCCATCACGTCGGGGCGGCTGCCGTAGGTCACGAGATCGGGCGCGTCGTCCGAGGCGGCCTGGGCCGTCTTCTTCGCGGCGAACGCGGTCGACGGCCCGATGAGCAGCGCCGCTGCGGCGGCCGCCAGCGAGACGACGAGCGCGGCGGATCGGGACGAGAGCGGTCGGGTCATCGGCGGATTATCGAGCCGCCCGCAGCGCGCGGCCTTGCTGCACGAACGCGCGCGTCAACGTCGCGTCGGGCCGCGCGATCGTCGTCGCGCTGTAGCGTTGGCGCTCGAGCGCGTCGAGCAGCGCGGCGAGCGGTTCGCCGGCCGCGCCGAAGCGCGCACGCACCCGGGCCGCCAGCGCGCGGGGCGCTTCGTGCGGCGCGCTGTCCAGGCCGAGCTCGCGCAGCACCTCGCGCAGCCGCCCCATCTGGCGCACCCACGGGTCGACGCGGCGCCGGTCCCACCAGGCCCACACGGCACCGGCCAGCGCCAGCGAGCTCAGGCAGCCGATCAGCAGCAGCGCCAGGTCTTCCCAGCTCGGCGATTGCACGCCGAGCGACTTCAGCACGTCGATCTGCTGGCCGCGCGAGTAGCTCAGCACCCACTGGTTCCAGCGGTTGTTGACGGCCTCCCAGTTCTGGCGCAGCGTCGCCAGCAGCTCGGGGTTGACCTCGCCGAACGCGTTGGCGATCAGCCCGGGCGTGGGCAGCAGCCGGTTGCCGCGAAAGATGCGGTCGGGCGCGACCGCCGCGGTCGGGTCGGCGCGGACCCAGCCGGTGCCGGCCTCCCAGTATTCGGCCCACGCGTGGGCCGAGCTCTGGCGCACCGCGTAGAAGCCGTCGACCGGCTGCGGATCGGTGCCCTGGAAGCCGGTCACGATGCGTGCCGGGATGCCGAGCGCGCGCATGATCACGACGAACGCCGATGCGAAATGCTCGCAGAAGCCCTCGCGCCGGTCGAGCCAGAACTCGTCGACCGCGTCGCGCCCGTACTCGCCCGGTGCGACGGTGTAGCTGAAGTGCTGGGTCCGGATGTGCAGCATCAGCGCGTTCGCGAAGGCCCGCGGCCCGGCGTTGACGAGGTCCGGCCGCTGGCGCAGCTCGGCGGCCCAGGCGAGCGTGCGCGGGTTGTAGCCGCGCGGCAGTTCGAGCGCCTCGCGCAGCGTCGCGCTGCCGGCGCCCTTGACGCCGCCAGCGGCGTTCTTCGGGCCATGGCTGAACTGCGGCCAGGCCTCGGCGCGAAAGCGCAGCCGCTCGACCACCGGGCGGTCGGCGACCCATTGCAGGTCGGCGAGCTGCTGCGCGCGGTAGTCGTCGAGCACCGGTGCGGTGCCGGTCGCCTCGAGCAGCGGCAGCGTCACGCTGCGCAGCGGCTCCAGCGTCATCTCGTAGCGCACCGGCGGGCCCTGAACGCGCAGGTCCGTCATGCGGATCGGCGAGAAGTCGTCGTAGGGGCTGGCGCGCCACTCCAGGCCGTTGAAGCGCGTCAGCACCGGGCCGCGGAAGTACAGCGCGGCAGGCGGCGGCGGCGGGCCGTCGAAGCGGATGCGCAGCGCGATGCTGTCGTCCGACGCGAGCTCGGCGATCGTCCCCATGCGCAGCGTGTTGGACAACCCGGTCCGCGCCTGCCCGTCCTTCGGCACGCCCCACAGCGGCCCGACGCGCGGGAACAGCACGAACATCAGGGCCATGATCGGTGCGCCCCACAGCGCGGTGCGCGCGGCCAGGCGCCCGGCCTGGCGCAGGCTGGGCTGGCCGGCCGGCATGTGCACCAGCACCAGCGCCGTCAGCAGGCCCCAGACCGAGACCAGCATCGCGAGCGCGACCAGCAGCGTCTGCGAATACAGGAAGTGCGTCAGCACGATGAAGAAGCCGAGGAAGAACACGACGAAGGCATCGCGGCGCGCGCGCAGCTCCAGCGTTTTCAAGGCCATCAGCACGACGACCATCGTCACGCCCGCCTCCTTGCCGAGCAGCGTGCGGAACGACCACAGCGTCAGCGCCGCGGACACCAGCAGCATCCCCGCCAGGGCCCAGCGGCTGGGCAGCGTCGCGTTGGCGAGCGCGAGCTTGGCGCGCCACAGCAGCACGACCAGCGTCAGCAGCGAGCACCACAGCGGCAGGTGCTCGATGTGCGGCAGCACCGTCCAGCCGATCACGAACAGCATGAACAAGGTGTCGCGCGCCTCGCGCGGCAGGCGCCTCCAGCCGAGCGCGGCCGACAGGCGCGCGACCAGCGCCGGGGCTGCGGCGGTGCCGCTCAGCGCCACAGCGCCAGGGCCTCCAGGCACTCGCGGCGGTGCGCGTCGCCGCTGGCGATCTCCAGGCGCTGGCCGGGCAGGCGCAGGCCGTACTCGGCGCCGGCGCGGTGGGCGGCGACCGTCCACGCGGCCAGGCGCGAGAGCCTGGCCTCGGGCGCGAGCGCGCCACATTGCTGCCAGTCCAGCCAGAGGGCCTGGTGCACGGCCGCGCTGGTGTCGCGGCTGACGAGGTCGCCGCCGGTCTCGAGCGCCTTCGCGGCCTTCTTCCAGGCGATCAGCTTGGGCGGGTCGCCGCGCCGGTAGGCGCGCACGCCTTCGACCTCGCCGCCGTCGTTGGCGGCGCGCGCCTGGGCCGCGCCGCCGGGCACCGGCACGGCCGGCGGCAAGGTCGCGACCGGCTGCTCGAGGCGCGGATAGACGAGGAACTGCGCGGCCGGGCGCCAGACCGTCCAGGTCCGGAACAGGCCGAGCGGGAAGCGCGTCTCGGCGCCCAGCGTCGGCACCTCGGCCAGGCCGCGAGTGGTCGCGACGAAGCTGAGCGCGGTGCTCGCCTGGCCGAGCGCCGGCACGTCGATCCAGACGCGCGAATCGCCGGGCGCGCCGATCACCCGCATCTCGATGCCGAAGCGTGCCGCGTCGGGGCTGGTCAGCACGGCGTCCAGCCGCACCGGGTCGCCGGCGAACACCGGCGCGATCGGCTTCAGATGCAGGGTCAGGCCGCGCAGCGTCGAATGCGTGATGTGCATCGAGACGACGCCGCTGCCGGCGAGCAGGAAGGTCAGCACGTAGCCGAGGTTGAGCTGGTAGTTGATCGAGGCGAGCAGCAGCACGAAGACGGTGCCGGCGAACAGCAGCCCGGCCTTGGTCGGCAGGATGTAGACGTTGCGCTGCGTCAGCAGCAGCGTGTCGCTGCGCGGCTGGCGCGACTGGACCCAGCTGCGAAAGCGTTCGCGCAGCCGCAGGGCCGGGGTCAGCGCGGCCGCGGTCATGGCTAGGGCAGCGGCGTGGCCTCGATCATCGCGCGCACCTGCTCGCGGCTGCCGCGGCCGGCGCCGGCGACCGGCACGAGGCGGTGCGCGATCGATTGCGGCAGCACGTATTGCACGTCGTCGGGGGCGACGTAGTCGCGCTGGTTCAGCAGCGCGCGCGCGCGCGCGGCGCGCAGCACCGCGATGCCGGCGCGCGGGCTCAGGCCCTCGACGAACCAGCGGCCCGAACGCGTCGCCGCGATCAGCTCCTGCAGGTAGTCGAACAAGGTCTCGGACGCGTGGACCCGCTGGACCGCCTGCTGCGCGACGACGAGCTGCTCCGGCGTCATCACCGCGCGCAGGCCGAGGATCGCCTCGCGCCGGTCCTGGCCGGCCAGCAGCGCGCGTTCGCTGGCGCGATCCGGGTAGCCGAGCGTGATGCGCATCAGGAAGCGGTCGAGCTGCGATTCGGGCAGCGGGTAGGTGCCGAGCTGGTCGCTCGGGTTCTGCGTCGCGATCACGAAGAAGGGCGCCGGCAGCGCGCGCGTCTCGCCCTCGACGCTGATCTGGTGCTCCTCCATCGCCTCCAGCAGCGCGCTCTGCGTCTTCGGGCCGGCGCGGTTGATCTCGTCGGCCAGCAGCACCTGCGTGAAGACCGGGCCGGGGTGGAACACGAAGTGCTCGCGGCTGCGCTCGTAGACGCTGACGCCGATCAGGTCGGAGGGCATCAGGTCGGCGGTGAACTGGGTGCGCGAGAAGCGCAGCCCGAGCGAGACCGCCAGCGTGTGGGCGAGGGTGGTCTTGCCGACGCCGGGAACGTCTTCGATCAGCAGGTGTCCACCGGCCAGCATGCAGGCGACGCAGTCTTCGATCTGGGGCCGCTTGCCGACGATAATCGAGGCGATCTGATCGACGAGTGCGGTGAGTTGTGCGGCCAGCGCTTTGTCCATCCAACGACCATACCCGAAAACCTGGGGCCCTCATGACCACCGCCTACTACAGCCACCCCGATTGCCGTGCACATGACATGGGACGCGGCCATCCGGAGTGCCCGCAGCGCCTGGACGCGATCAACGACTACCTGCTCGCCAGCGGCGTGGACGTCGCGCTGCAGCACGTCGAGGCCCCGCTGGTGGACCTGGAGGACGCCGGCCTGGCGCATGAGCGCGGCTACGTGAACGAGCTCAGCGCGGTGCTCGAAGGGGTCCAGGCCGACGGCCGCATGCGCGCGCTCGACCCCGACACGATCGCCTGCGCCGGCACCTGGGCGGCGGTGCAGCGCGCCGCCGGCGCCGCGGTCGCGGCAACCGACGCGGTGATCGACGGCCGCGCCGAGAACGCGTTCTGCGCCACCCGCCCGCCCGGCCACCACGCGACGCGCGGCCACGCGATGGGCTTCTGCTTCCTGAACAACGTCGCGATCGCGGCGCGCCATGCGCTGGAGGTGCGCGGGCTGGAGCGCGTCGCGATCATCGACTTCGACGTCCACCACGGCAACGGCACCGAAGACATCATCGCGAACGACGAGCGCATCCTGATGACGAGCATCTTCCAGGACCCGTTCTACCCGGGCAGCGGGCGCGACCCGCTCGGGCCCAACATGGTCAACCTGCCGGTGCCGGCGTACACCAAGGGCGCCGAGATCCGCGAGCTGATCGAGGCGCACTGGATGCCGCGGCTCGAGGCCTTCAGGCCGCAGATGATCTTCATCAGCGCCGGCTTCGACGCGCACCGCGAGGACGACCTCGGCCAGCTCGGCCTGGTCGAGGCCGACTACGAGTGGATGACCTTGCGCATCAAGGGCCTGGCCGAGCGCCACGCGCAGGGCCGCATCGTCTCCTGCCTGGAAGGCGGCTACAACCTCAGCGCGCTCGCCCGCAGCGTCGCCGCGCACCTGCGCGTGCTCGCCGGGGTCTGACGACGATGGCGGCCGTCCTCAGCGCCGACGACATCCGCGACCTGGTGGGCTCGCTCGCCGATCCGGGCGCCTTGATCGAGCTCGGCGTGCTCGCCGGCTGCCTGGCGCTCGCCTGGGCGGTCGTGCGGCTGGTGCGCGGCGCCGAAACGCCGGTCGGCTCGATCTGGTTCGGCCGGCGCATCGTCGACGGCGTGCTGTTCCCGGTGCTGGCGCTCGGGTTCGCGTTCGCCGCGCGGCTGCTGGTGCACGCCACGCCGCACGCGGCGGTGTTCCGGCTCGCGGTGCCGATGCTGGTCTCGCTGGTCGTGATCCGCCTGAGCGTGCGGGTGCTCGGCGTGACCTTCCCGAGTGCGCGCTGGGTCCGCGTGCTGGAGCGCAGCATCTCGTGGCTGGCCTGGATCATGGTCGTGCTGTGGGTCACCGGCGTGCTGCCGGTGCTGCTCGACGCGATGGACGACATCAACTGGAAGGTCGGCGCCGGCCGGATGTCGCTGCGCAATGTCGTCGAGGGCGCGCTGACCAGCGGGCTGGTGCTGGTGATCGCGCTGTGGATCTCCGCGGCGATCGAGAAGAAGCTGCTGCGCGGCTCGGGCAACACGCTGTCGCTGCGCAAGATGGCCGCGGGCCTGGTGCGGGCCGCGCTGCTGTTCGTCGGGCTGTTGATCGCGCTGACCGCGGTCGGCATCGACCTGACCGCGCTGTCGGTGTTGGGCGGCGCGATCGGCGTCGGCATCGGCTTCGGGCTGCAGAAGATCGCGTCCAACTACGTCAGCGGCTTCGTCGTGCTGGCCGAGCGCTCGGTGCGCATCGGCGACATGGTCAAGGTCGATGGCTTCGAGGGGCGCATCACCGACATCCGGACCCGCTACACCGTGATCCGGGCGCTGAACGGGCTCGAGTCGATCGTGCCGAACGAGATGCTGATTACGCAGCGGGTCGAGAACGCCTCGCTCGCCGACCCGAAAGTCGCGATCAGCACCACGGTGCAGGTCGCCTACGGCACCGACGTGCGGGCCTTGCAGGCCAAGCTGAAGGCCGCGGTGCTGCAGGTCCCGCGCGTGCTCGCCGAGCCGGCGCCGGGCGTCGTGCTGTCCGATTTCGGGGCCGACGGCATCAACCTGAGCATCGGCTTCTGGATCGGCGATCCGCAGAACGGGCAGGGCGGCGTCAAGTCGGACGTGAACCTGGCGGTGCTCGACCTGCTGAATGCGGAAGGGATCGACATTCCGTTCCCGCAGCGGGTGATGCACGCGCCGCCGGGGGCTGCGGCACCGGAGGCCTCTCAAGCCGGCGTCGCGCCGGGCTCGCCGGAGGCACCCGCGGCGCCGCCGGCCGCGAGCTGATTCACGCCAGCAGGTCGATCTCGGCCGCGGTGAAGCCGGCCGCGAGCCGGGCCTCGATGTTGAACGGCGGCCGCAGGCGCGGCGCCTCGTAGCGGGCGGCGAGTTCGGGGTAGAGCGCGACCGGGTCCAGCCCGTCGCGCGCGCACAGCCAGCGGTACCAGCGGTTGCCGATCGCGACATGGCCGACCTCGTCGCGCAGGATCACGTCGAGGATCTCGACGGCGCGCAGGTCGCCGGCCTTGCGCAGCTTGGCCTGCATCGGCGGCGCCGCGTCCAGGCCGCGCGCCTCCAGCGTGCGCGGCACCAGCGCCATGCGCGCGGTGACGTCGTGCGCGGTGCGCTGCGTCATCGTCCAGAGGCCGTCGTGGGCGTCGAAGCTGCCGTAGTGAAAGCCCAGGCTTTGCAGGTGTTCGCGCAGCAGCGTGAAGTGCAGCGCCTCTTCGCTCGCGACGCGCAGCCAGTCGGCATAGAACGCGACCGGCAGGCCGGCGAAGCGCCAGACCGCGTCGAGCGCGAGGTTGATCGCGTTGAACTCGATGTGCGTGACCGCGTGCAGCAGCGCGGCGCGGCCCTCGAGCGTGAACGGCGAACGCGCCGGCACGTTCTTCGCCGGCACCAGGCGCGGCAGCGCGGGCCGGCCGGGCAGAGGCCGATCTGCGTCCAACTGCTCGCCCGGATCGATCGCCGCGAGGTCCAGGCCGGCAAACAACGCGCGCGTCTGCGCCGCCTTCTCGATCGGATCGTCGAGGGCGAGCAGCGCCAGGGCCTGCCGGCGCGGGTTCATCGTCGAACGCGGGCCGCACGCCCGCTTGACGTCCGGACGAACGCCAGGTGCGACCACATGATGCCGGCGTCCCGATTGACGCCTTGCGTCGACGCCGTGAGCCGATGCACGACCGCGCGCAGCCCGCAGGCCTGCGCCAGATCCATCGTTTCCTCGGCGCCGACCTCGAACATCACGCGCCCCTCCGGCACGGGGCCGTGGCGCAGCGTCATCAGCAGGACGCCGTTCGGGGCGAGCAGCGTTTCCACGATCGGCATCGCGAGCTCACGCTCGTCCCGGTCGAGGTGCATCCAGACGGCGGTCGACATGATCAACCCGAACTGCTGGCGGCGCGCGCGGATCCGGTCGAGCCGTGGCAGACCGTCGTCGACCCACTCGATCGACGGCGAGGGGTGCAGCGCCATCGCGCGCGAGCGGAACGCTGCCGTCGGCTCGACCGCGACGACCCGGTGGCCCTGGCTCGCCAGCCACGCCGCGTCGGCCCCGCTGCCGGCGCCGATGTCGAGCGCCGAACCGGGGGTCTGCGGCAACAGGTGAAGCACGGTCTCGTGCTTGCGCTCGAACGCGACCGATTCATAGCGTGCGATCAGTTCGTCGGCCTGCTCCGCATACCCTTGTGAGCCGCGCAGCATGGCGCGTCACCCGAGTTCGATTCGGCGCATCACTTGAGCCAGCGGGCGACGACGCGGTCGTACTCGCCGGTCGCCTTGGCGAGGTGAAACCACTGGTCGACCCAGGCCTTGAACACGGTGTCGCCGCTGGGCAGCAGCCAGGCCATTTCGCCGTACTGCAGCGGCTTGTCGGGGTTCACCGCGCACAGGCCGGGGTGGGCCTTCTGCTGCGCGATCGTCTCGACCGATTCGGAGATCATCACGTCGGCGTTGCCCTTCAGGATCTCGTCGAAGATCGTCGTGTTGTCGTTGAAGATGACGATCTTCGCCTTCGTGAAGTTGGCCCGCGCGAAGCGCTCGTTGCTGCCGCCCGGGTTCTCGATCACGGTCACGCTCGGCTTGTCGATGTCGGCCACGGATTGAAACTTCGAGACGTTCTCGCACTTGGTGATCGGCGCCTTGCCGTTGACCATGTACGGGGCCGTGAAGAACGCCGACTTCTGGCGGTCCAGCGAGACCGAGATCCCGCCGATCGCGACGTCGCATTTGTCCTGGAAGTCCTTCATCAGCGTGCCCCACGAGGTCTTCACGATCTCCGCCTCGACGCCGAGGGCCTTCGCGGCCGATTGGACCAGGTCGACGTCGATCCCCTCGTACGCGCCGTCGCTGCGCAGCAGGCTGAACGGGCGGTAGTCGCCGGGCGTGCAGACGCGCAGCTTGCCGGCCTTCTGGACCGCGTCGAGTCGCGAGGCGGGAGCGTCGAGCGCGAATGCGCTGGGCGTCGCGAGGGCCGCGAGCAGGCAAAAGAGGGCACGAACTTGCATCAACGCCTCGATGTTCGGAAGTGGATCGAAGCGCGATGGTAGGCCTTTTGCGGCGGCCGGCGCCGCATCGGGATCGGCCTCAGGCGGCCTTGCTCCGCTCGCGCCGTGCCCTCACGCCCAGCCCAGGCGGTGCGTGAGCTCCGTCGCCGCATGACGCAGTTGCGCGACGAATGACTCGAGCTTGGCGCGGTCGAAGCGGAAGTCCGGAATCGTCAGCATCACGTTGCCGCGCACCGCACCGGTGTTGTCGAAGAACGGGACCGCGACGCCGTGCATGTCGGCCGCCCGTTCCGAAAAGCTCACGGCATGCCCTTGCGAGCGGATCTGCGCCAGCGCTTCGCGCAGCTCCTGGACGTCGAGCGCGCGGCCGTCCAGCGGCGAGGCCTCGGCACGAGCCAGCACCTCGTCGATTTCCTCCGGGTTCAGGAACGCGAGCAGCGAGCGCCCGGCGCAGCCCCAGGCGAGCGGCTGCAGGCGGTTGCATTCGATGGAATAGCGCAGCGGATGCCTGGGCGAGGCGACCTGCGAAAAAAACATCTTCAAGTCCTGGCGCGCCAGCAGGACCAGCATCGTCGTTTCGTCCGTCTGGTCGCGAATGGACTCCAGCAGCGGAGCGGCCAACTGGTTGATCGGCATCTGCGCGCTCAGCTGCCCGGCGACGCGATAGAGCTCGACGCCCGGCGTGTACAGGCCGTCGGCGGTCTGCTCGACATACCCCAGCGGCTTGCACAGGTTCAGCAGCCGGTGCGCGCTCGCGCGCGGCAACGCCAGCGACCTCGCCAGCTCGTTCAGCGACCACTGGTTCTTGGTGCCGAAGGCCGACAGGATCCGCAAGACCCGGTTGACCGTGCCGCTGTCTGCGGCAGAGCGCGGCGGCGAGGGAGGGGACGTTGCCATGTGTGAGGTCCAGGAAGCGGGCCGAGGATAACGCGTTGACCGAGAGGGGCTGAAAATGGTATCGTATCGTTAAATGGTACCGTGTTCCGATTATCGGAACAATTGACGGAACAATTTCAAAACAAGACGGAGACAGGATGAAGCTGCAATCGAAGCGCCCGCCGGGCCTCGCGTTCGTCTACGTGATGCTGTTCGCGATGACGCTGATCAACTACCTCGACCGGGTCGCGTTGTCGGTGGCGGCCAAGCCGATCGCGCAGGAGTTCTCGCTGAACCCGATCCAGATGGGCTACCTGTTCTCGTCCTTCCTCTGGACCTACCTGCTGTGCGTGATCCCGGCGGGCATCCTGGTGGACCGATACGGCGCCAAGCGGGTTTGTTCGGGCGGGATGGCCGTCTGGTCCGCCGCGACGGTGCTGACCGGCGTCGTCGCCAGCTTCGCGCCGCTGCTCGCGTCGCGCCTCGTGATGGGCGCCGGTGAAGCGACCACCTATCCCTCCGGCAACCGGTTCATCCGCGAGGCGGTTCCGGAGGCGAAGCGCGGCTTTGCCACGACGATCTTCAACGCCGGCACGTACGCCGGGCCGGCGTTCGGCGCGATCCTGGTCGGCTGGCTCGTGACCATCGTCGGCTGGCGCACCGCGTTCATGATCGCCGGCGCGATCGGCTTTGCGTGGCTGGTGCCGTGGCTGCTGTGGTTTCGCAACAGCCCGCGCGAGGACGCGTCGCCGGCGAGCGCCGCGAGCGCCGCGAACGCAACGAACGCAACGAACGCCACGAATGCGCCCGCGGCCGGCGGCGTCGGCCTGGCGGGCTTGCTGCGCTCCAGAAGCATGTGGGGTGTGGCGCTCACCCAGGGCTGCGCGATCTACACGCAGTACCTGTTCCTGACCTGGCTGCCCAGCTACCTGCAGGCGGCCAAGGGCATGGACCTGAAGCAGGCGGCCATCTACACCGCGCTGCCGTACGGCTGTGCCGTCGTCTTCGGCGTGCTGCTCGGCAAGTTCAGCGACCTGATCCTGAAGCCGGGCGAGGCCGAGCAAGGCAAGCGCCGCGTGATCATCGCGGTCTCGCTGCTGTGCTCGTCGGTGATCCTGCTGGCGCCGCTGGTCGACAGCATCGCGCTGATCGTCGCGATGCTGTCGGTCTCGCTGATCGGCATCGCCACCGCCACCTCGCTGAACATGGCGCTGGCCAACGACCTGCTGGAGCACACGGCCGACGCCGGCAAGGCGAACAGCCTGCTGCTGATCGGCGCGAACGTGTTCGGCATCCTGGCGCCGATCGTGACCGGCTACATCGTCGCGGCGACCAAGTCCTACAACTACGCGTTCGGCACCGCCGGCGTGCTGCTGGTCGCCGGTGCGGTCATCGCGCAGTTCATGACGAGTGCGCGGATCGGCAGTGCGCCGGCCCGCGCCGTCGAGCGCGCGCAATCGCTGCGCGGCGCCTAGCGATTCAAGACGTTGATCGGCTCGCCGCGTTCGAACGCGACGATCTGCTCGAAGATCGTCTCGAACATCTTCTCGAGCCCGGTGCGCTCGACATAGCCCACGTGCGGCGTCGCGGTCAGGTTCGGCAGCGCCAGCAGCGGGTGGCCGGCGCCGCCGAGCAGCGGTTCTTCCTCGAAGACGTCGACGGCGCCCAGCCCGGGGCGGCCCGCGCGCAGGGCCGATTCGAGGGCGCCCGTCTCGATCAGCTCGGCCCGGCTGGTGTTGACGATCAGCGCGTCCGTTTTCATCTTGCCGAGCAGATTTGCACTCACGATGCCGCGGGTCGCCGGGATCAACGGCAGGTGCAGCGTGATGACGTCGGACGTCTCGAAGAAGGCTTGTTCGCTGTCCGCCACGTCCCAGCCGTCGGCGCGCGCGCGCGCCAGGGTCGAGGGGCGGCCCCAGACCTGCACCTTCATGCCGAAGGCGCGGCCATAGCCCGCGACGACGCCGCCGATGCGGCCAAAGCCATAGACGCCCAGCGTTCGACCGCGCAGCAGCAGCCCCATCGAATCCGGCGACTGCCAGCGCCCCATCTTGAGCGCCTGCACTTCCTGAGGGATGCGCCGCAGCGCGGCAATGATCAGGCCCCAGGTCAGCTCCGCGGTCGCGTAGGAGGGCTGCCCCGGCGCGCTGCGCGAACAGACGACGACGCCGCGGCGGGTGCAGGCCTCGAGGTCGATGTGCGGCGTGACGCCGAACTGGCTGATCAGGCGCAGCCGCGGCAGGCGATCGAGCAAGGCCGCGCCGATCTTCGTGCGTTCGCGGATCAGCAGCAGGACCTCGGTGTCCTGCAGGCGCTGCGCGAGCACGTCGATGTCGTCGCTGTGGTCGTTCCAGACGGTGACGTCGTGCTGCGCGATCGTCGCGTAGCGGTCGAACGTGCGAACCACGTCCTGGTAGTCGTCGAGCAGCGTGATCTTCATGCGGCCTCCTTGGATGACGCGCCGCGCAGCAGCCGGCCGGCGCCGGGCACGGGTTCCTTGACGCCGAGGAGGCGCAGCGCATTCCACATCATCGCCGAGGCGCTCGAGATGACCGGCTTGCCCAGGTCCTGCTCGAGCGCGTCGATCGCCTCGATGGTGGGCATCCCGACCCCGCTCAGGAACACCGCCTCGGCCTCTGCGACGTCCACCTGCCGGCCCAGCGCGTAGGCGCGCTCGGGGGTCTCGTCGTAGATGTTGGTCACGCCGGCCAGGTGGCCGAACGCGGCGACCTCGAAGCCGTAGGTCTGCAGGTGCGCCTTGCCCTGCAGCGTGGTCTGCGCGTTGTACGGCGTCGCGTAGGCCACGCGCCGGATGCCCAGGTGCGTCAGGGCTTGCACGACGCTGCCAAACGCGGTGATGAACGGCACGCCGTGGCGGGCCTGCATGCGCTCGACCAGTTCCTGTTCGCCCTGCCGCCCGAGCGTGTAGCTGGTGGCGGTGTGGCCGAGCACCAGCACCTGCGGCTTGACCATCGCGAGCAGGTCGGTGTTCTCGTCGAGGTGCTTGATCTGGGTTCGATTGCGATCGTCCTGGCCCTCGTGCGAACCGGTGACCCCGTGCGCCACCATGCGGGTGAAATAGATCGCGACGCCGCGCGGCGTCAGGCCGATCATCTCGGGCTCCATCGTCGGGTTGCCCGGCGGGACCAAAAAGCCGATGCGGCCGCGCCAGCCGATCACGACAGCGCCTCCGCTTCGACCTTGTCGCTCAGGCGCAGCTGGTCGGTCAGGTCGCGGATGTTTCGAACGGTCTCCAGCGCGAGCACGGTGCGCACGATCTCATCGGCCTTCGCGCCCAGCAACGACGCCGTCAGGCGCCTGAATTTGGCGACCGACTTCTCCAGCGACGGACGCAACGCGTCCATCTCGAACGCGCTCGCGCTGACCTGCTGGCCGGCGAACGCGACGTCGAGGCGGATGTTCTGCGTGTCGTCGGTGGGGTCGGCGAGATCGATGCGCTCGGCGAGCGCGAGGACCTCGGCGTCGCCGGTGTTGTAGTAGTAGTCGTATTCGTCGACCGGCCGCCCCAGCAGCGCCGCCGCGACGGTGAAGCGCGCGCTGATGCGCGCCTGCAGCTGCGAGATGAACGGCGCGACGTTGCGGTAGCCCGGGTTCGTGAAGGTCGCCTCGGGGGCGTGGATCACGACCCGTTCGATCTTGGCGGGGTCGATCGCGTGCTCGCGCGCCAGGCGCAGCGCCAATCCGACCGGCGTCTGCACGAAGATGCAGACCGGCCGTTCCTTGTAGACGGTCTCGGTGATCAGGAAGGGGCGGCCCAGATCGGCGACCGCACGCGAGGCGTGCTCGACCGTTCCCGCGAAGGCCATGAAGAAGCCCGATTTGCCCTCGAAGGCGCTCGGCGACGCGGTCGCGCCGCAATGCGCCATCAGCGCGGCCGACACGCCGCTGCGGCTGGCCCAGCCGACGTTGAGCTTGACGTCCATCGTGCCCGACACGAAGCCCTCGCCGAAGCCGGAGGCGAACATCGTCGAGAGGCCGAGCGCGCTGGTCATCGCGTCGACCTCCAGGCCCAGCAGGCTGCCGGCCGACGCCGCGGCGCCGACCGCGCCGGCGACGCCGGTGGCGCGGAACTTCGGCAGCATCGCCGGGCCGCCGAGGTAGGCGCGCGCGACCAGGTCGTAGCCGAGCACCAGGCCCGTCAGCAGCTCACGGCCGCCGCGCCCGGCCTGCTCGGCGATCGCCATCGCGGCGGGCAGCGTCACGGCACCCGGGTGCGCCTTGCCGACGAAATCGTCGTGGGTGGTCCCGTTGATCAGCGTCGCGTTGACCAACGCGGCGTCGACCGCGGGCAGGCGCCGCGCGTGCCCGAACACGGTGGCTTCGCCCTGGTTGCCGGCGGTGAACTTGAGCGCGACGCCGGGCACCGGCAGCTTGCGCGAGGCGAACGCGGTGCCGAGCGAATCGAGCACGCGCGACTTGGCCTGCTCGACGACCTCGGGCGGCAGGGCGTCGAACGACGTCGTGCAGATGAACTGCGCCAGCTGGCGCGCGATGGTGGGTTGGTCCATGGTGGGTAGAAGAATCGGTGGGTTGAAATCAGTCGAGATGGACGTTCAAGGCCTTGACCCGCTGCTGGAACAGCGGTGTTTCCTTGACCAGCGACGCGGCGAACTCGGCCGGCGTATCGGCCACCGTCGTGAACGCATTGGCGAGCGTGACCGACTGCTCGAAGCCCTTGTCGCGCAGGATCGCGCGCACGTCGCCGCTGACCTTCGCGATGACCGCGGGCGGCGTCTTGGCGGGCGCGACGAGGGAGAGCATCAGGTCCATGTCCATGTCGCGGAAGCCGAGCTCGGTCAGCGTGGGCGTGTCGGGCAGCGCGCTCATCCGGTTCTTGCCGGTCACGACCAGCGGCCGCAGCTGGCCGTCCTTCAGGAAGGACTGGACCAGCGGCAGCGGCGCCCAGGTGAACTGCAGCCGGCCGCCGAGCAGGTCGGGCAAGGTCGCGACCGTGCCCTTGTACGGGACGTGAACGTACTCCGTCTTGGTCTGCAGCCCGAACCAGTTCTGCAGGATGTGCACGGGAGTGCCGACGCCGGAGGTGCCGTAGCTGACCGTGCCCGGCGCCTTGCGGGCCGCGTCCTCGAGGTCCTTCAGCGAGTGGTACGGGCTGTTCTTCGCCACGACCAGCACCCGCGTGCCCTCGGCGATGCGGATGATCGGCGCGAAATCCTTGACCGGGTCGTAGGGCAGCTTGGCGTACAGGATCGGATTGGTCTGCAAGGCCGTCTCGGACGACAGGAACAGCGTGTAGCCGTCCGGCGCGGCATGCGCGACCATCTGCGCGCCGATGATCTCCGCGGCACCGGGCCGGTTGTCGACCACCACCGGCTGCTTCCACACGTCCGCCAGGCGAAGCGCCAGCGCGCGGCCGAAGATGTCGAAGATGCCGCCCGGCACATAGGGGACGATCAGATGCACCGGCTTGTCGGGATAGGCCGACTGCGCGCGGGCCGGCAGCGACGCCAGCATCAGGAAGGGCATCAGCACGAGGCTGAGCAAACGAAGGCGGTTGGTTGACATGGCGGCCTTGGGGTATATTCCGTTAATCGGAACACTGTCTCGATTGTCGAACTATAGCGAAATCCGCCGGCGTTGTCAGCCCCGTTTACCCAGGGTGGCCCGCTGGGGTCGTCTCGACCCCAACCTTAGAATTGCCGGTTTCGATCTCTGCGCGAGGTTTGTTTCCATGGCCGTCTACCAGCTCGACACCCTGACCCCCCGCCTGGCCGAGACCGCCTGGGTCGCCGACAGCGCGCAGGTGATCGGCAACGTGGAACTGGCCGAGGGCGCCAGCATCTGGTTCGGCGCGATCCTGCGCGGCGACAACGAGCTGATGCGCATCGGCAAGAACTCCAACGTGCAGGACGGCAGCATGCTGCACTCCGACCCCGGCTTTCCGCTGACCCTGGGCGAGAACGTGACGATCGGCCACCACGTCATGCTGCACGGCTGCACGATCGGCGACGGCACGCTGATCGGCATCAAGTCGGTCGTGCTGAACGGCGCGAAGATCGGCAAGAACTCGGTCGTCGGCGCCGGCTCGCTCGTCACAGAGGGCAAGGAGTTCCCGGACAACTCGATGATCATGGGTTCGCCGGCGCGCGTCGTGCGCGTGCTGACGCCCGAGCAGGTCGCCGGCTTCGCGCGCGCGGCGGCCCACTATGTCGAGAACGCCCAGCGCTACGCCGCGGGGCTGAGCCGCATCGCCTGATGACCGAACTCCACAAGTTCCTGTTCGAAGGCCTGCCGGTGCGCGGCATGCTGGTGCGCCTGACCGGCAGCTGGCGCGAGGTGCTGGCGCGCCGCGAGGGCAGCGCCGACGCGTACGCGCCGCCGGTGCGCGCGCTGCTCGGCGAGATGGCCGCGGCCGGCGTGCTGATGCAGGCCAACATCAGGTTCAACGGCGCGCTGGTGCTGCAGGTGCATGGCGACGGCCCGGTCAAACTCGCGGTCGCCGAGGTGCAGGACGACCTCGCGTTCCGCGTCACCGCGAAGGTCATCGGCGAGGTGCCGGAGGCCGCGCAGCTCGAGGCGATGGTCAACGTGGACGGCAAGGGCCGCTGCGCGATCACGCTCGACCCGAAGGACAAGCGCGCCGGCCAGCAGCCCTACCAGGGCGTCGTCGCGCTGCACGGCGACCGGCGCGAGCCGCTGCAGCGCCTGAGCGAGGTGCTGGAGCACTACATGCTGCAGTCCGAGCAGCTGGACACGCGCCTCGTGCTCGCCGCGAACGACGAGATCGCCGCCGGCCTCTTGATCCAGCGCATGCCGGTGGCGGGCGAGGGCAACCTCGAAGCGGCGGTCCGCAACGAGGACCGCATCGGCATCGACGAGGCCTTCAACCGGATCGCGCTGCTGGCCGGCACGCTCACGTCCGAGGAGCTGCTGACCCTGGACGCCGACACGGTGCTGCGCCGGCTGTTCTGGGAGGAGCCGCTGCGGCGCTTCGAGATCCTGCGCGGCGAGGCCGCACCGCGCTTCGCGTGCTCGTGTTCGCGCGAGCGCGTCGGCAGCATGCTGAAGGGCCTGGGCCGCGAGGAGATCGACGGCATCATCACCGAGCAGGGCCGGGTCGAGATCGGCTGCGAGTTCTGCGGTTTGAAGTACCACTTCGACCCGGTCGACGTCGGCGAGCTGTTCACGCCCGCCGGCAATCAGCCGCCCGGTTCGGCGGCGCGCCACTGAGGCAGCTGCAGCCCCTCGGTGACGCGCAGGTAGACCAGGTTCAGCCCGAGCAGCGTGACGAGCAGCGGCAGCGCCGGCGCGAGCGCCCACAGCACGCCGCCGCCGACCTCGGCCGCGAGCACGTAGGCGACGCTGCCCATGCCGACGCCGCCGTCGTCGCCGAGCTCGCGGTGATGGCGCAAGAGGCTCATCAGGCTGCCCATGCCCTCACCGCCGAGGATCGACGCCGACAACCCGATCGCCGGCATCAACCCGCCGAACAGCACCCCGAAGACGATCAGCCCGACCAGCGCCGACAGCAGCCAGACGACCGCGATCAGCAGCATCGACTCGACCAGCCGGCTGCGCGCGATCGTCAGCGCCTGGGTGATCGCCGCGGAGATCGTGGCGCCCTCCCAGATCGCCGGCAGCACCAGGAAGCCGCACAGCAGCAGCCCGCACACCGTCAGGCCGGCGACGACGACCGAGAGCGGAAAGACGACGACGAACAGCAGCGGCCCGAGAAAGGGCAGCTTGCAGATGAAGTACACGATCGCGATCACGATCAGGACCGCCAGCGAGGCCGCGAACAGCGCGAGGCCGAGCGCGATGAAGCGCGGAATGCAGGCCAGGCCGAAGCGCAGCGCGTCCCGGATGCTGCGCTGGGGCTGGCCGCGGGCCTGGTCCATCAGCAGCGCGCCGGCCGCGTTGACGCCGGTCGCGCTCGCGACGAACAGGCCGAGGCCGCCCAGAAAGGCCATCAGGCCGCCCAGCCGCACGGCCAGGAACGAGCCGACGCCGAACAGCAGCACGCCGGCGAACATGCCGACCAGGATCGCCCCGAGCGCGCGCCGGTTGTGCAGCCCGTTGAGGGCCTGGAACATGCTCGAGAACGCGTCGGGCGAGAGCGCGGGAGTGGTGGGGGACAGGGTGTTCACGGGGCGATCGTCAGCGGGCGACCCGCATTCTCGCCGCGAACATCGCGCCGCGGCAATCAGGCATGCCGCTCGCAATCGGGGTCGCCGCAACGTTCGCAGACCCCGTGCCAGCGCGCGGCGTCGCCGCCGCCGCGCGCCTCGCGCGGCGTCAGCGCGTGCCGCACGCCGCCGAGCGCGGCGCGGTGGCGGGCCTCGCCCGTGCCGGCGACGATGGCGAAGTCGATTCCGCCACGCGCGAGCGACGCCCGCACCAGCGTGTCGACCGGCTCGCGCACCTGCGGGCCGTCGCGCTGCAGCCCGTCGGCCTGCCAGGGCAGGTCGAGCGCGGTCAGCAGCGTCAGGTCGCAGGCGGCGCGGTGCGCGGCCTCGGCACGCGGGTACAGGCTGGTGTCGCCGAACACGGTGTCGCTGTAGACCGCGATCATCAGCGCGGTGGTGTCGGCGATCACGAGCTCATGGGTGTCGGCGGCGCGGGCGATGCGGCGCATCTGCTCGTCGGCTATTTGCCGCTGCTCGTCGGCGCGCGGGGTGCGGGCGTGCGTGTCGCAGAACTCGCGCAGGTATTCGGGCACCAGCGCGACCTGGCGGCCTTCGGCCCGCAATGCCGCGGCGAGCGCCTGCGCGAGCGTCGTCTTGCCGGTGCTCTCGGCGCCGAGCAGCGCGACGACGAAGCTCATGCCGCCGCCGCCGCTGCGAGCCGCCGCCACGCGCGCCAGCCGACGAACGACAGCGCGATGAACAGCAGGTACAGCAGCACCGTCAGCCACAGGCCCTTGTACGCGAAGAGGCCGACGCTGACGACGTTGACGACGATCCAGGCCGGCCAGTTCTCGATGTACTTGCGCCCGAGCAGCCACTGGCCGATCACGCTCGCGGCGGTCGGGAAGGCGTCCCACCACGGCACGTCGGTGTCGGTGTAGTGCTTCAGGAACCAGCCGGTCAGCGGCCACGCGAGTACCAGCGCGACCAGCACCCGCTTGCGCCCCGCGGAGCCGAGCGAGCGCACGTGCAGCGCGGCGCCGTTCTCTTCGGTGCCTTTCAGCCACTGCCACCAGCCCCAGAGGGCCACCAGCGCGAAGAAGATCTGCAGGCTCGCGTCGCCGTAGAGCCGGCTGTTCCAGAACAGCGCGACGTAGAGCAGCGAGCTGACGATCGCGAGCGGCCACGCGACCGGGTTCACGCGCATGTTCAGCACGACCATCACCAGCGCGAGCACGAACGCGACGATCTCGAGCAGGCTGACCGGCGTGCCCCACGCGGTGAAGGCGGGCGCGAGCGCGTCCGCCAGGAGGTGCCGCAACAGCGGCAGCAGCGCGTCCATCGTGGCGCGTCGCGCGCTATTGCGAGGAGCTGGGCGCGGAGGCCGCCTTGGCGCCGGTCAGCTGGACGAGGATCTCGTCGGGCTTGACCATGCCGAGCTCGTAGCGCGCCTTCTCTTCGACCATCTCCAGGCCTTCCTTCAGGTCGCGCACCTCGGCGTCGAGCTGCGCGTTGCGCGCCTTCGCGCTGGTGTTCGCGGCGAGCTGCGTCTGCAGCTTGCCCTGCAGCTCCATCATGCGCGGCACGCCGCCCTTGCCGAACCAGAGTTCGGCCTGGACGAGCGCGATCAACGCGATCAGCCCGGCGGTGATGTAGCGCATGCGAGTCAGGCGGCGGCCCGAGCGCCGGGCCGCTCCCAAGCCGGCCCGCATCCCCTCGGGGGATCGGCCAACGTACCCGTTGGACGAGGGGTCGTCATTACTTCAGGTTGTAGAACGCGGCGCGGCCGGGGTAGCTGGCGACGTCGCCGAGGTCTTCCTCGATGCGCAGCAGCTGGTTGTACTTGGCCATGCGGTCGCTGCGGCTCAGCGAGCCGGTCTTGATCTGGCCGGCGTTGCTGCCGACCGCGATGTCGGCGATCGTCGAGTCTTCGGTTTCGCCCGAGCGGTGGCTCACGACGGCCGTCCAGCCGGCGCGCTTGGCCATCTCGATCGCCGCGAAGGTCTCGGTCAGCGTGCCGATCTGGTTGATCTTGATCAGGATCGAGTTCGCGACACCTTTCTCGATCCCTTCCTTCAGGATCTTGGTATTGGTGACGAACAGGTCGTCGCCGACCAATTGAACCTTCTTGCCCAGGCGGTCGTTCAGGTGCTTCCAGCCGTCCCAGTCGCCCTCGTGCATGCCGTCTTCGATGCTGATGATCGGGTACTTGTCGACCCAGGCGGCGAGCATGTCGGTCCATTCGGGCGCGGACAGCTTCAGGCCGCCTTCGCCTTCGAGCACGTACTTGCCGTCCTTGTAGAACTCGCTCGCCGCGCAATCCAGGCCGAGTGCGATCTGCGTGCCGGCGGTGTAGCCGGCCTTGTCGATCGCCTCCAGGATCATCTGGATCGCGGCCTCGTGGTTCGCGACGTTCGGCGCGAAGCCGCCTTCATCGCCGACCGCGGTGCTGATGTGCTTGTCGTTCAGGATCTTCTTCAGCGCGTGGAATACCTCGGCGCCGTAGCGCAGCGCTTCGCGAAAGCTCGGCGCGCCGACCGGGATGATCATGAACTCCTGCAGGTCCAGGTTGTTGTTCGCGTGCTCGCCGCCGTTGATGACGTTCATCATCGGCACCGGCATCTGCATGCCGCCCATCCCGCCGAAGTAGCGGTACAGCGGCAAGCCCGACTCCTCGGCCGCGGCGCGCGCGACCGCCATGCTGACCGCCAGCGTCGCGTTCGCGCCGAGGCGGCCCTTGTTCTCGGTGCCGTCCAGGTCGATCAGCGTGCGGTCCAGGAAGGCCTGTTCGCTCGCATCGAGGCCGAGCACCGCCTCGCTGATCTCGGTGTTGATGTGCTCGACCGCTTTCAGAACCCCCTTGCCGAGGTAGCGCGACTTGTCGCCGTCGCGCAGCTCGATCGCCTCGCGCGAGCCGGTCGACGCGCCCGACGGCACGGCCGCGCGGCCCATCGTGCCGCTCTCCAGCAAAACGTCGCATTCGACGGTGGGGTTGCCGCGGCTGTCGAGAATTTCGCGGCCGACAATGTCAACGATGGCGCTCATGGGTGCGGGCCTTCTTGGCTTCAAAGGTGGCGGCAACGGTGCCGAAACGGTCTGCCGCCCAAGTGCTGCGGCGCGGGCGTAAGTCTAATTCATGCAATCGGGGCTTCCCGAGGGCCGAAGCAAGAATCATTGGCCGAAATAAGGGGCCCTGTGATGCAGCACAGAAGGGCGACCGACGACGTCGGCAACTTCAACCGGGCCGCCATGGCGAGCTGATTTCTCCGCCGCCGGCTTACTGCCGCTTGCCGTTGAAAACGCCTTTGTTGCCATTGGCCACGCGCCAAGTGCCGACCACGGCGCCGGAGTTCGGGCTGATGATGCCGTTGAATTGCGCGCTGCCGGCCTGGCCGCTGCTGGTCATGGTCAGCGTGCCGCCGGCGCTGGCGGTGCCGGTGATGTTGAAGGCGACGTTGGCCGCCGATTGCCCGACGCCGCTGATTTGCCCATCGGCTTCGATCGTGACCGAGAAAATCCCCTGGTCGGCGCCGCTGTACTGCCCCGAGAAAGCACCGATCATGGTCGCCGGCAGGGGACCGCTTCTGGCCACGACGACGGGTGCCGCGAGCGCAGGACGTCTCGCTGCGCCGGTCGCCTGTGCGGCGTTCGCGGCATTGTTGGTGGAGGCCTGTACCGAGTTTCGGATCAAGCTGGGCTTGTCGCGAACCGCCAGCACGATCTTGTTGAAGTTGTCGAGCAGGCTGGCCGCGATGAGCTTGCCCTCGGGCGTCTTGCTGTAGCCGCCAGCGGAAGCCCAACCGAGACCACCCCAGCCCCAGCCGCCGATGCTGAAATTCATCTTGCTGGCTTTGCCTTCAGCGCTGGCGACCTGAATGCCGGAGCGCACATCGGCGACCAGCAGCGTGGTCTCGGCCTCTTTGAACTTGACGCCGCCGGCCAGTCCGCCGAGGTGCCCCAACAGCCCGCCGGCGCGGTTGAACAGCCCACCCACGACGCCGCCGATTCCGCCCGTGTCGTCGGAGAACTGGACCGCAGGCGTCATCACGAAATCGGCCGCCTGCATCTGGCCGCCACCGACATTGGCGTCGGACTGCAACTGGCCGCCTGCCGCCAACGCGCGTTCCTGCTGGAGGTTTTGCATCGCCACGCCGCGCTCCACGACCGCGAAGCAGCCCGACTCCTGGGCAATCATGCGCAGCATGATGGACGGTGAGCCCAGGTTGTAGCGGCTCAGGCCCGCCAGATATTGGGATTGCGGCTCGGCCACCGCCAGCGTGCCCAGCTCGGCGCTGCATTTTTCAACGGTCGGCACCTCGTCTTCCGCATGTGCACCATGGCAGTTCGTCAACGCCAGACAAACCAGCAGCGCTGAGCGCGGGCGCAGAATCGATAGATCATGATTGAACACGGCTGAAAACATCGCGAATTGCCCGGAACGTTTGATGACGTCCGAGTCTAGATTCGCAAAGTGCAGCTCGCCTGTCAGAACCGTCCCGGTTTGACCATAGTTTGCAGATCAGCCGCAGAACTCAGCAGGAGAAATCGTTCTCCAACAACGGCTGCCCCTTCACGACCCGATCGAGCGACGCGAGCTGCTCCAGCAACGCACGCATGTGCTTCAGCGGCACCGCGTTCGGCCCGTCGCTCATCGCCTTCGCGGGATCCGGATGCGTCTCCATGAACACCCCCGCGACACCCACCGCGATCGCCGCGCGCGCCAGCACCGGGACGAACTCCCGCTGCCCGCCCGAGCTCGTGCCCTGGCCGCCAGGCAACTGCACCGAATGGGTCGCGTCGAACACCACCGGCGCGTTCGTCTCGCGCATGATCGCGAGGCTGCGCATGTCGGAGACGAGGTTGTTGTAGCCGAAGCTCGCACCGCGCTCGCA
The DNA here is from genome assembly GCA_036500445.1 of Burkholderiaceae bacterium. Classification (GTDB taxonomy): domain Bacteria; phylum Pseudomonadota; class Gammaproteobacteria; order Burkholderiales; family Burkholderiaceae_C; genus LMDS01. The sequence continues at coordinate 7,271 of DASYCA010000222.1, read as the reverse complement.
GGCCATGAAGTTGTCTTCCGGCAACCCCTTCTCGCGCGCCGCGGCACGCGCCTTCGCGATCACGTTCTTCATGTCGTGGGGCGCCAGGAACTGGCCCTTCTTGATGTTCACCGGCTTGCCGCTCTGCGCGACGGCACGGATGAAATCGGTCTGGCGGCACAGGAAGGCCGGGGTCTGCAGCACGTCGACGACGCTCGAGACCTGGGCGATCTGCGATTCGTCGTGGATGTCGGTCAGCACCGGCACCTTCAGTTCGCGCCGCACCTTCGCGAGGATCTCCATGCCCTTGTCCAGGCCTGGGCCGCGGAAGGTGTCGCCCGACGAACGGTTCGCCTTGTCGAAGCTGCTCTTGAAGATGAACGGGATGCCGAGCTGGCCCGTCATCTCCTTCAGCTGCCCGGCCACATCCATCTGCAACTGCTCGGATTCGATCACGCAGGGCCCGGCGATCAGGAAGAACGGCTTGTCGATGCCGATGTCGAACCCGCACAGCTTCATGCCAGCTCCTTCTTCTTCACGCGGCGACCTTTTCGGCGCGGCTCGAACGCTGATGGTCCAGGGCGGCCTTCACATAGCTCGTGAACAGCGGGTGCCCGTCCCACGGCGTGCTCTTGAACTCGGGGTGGAACTGCACGCCGACGAACCACGGGTGCATCGTCTGCGGCAGCTCGACGATCTCGGTCAGCTTCTCGCGCTGCGTGATCGCCGAGATCACGAGGCCGGCCGCGCGCAGCCGGTCGAGGTAGTGCTCGTTGGCCTCGTAGCGGTGGCGGTGGCGCTCGTTGACGACCTTGCCGTAGATCTGCGAGGCGAGGGTGTTCGGCATCACGTCGGAGCTCTGCGCGCCCAGGCGCATCGTGCCGCCGAGGTCGGAGTTCGCGTCGCGCTTCTGGATCGTGCCGTCGTGCTCCTGCCACTCGTCGATCAGCGCGATCACCGGGTGCGGGGTGTTCGGCTCGAACTCGGTGCTGTTCGCATCGTCCAGGCCGGCCAGGTGGCGTGCGACCTCGATCGTCGCGACCTGCATCCCGAGGCAGATGCCGAGGTAGGGGATCTTGCGTTCGCGCGCGAACTGCGCGGTGCGCACCTTGCCCTCGACGCCGCGCTTGCCGAAGCCGCCCGGCACCAGGATCGCGTCGAACTTGGAGAGCTGCTCGATGTTGTCGTCGTTCAGCGTCTCGGAGTCGACGTACTCGATTTTTACCCGCGCGTGGTTGTGGATGCCGGCGTGGCGCAGCGCCTCGTTCAGCGATTTATAAGAGTCCGACAGGTCGGTGTACTTGCCGCACATCGCGATCGTGACCTCGGCCTGCGGGTGAGCGACCTCGTGCACCAGGCGGTCCCAGCGGCGCAGGTCGGCGGCCTTGGTCAGCAGCTGCAGCTTCATGCAGATCAGCTCGTCCAGGCGCTGCTCGTGCAGCATGCGCGGGACCTTGTAGATCGTGTCGACGTCCCACATCGAGATCACGCCGGCGAGCTGCACGTTCGTGAACAGCGAGATCTTGTCGCACTCGTCGTCGGGGATCTTGCGGTCGGCGCGGCACAGCAGCACGTCGGGTTGAATCCCGATCTCGCGCATCTTCTGCACCGTGTGCTGGGTCGGCTTGGTCTTCAGTTCCCCGGCCGCGGCGATCCAGGGCACGTAGGTCAGGTGGACGAACGCGGCGTTGTTCGGGCCGGCGCGCAACGCCATCTGGCGCACCGCTTCGAGGAAGGGCAGCGACTCGATGTCGCCCACCGTGCCGCCGATCTCGACGATCGCCACATCGACGTCGGTCGCGCCGCGCTTGACGAATTCCTGGATCTCGTTCGTGACGTGCGGGATCACCTGCACCGTCTTGCCGAGGTAGTCGCCGCGGCGCTCCTTCTCGAGCACGGACTTGTAGATCTGCCCGGTCGTGAAGTTATTCGTGCGCTTCATGCGCGTGCTGATGAAGCGCTCGTAGTGGCCGAGGTCGAGGTCGGTCTCGGCGCCGTCGTCGGTGACGAAGACCTCGCCGTGCTGGAACGGGCTCATCGTGCCCGGATCGACGTTCAGGTAAGGGTCCAGCTTGATCAGCGTGACCTTCAGGCCGCGCGACTCGAGGATCGCGGCGAGCGACGCAGAGGCAATGCCCTTGCCCAGCGAGGACACCACACCGCCGGTGACAAAGACGTACTTGGTCATTGTGTGCAGCACCTGTTTGACACAAATGCTCTGGTGGTAAAGCGCGATTATAGGCGTCGGGTCGGCGCCTGCTCATCCGCGGACAGCACGCCGATCCAGCGCAGCACCTCGGCCGCGGTTTCGGCCGGGCGCTCGAACGGAAACAGGTGCGAACCCGGCAGCGTGCTGACGCGCCCGCGCGCGAGCCGCGTCGTCGCCGCCATCCCGGCCTGCCGGATCTCGGCCGAGTCGCTGCCGCGCACGAAGGCCATCCCGCACTGCAGCGGGTGCAGGCGCAGGTTGCGTGCGATGTGGTGCGGCAACGCGTTGTAGATCGCGGTCTCGACGTCGCGATCGAAGCTCAGCCGCTGCTGCGCGCCGTGCGCCTCGGTGCCGCTGGCGATGTAGTCGCGCAGGATGCCGGGCGCCCAGCGCGCGAACGCCGGTTTACTCGCGAAATGCGCGAAGGCCGCATCGGCGCTGTCCCACTGCTGGCGGCGGCGCCTGGACACCGCCGCGGGCGAGAAGCGCTCGCCGAGGCCGGTCGCCTTGGCGACCTGCAGCACGCGCGCCTTCCAGCCGGAGATCAGCGGCGAATCGAGCAGCACGACGCCGCGCGCCAGGTCGGGCCGGCGCGAGGCCGCCATCAGGCTCAGGAAGCCGCCCAGCGAATGGCCGACCAGCCAGGCCGGGCCACCGGCCTCGCGCTCGATGAACTCGATCAGCTGCGCGCGCAGGTGCGGCCAGTTGCTCGTGACCGGAAAGCGCGCGTCGTGGCCGAACTTGTCGGGCGCGACGACCGTGAAGCCGGCCGCGCGCCAAGCCTCGAACAGCTGCCGGTAGGTGCCTGCCGGAAAACCGTTCGCGTGCGCGAAGACGATGGTTTGCAATGGATCGTCGAGTCAGACCACGCGCTCGCCCGGGTGCGTGATCTTCTTCATCGGCTCGTAGCGCGGCGCGTTGACGCACAGCGGCACGCTGGTCGGGCCGTCGCCCCACTGCGGGTCTTCGAGCGATTCGAAGACCTGGCGCAGCTTCTGGCCCCAGCTGCCGCGCACCATCTGGAAGTACGGGTTCTGGTCGTCGATGCAGACGATCTGGTTCGTTTGCAGCTTGCCGGCCTCGTAGACCAGCAGGTCCAGCGGCAGGCCGACCGAGAGGTTGGATTTCAGGGTCGAATCCATCGAGACGAGTGCGCACTTCGCGGCCTCGTCGAGCTGGGTGGCCGGCGTGACCATGCGGTCCAGCACCGGCTTGCCGTACTTCGATTCGCCGACCTGGAAGTAGCAGGTCTCGCGCGTCGCCTCGATGAAGTTGCCGGCCGAGTAGACCAGGAACAGGCGCATCGGCTCGCCGGCGATCTGGCCGCCGAAGATCATCGAGCAGTTGAAATCGACGCCCGCGGCGGCGAGCGCGGCGCCGTCCTGGTCGTGCACGCGGCGCACCGCCGAGCCGAGCACGCGGGTCGCGTCGAACATGCTCTTGGCGTTCCAGATCGTGATCGGCGGCTCGGTGCCGTTGTCCAGCTTCTCGACCTGCAGGATCTCGCGCACCGACTGGCTGATCGACAGGTTGCCGGCCGACAGCATCACCATGAAGCGGTCGCCCGCCTTCTCATACACCATCATCTTGCGGTAGGTGCTGATCTGGTCCAGGCCGGCGTTGGTGCGCGAGTCGGACAGGAACACCAGGCCGGCGTCGAGCTTGATGCCCACGCAGTAGGTCATGTTGGATTTCCTTGGAGTTTCTTGAGGTCGTAGAGCGCCGCGAGGGCTTCCTTGGGCGAGAGCATATCGGGGTCGAGCGCGGCGAGGGCGGCGTCGAGCTTGGAGGGCTCCGGCTCCGGCGCGGCGGCCGGGGCCGCGAACAGGTCGATCTGCAGCTCGCTGGCATGCCGATGCGCCTCCAGCGACTCGAGCGTGGCGCGCGCCTGGCGCACCAGGCTCGCGGGCATGCCGGCCAGCCGCGCGACCTGCACGCCGTAGCTGCGGCTCGCCGGGCCGGGCTGCAGCTCGTGCAGGAAGACGATGTCGTCGCCGCTCTCGGCCGCCGAGACGTGGATGTTGATCGCGCGGTCGTGCTTGACCGGCAGTTCCGTCAGCTCGAAGTAGTGGGTCGCGAACAGGGTGAAGGCCTTGGTGCGGTCGTGCAGGTGGCCGGCGATCGCGCTCGCGAGCGCGAGGCCGTCGAACGTGGACGTGCCGCGGCCGATCTCGTCCATCAGCACCAGCGAGTGCTCGGTCGCGCCGTGGATGATGGCCGCGGCCTCGGTCATCTCGAGCATGAAGGTCGATTGCGCGTTCGCGAGGTCGTCGGCCGCGCCGATGCGGGTGTGGATCGCATCCATCGGCCCGAGCCGGCAGGCGCGCGCCGGCACGAACGAGCCCATCGCCGCGAGCAGCGCGATCAGCGCGACCTGGCGCATGAAGGTGCTCTTGCCGCCCATGTTCGGGCCGGTGATCACGAGCATCTTGGTCGCCGCGTCGAGCCGGCAGTCGTTGGCCATGAAGTTGCTGCCGGTCGTCTCCATCAGCCGTGCCTCGACGACCGGGTGGCGCCCGCCTTCGATCCGGATGCAGGGCTCGCGCGCGAACTCGGGCCGGCACCAGTTCAGCGTGCTCGCGCGCTCGGCCAGCGCCGCGAGCGCGTCGAGGCTGGCGAGCGCACGGGCCAGCGCGGTCAGCGGCTCGAGCTGACTCTGCAGCGCGTCGATCAGCTCCTCGTACAGCTGCTTCTCGCGCGCGAGAGCCCGGTCCTGGGCCGACAGCGCCTTGTCCTCGAAGGTCTTCAGCTCGGGCGTGATGAAGCGCTCGGCGTTCTTCAGCGTCTGGCGGCGCTGGTAGTCGGCCGGCACCTTGCTCGCCTGGCCCTGCGTGACCTCGATGTAGAAGCCGTGCACCTTGTTGAACTGCACCCGCAGGTTGCCGATGCCGGTGCGGCCGCGCTCGCGCGCCTCGAGCTCGAGCAGGAAGGCGTCGCAGTTCTGGCTGATGCCGCGCAGCTCGTCGAGCGCGGCGTCGAAGCCGGGCGCGATCACGCCGCCGTCGCGCAGCAGCACCGCCGGTTCGTCGGCGATCGTGCGCGCGAGCGTGTCGGCGATCCCGGGCGGCGGCGTCAGCGCTTCGGCCAGCATGTCCAGCAGCGCGGCTTCGCCCACCGGCACCTGCGCGCGCAGCGCCGGCAGCGCGAGCAAGGTCGCGCGCAGCCCGGTCAGCTCGCGCGGGCGGACCTGGCGCAGCGCGATGCGCGCGGTGATGCGCTCGACGTCGCTGATGCCGCGCAGCGCGTCGCGCAGGTGGGTGGTGTCGGCCGCCTGCAGCGCCTCGATCGCGTCCAGGCGCTGGGTCGCGACGCGGCGTTCGCGCAGCGGGTGCGTGAGCCAGTAGCGCAGCGCGCGGCTGCCCATGCCGGTGCGGCAGGTGTCGATCAGCGAGAGCAGCGTCGGCGCGTCCTCCCCGCGCAGCGTCTGGGTCAGCTCGAGGTTGCGGTGCGTCGTCGGCGGCAGGTCGAGCAGGTCGCTCGCGCGCTCGACGCTCAGGCGCCGCACGTGCGCGAGCGCGCGGCCCTGGGTGTGTTCGGCAAAGCTCAGCAGCGCGGCGCCCGCGGCGTGGGCGGCGCGCAGCTCCTGCGCGTTGAAGCCGGCCAGGCTCGCGACGCCGAGCTGCTCGCAGAGCTTGCGCAGGCCCAGCGCGGCGTCGAACTGCCAGGCCGGGCGGTGCGTCAGCGTGAGGCGGGCCTGGATCAAGGCCTCGGGCACGTGGTCGCGCTCGACCAGCACCTCGGCCGGTGCGAGGCGCGCGAGCCAGGCGCCGAGCTCGGCCTCGGCGCATTCGGTGAGGCCGAGCTCGCCGCCGGTCAGCGCGAGCCACGCCAGGCCCCAGGATTTGCCGACTTTCGCGACCGCGAGCAGCAGCGAGTCGCTCTTGTCGGCGAGCAGCTCGGTGTCGGTCACGGTGCCCGGCGTCACGACGCGCACGACCTTGCGCTCGACCGGGCCCTTGGCCGTGGCGACGTCGCCGACCTGCTCGGCAATGGCCACCGCCTCGCCCATCTTGATCAGCTTCGCGAGGTAGCTCTCGACCGCGTGCACCGGCACGCCGGCCATCACGACCGGCTCGCCGGCGCTCTGGCCGCGGCTCGTCAGCGTGATGTCGAGCAGGCGGTTGCCCTTGCGCGCGTCGTCGAAGAACAGCTCGTAGAAATCGCCCATGCGGTAGAACACGAGCGTGTCGGGGAACTCGGCCTTGATGCGCAGGTACTGCTGCATCATCGGCGTGTGCAGCGACAAGTCCGGTTTCTCAGTCTGTGGCGTGACCGAATTTTTGTTCTCTGACTGCAAGTTGAATCTTCTCTTTGGCTGGGGGTCAGGCGCTTAGCTTCTCGCCGCGCGATCGCAATGTCTTTCTGGGGCGGCCGCCTTTTCTGCCGTTTTCCGCCGAGCTTGTCTTTTTTGCGTCGCTCGTTTTCGAGCCTCCCATCGCACCGAACCGGCTCGCAATCACCTCCTTGGGGAGCAGTGCGAACACGTCGCGGATCAGGCCGCGGGTGCTGATGTGGACATCCGCCTCGTCGAGTGACAGGATTTCACCGGATGGGCTCAAGCTGAGCTTGCGCAGATCGTCGTGCGCAACGTTGGCGAACTCGACGACCGCGCTCGCGGGAAAGGCCAGCGCCACCTCGCCGGGAAAGCGCAACACGAGCGTGCCGTTCGACTCGTCGTACTCGACGGCATCGACTGCCCAGGGACTGCGCGAGCGTGTTGCGCTGTCGGCCAATGCCTTTTCATAGTCCGCCGGCGAGAGGTGGTGGGGCTTTCTCATGAGGGCTCCTGCTAGAGGCACGTGGCGACTTGCCAAGCATCGGTGGTACGGGCGCGGAACTTGACCTCGTTCTTGCCCGGGTCATACTGCGCGGCTTGCACCTTGACGCCCACGGGGGGGACCGACCAGGTCAAGATGCCGGACGAGGATATCGAGATCGTCCTGTTGATCAGGCAGACCGTCGAGACGGCTCTCCACCACTCGCGTCTGCATCGACTGAGGTGAGCATCGACGGCGTCGATGACGTCATTGATCTGACCGAGCAGCGGCCTCCCTGCTTTGATTTCAACCCGCAGATGATCCGG
>DASYCA010000221.1:0-6454 GCA_036500445.1 Burkholderiaceae bacterium | reverse complement strand
GGCGGTTGATGTTGGCGAACTGGCCGCCGTTCGCCTTGTTCCAGGTCCAGACGGCGGGCGGCTTGTACTCTGACGAATCGTCCATGCGGGGTACTCCAGGGTGGTCAGCCGCCGACTCTACGGGATTGCCGCGTGTCGAGTTCGGGCCGCCTCGATCGTCGTACAGTCAGAGGGCCTTCCTCTGCTTCAGGTGACCATCATGTCCACCAACACCGTGCGCCTCCACCGCGTCCTGCGTGCCACGCCGGAGCGGATCTACCGCGCCTTCCTCGACGCCGATTCGATGGCGAAGTGGCTGCCGCCCTACGGCTTCACCTGCAAGGTCCATCACCTGGACGGGAAGGTCGGCGGAACGTTCAAGATGTCCTTCACCAATTTCTCGACCGGCCACGGCCACTCGTTCGGCGGCGCGTACCACGAGCTGGTGCCGAACGAGCGGATCCGCTACGCCGACAAATTCGACGATCCGAACCTGCCCGGCGAGATGGTCACGACGGTGCTGCTGCGCGCCGTCTCGTGCGGCTGCGACATGAGCATCACGCAGGAAGGCATTCCGCAGGCCATTCCGGTCGAGATGTGCTATCTCGGCTGGCAGCAGTCGCTCGCCCAGCTGGCGACGCTGGTCGAGCCGGTGATCGAGGACTGACACCGCGGATCGAGGGCGCTTCAGGCCGGCCCGGGCAGCAGCTTGTCCAGCGTCACCGGGTAGTCGCGCACGCGCACGCCGGTCGCATGGTAGACCGCGTTCGCGATCGCCGCGCCGACGCCGCACAGCCCCAGTTCGCCGACGCCCTTGGCCTTCATCGGCGAGGAGATCGGGTCGGTCTCGTCGAGGAAAACCACGTCCAGGTGCGGGATGTCGGCGTGAACCGGCACCTCGTAGCCCGCGAGGTCGTGGTTGACGAAGAAGCCGCGGCGCGTGTCGACCTGCAGCTCCTCCATCAGCGCCGCGCCGACGCCCATCGTCATCGCGCCGATGACCTGGCTGCGCGCCGTCTTCGGGTTCAGGATGCGGCCCGCGGCGCAGACCGCCAGCATGCGCCGCACCCGGATCTCGCAGGTCGCGACGTCGACGCCGACCTCGACGAAGTGGGCGCCGAAGGTCGACTCCTGGAATTTCTTGTCGAGCTCGCCGTACTCCATCGCGTCCTCGGCGACGACGCCGTCCTCGCCGGCCGCCCGCGCCAGCGTGATGCGCCGGTTGCCCGCGCTGACCCCGCCGCGGCTGAACGCGACGGTCGCCGGGTCGAACCCGTTCTGGCGCGCGATCGTCTCGCGCAGCTTCATGCAGGCGGCGTAGACGCCGGCGGTCGAGCTGTTGCCGCCCCACTGGCCGCCGGAGCCGGACGAGACCGGCGAGGCCGAATCGCCCAGGCGCACGACGACCTTGTCCAGCGTCACGCCCATCATCTCCGCGGCGGTCTGCGCGATGATGGTGTAGCTGCCGGTGCCGATGTCGGTCATGTCGGTCTCGACCGTGACGACGCCGCGCCGGTCGACGCCGACGCGCGCGCCCGACTTCGTCACCAGGTTGTTGCGGAACGCCGCGGCCATGCCGTGGCCGATCATCCAGGGGCCCTCGCGCTGCTGCGCCGGCCGCGGGTTGCGCCGGCTCCAGCCGAAGCGCTCGGCGCCGGTGCGCAGGCACTCGATCAACCGGCGCTCGGAGAACGGCCGCGCCGGCTTCTCCGGGTCCACCTGCGTGTCGTTGCGGATGCGGAACTCGACCGGGTCCAGGCCGAGCTTCTCGGCCATCTCGTCGATCGCGATCTCCAGCGCCATCAGGCCCGAGGCCTCGCCCGGCGCGCGCATCGCATTGCCTTCGGGCAGGTCGAGCACCGCCAGGCGCATCGCGGTCATGCGGTCCGCACCGGCGTACAGCAGCCGCGTCTGTGCGACCGCGGTCTCGGGCTTGCCCTCGGGCAGGTCGCCGGACCAGCTCTCGTGGCCGATCGCGGTGATCCGGCCGTCGCGGTTCGCGCCGATCCGGATGCGCTGGATCGTCGCGGGCCGGTGCGTCGTGTTGTTGAACATCATCGGCCGCGTCAGCGTGACCTTGACCGGCCGGCCGGCGGCGCGGGCGCCCAGTGCCGCGAGCAACGCGTCGGCGCGCAGGAAGAGCTTGCCGCCGAAGCCGCCGCCGATGAACGGCGAGATCAGCCGCACGTTTTCCTTCGGAATGCCGAGCGTCGCAGCGAGGTCGGTGCGACTCCAGTCGATCATCTGGTTCGCGGTCCAGACAGTGAGCTGGTCGCCGTTCCAGGCCGCCGTCGACGCGTGCGGCTCCATCATCGCGTGGGCCTGGTCCGGGGTGGTGTAGCTCGCATCGAGCTGGACCGGCGCCCGCGCGAACGCGCCGGCGAAATCGCCGACCGCGGTCGCCGGGTTCTTTTCCTGCTCGCTCGAGGGCGGCTGCGCCGCGTCCTTCGCCGCGGCGAGGCTGAAGCTGCCCGCACTCGCCGCGTACTCGACCCGCACCAGCTGCGCGGCCGCACGCGCCTGCTCGAAGGTCTGTGCGACGACGAGCGCGACCGCCTGGTGGTAGTGCTGGATCTCCGGGCCGCCGAGCAGCACGGCGGTGTTGTACTTTCCCTTGCCGAGCCGGCCCGCGCTGCGCGCGGTGACGACCGCGAGCACACCCGGCGCGGCGCGCGCGGCGCTCAAGTCCATCGCGGCGATCCGGCCCTTCGCGACCGCGGAGCCGACGATGCAGCCGTACGCCGGATCGGGCACCGCATCGGCGCGCTCGTAAGCATAGCGCGCGGTGCCGGTGGTCTTGCGCGGGCCGTCGATGCGATCGGCCGGGTGGCCGATCACCTTCAGTTGGTCGATCGGATTGGTCGTCGCGGGGGTGTCGAACTTCATGATGATCCGCCCTTGGCCTGGCTCAGCACCGCGGCGAGCGTGCGCTCCGCGAGTGGCAGTTTGAATTCGTTGTCGCGGGTCGGTTGCGCGCCGGCCAGCAGCGTCGCGCTCACCGCGGCAGCGCCGCGCGGCAGCTCCGCCTCGGCCGCCTCGACGCGCCACGGCTTGTGCGCGACACCGCCGAGCGCGACCCGGCCGCTGCCGTCGCGCCGCACGATCGCCGCGACCGAGACCAGCGCGAACGCGTACGAAGCCCGGTCGCGCACCTTGCGGTAGAGGTGCACGCCGGCGACCGGCGCCGGCAGCGCCACCGCGGTGATCAGCTCGCCAGGCTCGAGCGCCGTCTCGAGCTGCGGCGTCTCGCCCGGCAGGCGGTGGAAATCGGCGATCGGGATGCGGCGCGAGCTGGCGTCCGGCCGCACCGTCTCGATGCTCGCGTCCAGCACCCGCATCGCGACCGCCATGTCGCTCGGGTGCGTCGCGATGCAGGCGCGGCTGCCGCCGATCACCGCGTTCGCGCGGCTGACGCCGTCCAGCGCCGCACAGCCGCTGCCCGGTTGGCGCTTGTTGCAGGCCTGATTCGTGTCGTAGAAGTAGGCGCAGCGCGTGCGCTGCAGCAGGTTGCCGGCCGTCGTCGCCTTGTTGCGCAGCTGGCCCGAGGCGCCGGCCAGCAAGGCCCGCGCGAGCACCGCGTGGTCGCGCCGCACGCGCGGGTCGGCCGCGAGGTCGGTGTTGCGCACCAGCGCGCCGATGCGCAGGCCGCCGTCCGCGGTCGGCTCGATCTTGTCGAGGTTCAAGCCGTTGACGTCGATCAGGTGCGCGGGCGTCTCGATCTGCAGTTTCATCAGATCCAGCAGGTTGGTGCCGCCGGCGATGAACTTCGCGCCGGGGCGGCCCGCTGCCGCGGCCGCGGCTTGCGCGGGCGACGCGGCCCGCTCGAAGGTGAACGGCGTCATGCGCGCCTCCCGGCGACCTCGGAGATCGCCTCGATGATGTTGGAATAGGCGCCGCAGCGGCAGATGTTGCCGCTCATGCGCTCGCGCAATTCGTCGGCCGAGAGCAAAGGCCGCGCCGTCAGGTCGGCGCTGACGTGACTCGGAATGCCGGCGCGCAGCTCGTCGAGCATCGCGACGGCCGAACAGATCTGGCCGGGCGTGCAGTAGCCGCACTGGTAGCCGTCGTGGCGCACGAACGCGGCCTGCATCGGGTGCAGGTGTTCCGGCCTGCCCAGGCCCTCGATCGTCGTGACGCGCGCACCGTCGTGCATCACCGCCAGCGTCAGGCACGAATTGATGCGGCGGCCGTCGAGCATCACGGTGCAGGCGCCGCACTGGCCATGGTCGCAGCCCTTCTTCGTGCCGGTCAGGTGCAGGTGCTCGCGCAACGCGTCGAGCAAGCTCGTGCGGTTGTCGAGCTCCAGGGTATGGGGCTGGCCGTTGACCTGCAGCGTCACCCGCGAACCCGGTGGCGGCGTGACCGGCGCGGCCGGCAGCACGGGCGGGGCCGCCACGTCGGCTGTCTGCGCCGAGGCCGCGGGCACCGCGACCGACGCGGCGCTGGCAATCAGCAGCTCGCGGCGGGAAAGCGACAAATCGATGCAGTGGCTCATGGGCGCTCCAATCACGCGGGACGGAGGATCGACTGTGACAAATCGCGACCCGCCCCGGCGTAGGACGACCGGAAGCGCGTGCTGTAGGAAGAGCTCGGCAATCGTTCGATCCGCGGGTTCGGTAATCGGCGTCATCAATCTTGGGGAATTGCGCGTGCCGTGGCGCCCATTTCAAGCGAGAGATCGGGAACCATACGGGTCATGGTTTCCACGCATGACACGCATCACTGGCTTTCCCGGTTCGCCGTGCGCCTGATGGCGCTGCGCCCCGACATCTCGTTTCGCAGCGCGGTCGCGCGCGCCGCGTCGGCCCATGCGCATGCGAAGAGCCTGACGCCGGAGGACGCCGCGCAGATCGACGCCGAGGCGCGCGACCCGGATCGCGCGGGCGCGGCCTCGCGCGGCGCGCCGACCGCACCGAGCGAATAGACGTCGGCGGATTCGGGCAATGCGCTTCGCCAAAAGTGGGGATGCCGGCCGCGCCGAACACGCCTACTGTTCGAACCCGAAGTTCGCCTCACAGGAAGGAGTTGCCATGATCGTTTTCGGCCGGGCCGCATCGCCCGGGAAAGGAACATGATGCAAACGCTCACGCGAACGAGCTCGACTCGGCGCAGCCCCGATTTCGGCCCCGAGCCCTGGCGCCAGAAGGCCTTCGTCGAGTTCCACATCGACGCGGTGCTGAACGCGATCACCGACGCCGGGCGCGAGCCCGATGCCTGGGAGGCGACGCAGCTGCACGCCGCGATCGGCGCGCTGCTGGGCGGCAACTACTTCCAGGCCAACATGCACGTGCACCTCGCGCTGACGACGCCGGCGCAGCGCAGCGCGACCTGGCTCCGCTGCGACGACACCGCGCAGTGCGCCGACCTGCGCGTCTCGCTGGACGCGGTCTCGCTGCTCAGCCCGCCGAGCGCGTAGCCCCGCCGGCGAACGCGAAATCGACCTCGGGCTGCAAGCCGCTGACGATGCGCGCGATGCTCTTGCCCGAGCCGCAGGAGTGCGTCCAGCCGAGCGTGCCATGGCCGGTGTTCAGGTAAAGGTTGGGCAGCTTCGAGCGCCCGATGATCGGCACGTTGGAGGGCGTGGCCGGGCGCAGGCCGGTCCAGAACTGCGCGCGCTCGGTGTCGCCGGCGCCGGGGAAGAGTTCCTCCGTGCGCTTCACGATCGCCTCGCAGCGGACCCGGTTCAGGTCGCGGTCGTAGCCGTTCAGCTCGGCCGTGCCGGCGATGCGCAGCCGGTCGCCGAGGCGCGAGAACACGAGCTTGTATTCGTCGTCGGTCAGCGAGACCTGGTGCGCCATCGCTTCGTCTTTCACCGGCAGGGTCACGGAATACCCCTTGGCCGGGTAGATCGGCAGATGAATGCCGAGCGGCGCGGCGTACAGCGGGCTCAGGCTGCCCATCGCGAGGACGTAGGCGTCGCCGCGCACGCGCTGGAAGCGGCCCTCGGCGTCGGTCGCCTCGACGTGGTCGATCCGGCCGCCCGCCTCGCGCAGCGCGGTCACCGTGTGGCTCATCAGGAACTGCACGCCGTCGGCGATGCAGCGCGCGACGAGCTCGCGCGCGAAGCGGTTCGCGTCGCCCGATTCGTCCTCGGCGGTGTAGGTCGCGCCGGCCAGCTGCGGGCGGATGTGGCGCAGTGCCGGCTCGATTTTTACCGCGTCGTCGGCCGAGATCACGCGGCGGTCGCAGCCGAGCGCGCGCATCTGCGCGGCCGGCCCCTCGGCGCCGTCGAACTCCTTCTGGCTCGTATAAAAATGAAGAATGCCTTGCGTGCGCTCGTCGTACTCGATGCCGATGTCGCGCCGCAGCGCCTGCAGCGTGTCGCGGCTGTAGGTGCCCAGGCGCACGATCTGGCCGATGTTGTGGCGCGTGCGTGCGGGCGTGCATTCGCGCAGGAACTGCAGGCCCCAGAGCCACTGGCGCATGTCGGCGCGGATGCGGAACAGCAGCGGCGCGTCTTCATGGCCGAGCCATT
>DASYCA010000220.1:0-5753 GCA_036500445.1 Burkholderiaceae bacterium | reverse complement strand
GCGCTACTTGGCGGTCGGCATCACGAACTCGGCACCCTTCGCGATGCTCGCGGGCCAGCGCTGCATCACCGACTTCTGCTTGGTGTAGAAGCGCACGCCCTCTTCGCCATACGCGTGCATGTCGCCGAACAGCGAGCGCTTCCAGCCGCCGAAGCCGTGCCAGGCCATCGGCACCGGAATCGGCACGTTGATGCCGACCATGCCGACCTGCACGCGGCGCGAGAACTCGCGCGCGACGTTGCCGTCGCTCGTGAAGCAGGCCACGCCGTTGCCGAACTCGTGCGCGTTGATCAGCTCGACCGCCGCCGCGAGGTCGGGCGCGCGCACGCAGGACAGCACCGGCCCGAAGATCTCTTCCTTGTAGATGCGCATCTGCGGCGTGACGTTGTCGAACAAGGTGCCGCCGGTGAAAAAGCCCGCCTCGTGGCCCTTGACCTTGTGGCCGCGGCCGTCGACGACGAGCTTGGCGCCCTCCTCGATGCCGATGCCGATGTAGCCCTCGATGCGCTCGAGCGCCTGCTTCGTGACGATCGGGCCCATCTCGGCGTCCAGCTCCATGCCGTTCTTCACCTTCAGCGTCTTGGCACGCTCGGCCAGCTTCGGGATGATCTTGTCGGCGACGTCGCCGACCAGCACCGCGACGCTGATCGCCATGCAGCGCTCGCCGGCCGACCCGTAGGCCGCGCCGATCAGCGCGTCGACCGCCTGCTCGATGTCGGCATCCGGCATCACGACCATGTGGTTCTTCGCCCCGCCCAGCGCCTGCACGCGCTTACCAAAGTGGGCGCCGGTCTCGTAGATGTACTGCGCGATCGGCGTCGACCCGACGAAGCTCAGCGCCTTCACGTCGGTGTGCGTCAGCAGCGCGTCGACGACGAGCTTGTCGCCCTGCACGACGTTGAAGACGCCGTCCGGCAGCCCGGCCTGCTTCAGCAGCTCGGCCATCAGCAGCGACGGCGACGGATCGCGCTCGCTCGGCTTCAGGATGAAGGCGTTGCCGCAGGCGATCGCGACCGGGAACATCCACATCGGGACCATCACCGGGAAATTGAACGGCGTGATGCCGGCGACGACGCCGAGCGGCTGGCGCAGCGTCCAGTTGTCGATCCCGGTGCTCACCTGGTCGGTGAAATCGCCCTTCAGCAGCTGCGGCACGCCGCAGGCGAACTCGACGATGTCGATCCCGCGCGTGACCTCGCCCTGCGCGTCGGTGAAGACCTTGCCGTGCTCGGCGGTGATCATCGCGGCGAGCGTGTCGCGGTGCTGGTTCAGCAGCGCCAGGAAATTGTTCATCACGCGGGCGCGGCGGATCGGCGGCGTGTCGGCCCAGGCCGGGAACGCGGCCTTCGCGGCGGCGACCGCGGCGTTCACTTCTTCAACGGAGCCGAGCGCGACCTGGCGCGCGACCGTGCCGAGCGACGGGTTCCAGACCGGCTGGCGCCGGCCGCTGGTGCTGGCGACGGGCTGGCCGCCGATGAAATGGCCGACCTCGGTGGTGGCGGTGAAAGCTTCGGGTGCGCCCATGGTGCGTGTCTCCTGTGTCTGGGGGGATCGCCGAAGTCTAGGAGCCTCTCCGGCCGCGGGCAACCCGACTGCGTTGACCACACTGTTCATTTCATCGAACAATCAGGGATGGCCACGACTTCACAACCACACCCCGACCTGCTCTGGTCCCGCGTCCACACGCTGACGCTGCTGGCGCAGCTCGGCAGCTTCACGCAGGTCGCGCTGCGCGCGGGCCTGTCCAAATCGGCGGTGAGCCAGCGCATCACCGAGCTCGAGCGCTCGGTCGGCCAGACGCTGGTGCAGCGCACGACGCGCTCGGTGCGGCTGACCGAGGCCGGCCAGCAGCTCGTCGACCAGACGGCCGAGGCCTATGCGCAGATCGCCCGCAGCGTCGTCGAGGTGCGCGAGCTGGCGGCGCAGCCGCGCGGGCTGGTGCGCGTGACCGCGCCGGTCGCGCTCGGGCGCCAGCACATCGCGCCGCACATCGAAAGCTTCATCCGCGCGAACCCCGGCATCCGCATCGAGCTCGACGTCTCCGACCGGCTCGTGACGCTGGCGCACGAAGGCTTCGACCTCGCGATCCGCCACACCAGCACGCCGCCCGACACGCACGTGGCCTGGCGGCTGTGCGACTCGCGCTCGCTGCTGGTCGCGAGCCCCGCTTACCTGCGCCAGCACGGCACGCCGAAGAGCCCTGACGAGCTCGCGGCGCACGCGTGCATCACCTACCTGCGCGCCGGCCCGGCGGTGTGGAAGTTCGAGCGCGGCAAGGCGCCCGATCCGGAGCGCGTCAGCGTCGCGGTGCAGGGCCCGCTGCGCGCGAACAACAGCGAGCTGGTGCGCGACGCCGCGCTCGCCGGGCTGGGGATCGCGCTGCTGCCCGATTTCTCGGCCGCCGCCGCGCTGCGCGCCGGGCGGCTCAAGGAAGTGCTGGCGCCGTGGCGGCCGGTCGGCTTCTTCGGCGATGCGATCCACGCGATCCGGCCCTGGGGGCCGCGCACGCCGAAGGCGGTGCAGGCCCTGGTCGCGCATTTGCGGGCCGCCCTCGAGGAGGGGTTCGAGGCGGGCGCTTCACGCTAGCCGGCGCGGTCTCGCGCCGGCGCCACTATCGCCGCGATAAGGATTTCCAGTTTCGCCGGCGCACCGCTTTGGACGAGAATTTTCTTTCCCCCACCGCAGACCGCAGGAGCATTCACATGGACAGCAACCAGACCGAGGCCAAGTGCCCGTTCAATCAGACCACGGGGGCCGGGCGGACGAACCTGGACTGGTGGCCCCAGCGCCTGCGCGTGGACCTGCTGCACCAGCACTCCGCCAAGTCCGATCCGCTCGGTGCCGGCTTCGACTACGCGAAGGCCTTCGGTGAACTCGATCTCGCGGCCGTCAAGAAAGACCTGGCGGCGGTGATGACCGATTCACAGGCCTGGTGGCCGGCCGACTTCGGCCACTACGGGCCGCTGTTCATCCGGATGGCCTGGCACAGCGCCGGCACCTACCGCGTCGGCGACGGCCGCGGCGGTGCCGGTCGCGGCCAGCAGCGCTTCGCGCCGCTGAACAGCTGGCCGGACAACGTGAGCCTGGACAAGGCGCGCCGGCTGCTCTGGCCGACCAAGCAGAAATACGGCCAGTCGATCTCGTGGGCCGACCTGCTGATCCTCGCCGGCAACGTCGCGCTCGAAACCATGGGCTTCAAGACCTTCGGCTTCGCCGGCGGCCGCGCCGATGTCTGGGAGCCCGACCAGGACGTCTACTGGGGCCGCGAGACGGCCTGGCTCGGCGGCGACCTGCGCTACACGCAAGGCTCGCCCGGCGTCGACAAGCCCCACGGCGTGCTCGTGAAGGACGACGACAGCCAGGCCCCGCACACGCGCGACCTCGAGAACCCGCTCGCTGCCGTGCAGATGGGCCTGATCTACGTGAACCCCGAAGGGCCGGACGGCAAGCCGGACCCGCTCGCCGCGGCGCGCGACATCCGCGACACCTTCGCTCGCATGGCGATGGACGACGAAGAGACCGTCGCGCTGATCGCCGGCGGCCACAGCTTCGGCAAGACCCACGGCGCGGCCGCGGCGTCCCACGTCGGCCAGGAGCCCGAGGCGGCCGGCCTGGAAGCGCAAGGCCTTGGCTGGAGAAACAGCTTCGGCAGCGGCGCCGGGGCCGACGCGATCACCAGCGGTCTGGAGGTGACCTGGACCACGACGCCGACGAGATGGAGCAACAACTTCCTCGAGAACCTGTTCGGCTTTGAATGGGCGCTGACGAAGAGCCCGGCCGGCGCGCAGCAATGGGTCGCGAAGGGCGGCGCCGGCGCCGGCACGATCCCGCATGCGCACGACCCGGCCAAGCGCCTGGCGCCGACGATGCTGACGACCGACCTGGCGCTGCGCGTCGATCCGGCCTACGAAAAGATCGCGCGCCGCTTCCTCGCGAACCCGGACCAGCTCGCCGACGCGTTCGCGCGCGCCTGGTTCAAGCTGACGCACCGCGACATGGGCCCGCGCGCCCGCTACCTGGGGCCGGAGGTGCCGGCCGAGGAGCTGATCTGGCAAGACCCGATCCCGGCGCTCGACCACGCGCTGGTCGATGCGCAGGACGTCGCGGCGCTGAAACAGAAGGTGCTGGCCTCGGGCCTCACGGTCGCGCAGTTGATCTCGACCGCCTGGGCCTCGGCGTCGACCTTCCGCGGCTCGGACAAGCGCGGCGGCGCGAACGGCGCGCGCCTGCGCCTGGTGCCGCAAAAGGATTGGGCCGTCAACCAGCCGGCGCAGCTGGCCGAGGTGCTCGCGGCGCTGGAGCGCGTTCGCGCCGAGTTCAACGCGGCGCAGGCGGGCGGCAAGAAGATCTCGCTGGCCGACCTGATCGTGCTGGCGGGAAACGCCGGCGTCGAGAAGGCCGCGCGCGACGGCGGCCAGGACGTGACCGTGCCCTTCACGCCGGGCCGCATGGACGCCTCGCAGGCACAGACCGACGTCGCGTCGTTCGCGCCGCTGGAGCCGGCCGCCGATGGCTTTCGCAACCACCAGAAGGCGCGCTTCAGCGTCCCGCCCGAGGCGCTGCTGATCGACCGGGCGCAGCTCTTGACGCTGACGGCGCCCGAGATGACGGTGCTGATCGGCGGGCTGCGCGTGCTCGGCGCGAATACCGGCCAGAGCCGCGACGGCGTGTTCACCCAAAAGCCGGGCACGCTGAGCAACGACTTCTTCGTCGCGCTGCTCGACATGGGCACGGCGTGGACGCCCGCGGGCGATGGCTTCGAGGGTCGCGACCGCCGGAGCGGGGAACTGCGCTGGACCGGCTCGCGCGTCGATCTGGTCTTCGGCTCGAACGCGCAGCTGCGCGCGATCGCCGAGGTCTACGGCAGCGCGGGCGCGCAGCGCAAGTTCGTCGCGGACTTCGTCGCGGCCTGGGTCAAGGTGATGAACCTGGACCGCTTCGACCTCGCCTGAGCCCGGCGCGGCGGGCCGTCTACTTCACGCCGGGCGCTTCGCGAGCAGCGCCCAGACGCCCGCCGCCGACAGCAGCGCGCCGCCCGACAGGTTGAAACGGCGCTGCGCCTGCGGCGAGGCCAGCAGCTTGCGGGCGGACGCGGCGAACACGGCGTAGAGGGTCGCGTTCAGCGTGGCCATCACGACGAACGTGACCGCGAGCACCCACAGCTGCTGCGTGACGGCCGCCGCCGGGCTGATGAACTGCGGCAGGAACGCGACGAAGAACACGATGCCCTTCGGGTTCAGCGCGGTCACGAGGTAGGTGTTCGCGAACAAGCGCCAGCGCGACTTCGGCGCGGCGGGCGCGGCGATCTCGGCGGACGAGACGCCGGCGCGCAGCAGCTTCACGCCGAGCCACAGCAGGTACACGCCGCCGACGCACTTGACGACGGTGAACCAGAAGGCCGACGCCGCGAGCAGCGCGCCCAGGCCGAGCAGCGAGACGACCAGCGCGGTCGAGTCGCCCAGCGCGACCGCGGCGACCAGCGGGACATTGGCGCGGCGCCCGTGCGCCATCGAATAGCTGATGACGGTCAGGATCGTCGGACCGGGGATGACGAGCAGGATCGCCGAGGCGGCGACGAAGGCGAGCCAGAGTGGGGTGGGCATGGGGCAGTCCTTGGGCGCATCACTCGGTGATGACGTAGGGGGTCGAATAAGCCGACAGGATATCGCGAGCCTGTTGGCGCGACGCGGCCGTCGCCCCTTCCATCCTGAGCGTCGTCTTCATGCCGCTGCCGCCCGTGTTGACGACCTCCA
>DASYCA010000219.1:0-5331 GCA_036500445.1 Burkholderiaceae bacterium | reverse complement strand
CGCTTCGGCCTCGAGGAGTACGTCGCGGATTGCGTGATCCTGCTCGACCACCGCATCGTCGACCAGGTCTCGACGCGCCGGCTGCGCGTCGTCAAGTACCGCGGCTCGTCGCACGGCACCAACGAATACCCGTTCCTGATCGGCGCGCACGGCATCTCGGTGCTGCCGATCACCTCGCTGACCTTGGCGCACGAGGCCTCGACCGAGCGCATCTCGACCGGCATCGCCGGGCTGGACCGGATGCTCGGCGGCCAGGGCGCGTTCCGGGGCAGCAGCCTGCTGGTCTCGGGCTCGCCCGGCACCGGCAAGAGCAGCATCGCGGCGAGCTTCGTCGATGCGGCCTGCCGGCGCGGCGAGCGGGCGCTGCTGTTCGCGTACGAGGAGTCCGAAAGCCAGCTGCTGCGCAACATGCGCTCGATCGGGCTGGACCTGCAGCAGTGGGTCAAGCGCGATCTGCTGCGCATCGAATCCACGCGGCCGACGCTGCACGGGCTGGAGCAGCACCTGGTCCACATGCATGACCTGGTGCGCGAATTCAAGCCGGCGGTCGTGGCCGTCGATCCGATCAGCAACCTGAGCTCCAGCGGCGAGGACGCGGGCCTGAAGCTGACCTTGATGCGCCTGATCGATTTCCTGAAGACCGCGGGTGTCACCGCGATGTTCACGAGCCTCACCAGCGACGCCGGCGCGAGCGCGATCGCGAGCTCGGAGGTCGGCGTCTCGTCGTTGATGGACAGCTGGCTGCTGCTGTCCAACGTCGCCTACAACGGCGAGCGCACGCGCACCTTGCAGGTGCTGAAGTCGCGCGGCATGCCGCATTCCAACCAGGTGCGCGAGTTCGTCTTCTCGCCCGGCGGCGTCGATCTGGTCGACGTGTACCTGTACGGCGACCAGGTGCTGACCGGGACCGCCCGCGTCGCCCACGAGGCGCAGGTCAGCGCCGCCACCGAGCTGCGCGGCCAGGACCACGCGCGGCGCCTGCGCGATCTCGCGAACCGGCGCAAGGCGCTCGACGCGCAGATCGCCGCATTGAACCTCGAGGCCGAGGAGCGTGCCGGCGACGTCCAGTTCAACATCGCGCGCGAGACGCTCGAAGCGCAGAGCGCGGTGACCCGGGCGCAGAACATCGCCGCGGCGCGCGGTGCGATCGCGTCCGCCCCGGCCGGCAAGCCGCGCAAGGGGGGGAAATGAGCGCCGCGTCCACGTGCGACAGGCCGCCGCGGGCCTCGGCGCTGAAGCCGGAATGGCAGCTCAAGCTCTACGTCGCGGGCAACACCCCGCGCTCGATGGCCGCGCTCGAGAACCTGAAGCGCGTCTGCGAGACGCACCTCGCCGGGCGCTACAGCATCGAGATCGTCGACCTGCTCCTGAACCCGAAGCTCGCGGCGGGCGACCAGATCCTGGCGGTGCCGACGCTGGTGCGCAAGTTCCCGGAGCCGATGCGCAAGATCATCGGCGACCTGTCCAACGAGGAGCGGGTGCTCGTCGGCTTGAACGTCAAGCCGCATCCGTAGGCCGCCTGCCATGACCGCCCGCCCGCCTGCCAGTGAGCCCGCCGACGGGCAGCAGTACCGCCTGTACGTGACGGCCGGCTCGCCGATCTCGTCGCGCGCCGTCGTCAACGCCCGCCGCTTCTTCGAGGCGCAGCTGCCGGGCCGGCACCGGCTCTCGGTGCTGGACATCGCCGAGCACATCGCGCTGGCGCGTGCCGACCAGGTCGTCGCGTCGCCGACCCTGATCCGGCTGCTGCCGCTGCCGCAGCGGCGCTTCATCGGCGACATGTCCGACACCGGGCGGCTGATCGCGTCGCTCGGCCTCGCGCCCGACCCGGCCATGCGGAGCCGCTGATGCCGGGGCCCGACGCCGACCCCGGCCGCGCCACGCGCGCGAAGCGCCTGGCCGCCGAGAACGCCGAGCTGAAGACCCGGCTGCGCGAGCTCCAGGACACGCTGGACTCGATCCACGCCGGCGACGTCGACGCGCTCGTCGTCAACGGTGCGATCTACACGCTGGAGAGCGCCCATCTCGCCTCCAACCGCTTGCGCCAGGACGTGCTGAACCAGATGGAGGAGGCGGTGTTCGCGTTCGACGCCGGCGAGCACCTGATCTACCTGAACGCCGCGGCCGAGCGGCGCTACGGCGTCGTCTCCTCCGAGGTGCTGGGCCGCCACAAGTCGGACGTCTTCAGCGAGCCGGGCGCGGCCGGGGCCACGCCCGCGCCGCAGCGCGCCGGCGTGTCGACCCACCGCCTGCCGGACGGCCGCGTGCTGCACGTGGAAGCGATCGTCTCGGCATTGAGCAATGCGGCCGGCCAGCCGGTGGGCACGCTCGCGGTGGTGCGCGACGTGACCGCGCTGCGCGACAGCGAGCAGCGGCTGCGCGAGCTCAACGAGCGCCTGGAGGCGACGGTGCAGGCGCGCACCCTCGAGCTGATGACGGCCGAGCAGGCCCTGCGCCAGGCCCAGAAGATGGAAGCCGTCGGCCAGCTGACCGGCGGCATCGCGCACGACTTCAACAACATGCTGGCCAGCATCAGCGCGAGCCTGCAGGTGCTGCAGGCGCGCCTGCGCCAGGGCAGGACCGAGGGCCTGGAGCGCTACATCGCGATGGGCCAGGAGTCGGCCAAGCGCGCGGCCGCGCTGACGCAGCGGCTGCTCGCGTTCGCGCGCCGTCAGACGCTGGACCCGAAGCCGACCGACGTGAACCAGCTCGTCAACAGCATGGCCGAGCTGATCCGCCGCACGGTCGGCCCCGATGTCGAGCTCGAGGTCGTCGGCGCGGTCGGCCTGTGGCCGACCCGCATCGACCCGTCGCAGCTGGAGAACTCGCTGCTGAACCTGTGCATCAACGCGCGCGACGCGATGCTGCCCGCGGGCGGGCGCCTGACGATCGAGACCGCGAACAAGTGGCTGGACGAGCGCGCCGCCGCGGCGCGCGAGCTCGCGCCGGGCCAGTACCTTTCGCTGTGCGTGAGCGACACCGGCGCCGGCATGTCCCCCGAGGTCGTCAAGCGCGTGTTCGATCCGTTCTTCACGACCAAGCCGCTCGGCCAGGGCACGGGCCTGGGCCTGTCGATGGTGTACGGCTTCGTGCGCCAATCGGGCGGCCAGGTCCGGATCTACTCCGAGCTCGGCAAGGGCACGACGATGTGTCTGTACCTGCCGCGCTTCGTCGGCGATGCGCAGCAGCAGGAACTCGCGCACGAGCCGCAGGAGATCGAGAGCGGCGACGGCGAGACGGTGCTCGTGATCGAGGACGAGCCGGCGATCCGCGTGCTGATCGCCGAGGTGCTGGAGGAGGCCGGCTATGGCGTGCTGGCGGTGCGCGACGGCGCGGCGGGCCTGAAAGTCCTGCAATCGGCGGCCCGGGTGGACTTGCTGATCACCGATGTCGGCCTGCCCGGCGGCATGAACGGCCGCCAGGTCGCCGACGCCGCCCGCGTCGTGCGGCCGCAATTGAAAGTGCTGTTCATCACCGGCTATGCCGAGAACGCCGCGGTCGGCAACGGCCATCTCGAGCACGGCATGCAGATCCTGACCAAGCCCTTCGAGATCGCGGTGCTGGCCAAGAAGGTGCGCGCGATGACGGCCCGCTGAGGCCCGCCGCGTTCAGCGCCGGCGCGCGGCGCGCACCTGATCGATCAGGCGGTCGAGGTCTTCGATCTCGAAGGGCTTTTGCAGCGCGCGCACGTTGACGCCGAGCTGGCGCGTGGCGGAACCGAAGTCGTAGCCGGAACACAGCGCGATCCAGCGCTCGGGGTCGGCCTTCAGCAAGCGGCGCGCCAGTTCCGTTCCCGACAGGCCCGGCAGGCTCACGTCGGTCACGACGAGGTCGAACTCACGCGTCGCGCAGATCGCGAGCGCCTCCTCGGCGCTTGCGCCCAGCACGATCTCGCGACCCTCGCCTTGCATCAGGACGCCCAGGAATTCGCGCAGCTCGGCGTTGTCTTCGATGTAGAGGATGCGGAGGTCGTTCAATCGGGGTCATCAAGAGCCAGCGCGACAGTTTCGCACGCCCTCGAACGGCCCTCATCGCGACGCGGTGCGCGGCCCGTTGCTGGTCGCGCGCCAGACCGCATTGCCGACATCGTCGGCGACGAGCAGCGCGCCCTGGTGGTCGATCGCGACGCCGACCGGCCGGCCGTAGGCCTCGCCCTGCGGGTTCACGAACCCGGTCAGCAGATCGATCGGCGGGCCGGACGGGCGGCCCTGCGCGAACGGCACGAACACCACCTTGTAGCCGACCGGCGGCTTGCGGTTCCAGGAGCCGTGCTCGCCGATGAACATGCCGTGCGCGAACGGCGCCGGCAGCGCGGTCGTGTCCGCGGCGACGAGGCCGAGCGCCGCGACGTGGGCGCCGAGCGCGTAGTCGGGGGCGATCGCCTTCGCGACCAGGTCGGGGCGCTGCGGCTTCACGCGCACATCGACGTGCTGGCCGTAGTAGCTGTACGGAAAGCCGTAGAAGGCGCCTTGCCGCACCGACGTCAGGTAGTCGGGCACCAAGTCGTTGCCGAGCTCGTCGCGTTCGTTCGCGACCGTCCACAGCGTGCCGGTGACCGGCTCCCAGGCCATGCCGTTCGGGTTGCGCATGCCGGTCGCGAACAGGCGCTTGTCGCCGGTCGCGAGATCGACCTGGTAGATCGCGGCGCGGCCGTCCTCGGCCGCGATGCCGTTCTCGCCCGCGTTGCTGTTGGAGCCGGTCGTCGCGAAGAGCGTGCGGCCGTCGGCCGACGCGACGATGTTCTTGGTCCAGTGGTGGTTGATCGGGCCGGCCGGCAGCTCGGTCAGCCGGGTGCCGGGCGCGGTGATCGCGGTCTGGCCGGCGAGGTACGGGAATTTCAGGATCGCGTCGCTGTCGGCGACGTACAGCGTCGTGCCGACCAGCGCCATGCCGAACGGCGAATTCAGATGGTCGATGAAGACGGTCTTCGTGTCGGCGACGCCGTCGCCATCGCTGTCGCGCAGCAGCACGATCCGGTTGGCGGTCGGGGCGCCGGCACCGGCGCGGCCCTGAACGCGCTTCATCACCTCGCCCTTGATGCCTTTCGCGTCGGCGGGCTTGGGCGGTGCGTTGGTCTCCGCGACCAGCACGTCGCCGTTGGGCAGCACATACAGCCAGCGCGGGTGCTTCAGGCCGCTCGCGAACGCGTTGACGGCCACGCCGTCGGCCGCGTGGGGCTTGCCGCCGTCGGGCCAGCCGCGCTCCGGCGCGATCTGCACGGTCGGGACCAGTTTCTTCTCGACCGGCGCGATCTTCGGGTTCGGGCCGATGGTGTCCGGCGGCGAGTCGACCGGCCCGACGCCGGCGTCGAAGGGCAGCGCCGAGGCGGTC
>DASYCA010000218.1:0-5631 GCA_036500445.1 Burkholderiaceae bacterium | reverse complement strand
CAGTGAGCGGGTGAAAGGCCTCGACTCTCGGGGCGGGATGCGGGGTCGCCGACGCAGTGAACGCTCTACCCTGAACGACGTCGGCGACCCCGCGTCCCGACCCGAGCGCAGGCAGACCTAGCGAACGACCGCAACGCGCCGGCAGCGGCCATCGAGACCGCAGGCCCGAGCGGCCGAGCGTTACTTCGGCGCCATCCGGATCGCGCCGTCGAGGCGGATCACCTCGCCGTTGAGCATGTCGTTCGTGATGATCTGGTGCACCAGCTTCGCGTAGTCCTCGGGCTTGCCGAGGCGGCTCGGGAAGGGCACGCCGGCAGCGAGGGCGTCCTGCACGTCCTGCGGCATGCTGAACAGCATCGGGGTGCCGAAGATGCCCGGGGCGATCGTCATGTTGCGGATGCCGTTGCGGGCCAGGTCGCGCGCGATCGGCAAGGTCATGCCGACGACGCCGCCCTTGGAGGCCGCGTAGGCCGCCTGGCCGATCTGGCCGTCGTAGGCGGCGACGCTCGCGGTCGAGATCAGGACGCCGCGTTCGCCGGTCGGCTCGGGATCGTTCTTGCTCATCGCCTCGGCCGCGAGGCGGATCATGTTGAAGCTGCCGACGAGGTTGACGGTCACGACCTTCGCGAAGAGGGCGAGCGCGTGCGGGCCGTCCTTGCCGACGGTCTTGGCGGCCGGCGCGATGCCGGCGCAGTTGATCAGGCCGAACAGCCTGCCGAAGGCGACCGCGGCGGCGACGGCGGCCTGGCCGTCGGCCTCCTGGCTGACGTCGCAGCGCACGAAGCGGGCGACCGACGGGCCGCCGAGGGCCGAAGCGAGCGCCTCGCCGGCATCGGCCTGCAGGTCGGCGATCACGACCTGGGCGCCGTGCGCGACGAGCATGCGGGCCGTGCCTTCGCCCAGGCCCGAGGCGCCGCCGGTGACGAGGAAGACCTTGCCGTCGATGTTCACGATTTCAGGGCGCCGAGCGCGCGCGCGGTGATTTCGTCGACGGTGCCGGTGCCGCTGATCTTGCGGTAGCGCGGCGCATCCTGCGTGCCGCTGGCGGCCCAGTCCGAGTAGTAGGCGACGAGCGGGCGGGTCTGGTCCTTGTAGACCTGGAGCCGGTTGCGCACCGTCGCCTCTTCGTCGTCGGCGCGCTGGATCAGCTCCTCGCCGGTCGCGTCGTCCTTGCCGGCGACCTTGGGCGGGTTGAACTTGACGTGGTAGGTGCGGCCCGAGGCCACGTGCACGCGGCGGCCGCTCATGCGCTCGATGATGGATTCGTCCGGCACGTCGATCTCGAGCACGATGTCCAGCTTGACGCCGGCCGCCTTCATCGCGTCGGCCTGCGGGATCGTGCGCGGGAAGCCGTCGAACAGGAAGCCGTTCGCGCAGTCGGGCTGCGTGATGCGCTCCTTCACGAGCCCGATGATGATGTCGTCGCCGACCAGCGCACCGGAGTCCATCACCTTCTTGGCCATCACGCCCAGCGGCGTGCCGGCCTTCACGGCGGCGCGCAGCATGTCGCCGGTCGAGATTTGCGGGATCGCGAATTGCTTGCAGATGAACGCCGCTTGCGTTCCCTTGCCAGCGCCGGGCGGGCCCAACAGGATGAGTCTCATGGATCGTTCTCTCGGTTTTTGGAATCTTGGCCGACGCGACGGGCAGGCACAAACACCACCCTAACGCGCGAATCGAGTCGAGAATAACATGCACACCCCTACGCGACGCTGACGGGAAAACACCCGGATCGGCGCCCGAATTTCGGGGCAGACGGGGTCGAAAAGTGACGCCCGAGAATGGCGGTCCGAAGCCGCTGCCGACGCCGTCAGCCGAACAATGCCCGCACGCGCGCGAGGTCCTCGGGCGTGTCCACGCCGGGCCCGGGCCGCAGCTCGCTGACATGAACGACGATGCGGTGGCCATGCCACAGCACGCGCAGTTGCTCGAGCGCCTCGATCGTCTCGAGCGGGCTGACGGCCAGGCTCGGGAAGCGCCGCAGGAAGCCGGCGTGGTAGGTGTACAGGCCCATGTGGCGCAGCACCGGGTGCGGGTTCGCGAGCAGGTCAACGCTGGCGGCGCCGGTGGAACCCGCGGCGCGGGCGTCGCGCCACCACGGAATCGACGCGCGCGAGAAGTAGAGCGCCCGGCCGGCGGCGTCGAGCACGACCTTCACGACGTTGGGGTTGTCCAGGTCCTCGCGGGTGTCGATTGCGTGCGCGGCGGTGCTCATCACGCAGTCGGGGTGGCGCGCGAGCAGCGCGGCACAGGCGTCGATCAGGCCCGGGTCGATCAGCGGTTCGTCGCCTTGCACGTTGACGACGAGGTCGGTGCCGTCCAGGCCGAGCAGTTCGCAGGCCTCGGCCAGGCGGTCGCTCCCGGTCGGGTGATCCGCGCGGGTCAGCAGTGCCGTCACGCCGTGGTCGGCGCAGGCTTTCAAAATGTCGGGGTGGTCCGCGGCGACGACGACGCGGCTCGCACCGGACAAGGCCGCGCGCTTCGCGACGCGCACGATCATCGGCTCGCCGGCGATGTCGGCGAGCGGCTTGCCGGGCAGGCGGCTGGACGCCATCCGCGCCGGCACCAGCACCGTGAAATTCATCGGATCAGGCCGCCGGAGCGTCGAGCGCGCGGGCTTCGGCTTCGAGCATCACCGGGATGCCGTCGCGCACCGGAAACGCCAGCCCGTCGGCGCGGCAGACGAGTTCGACCTGCTCCTGGAGCGGCGGGCGCAAGTGCTCCAGCGGGC
Organism: Burkholderiaceae bacterium; assembly: GCA_036500445.1. Lineage (GTDB taxonomy): Bacteria > Pseudomonadota > Gammaproteobacteria > Burkholderiales > Burkholderiaceae_C > LMDS01. The sequence goes on along the minus strand of DASYCA010000218.1, from coordinate 2,900 downwards.
CTTTGCAGATCGGGCAGACGAGCAGGTCAAGCAATCGGGTTTCCATCGGATCGGCCTCCGGGCAAGGGCAGCAGGGCGAACAGGGCGGCGTCGAACGCCGCGTCGAGTGCGAAGTCTAGCGGGGCGACCCAGACGCGGGTGCGGCCGATCCGGGCCGGGTCGAGCTTGATCGCGTCCTTCTCGGTCACGACGACGTCGGCGGTGTCGGCGGGCCACGGCAATTCGGCGAACGGGTGGTGGTCGGGCAGCGGCCGCGGCTCGATGGCCAGGCCATGCTCGCGCAGCATCGTGAAGAAGCGCTCGGGGCTCGCGATGCCGGCCGCGGCGATCACGCGCCGGCCACGCAACGCGAGCAGCGCGTCGATCGAGGCCGCCCGGCCGGCCCACCAGTCGGCCAGGCCGACGACGCCGGCGAGGCCGCGGCGCGCGAGCGTGCCCGGCAGCGGCGTCGACGCCGCGCGGGCGTTGTAGACGACCAGCGTGCGGGCCGGCGCCGCGCGCGGCAGCGGCTCGCGCAGCGGGCCGGCCGGCAGCAGCCAGCCGTTGCCGACGCCGCGCTCGTCGAACACCAGCACCTGCGCATCGCGCGCGAGCCGCAGGTGCTGCAGGCCGTCGTCGCTGACGACCACGTCGACCTCGGGATGGCGCTGCAGCAGCTGCTTCGCGGCGGCGACGCGGTCGCGCCCGATCACGACCGGCGCGCCGGTGCGCAGGTGCAGCAGCAGCGGCTCGTCGCCGCTGTTCGCGGCGGGCGTCTCGCGCGTGACCTCGAGCACGCCGACCGGCTGCGCGCCGTAGCCGCGCGACACGATGCCCGGGGTGTGCCCGCGTGCGCGCAGGCTCGCGACGATTGCCATCACGACCGGCGTCTTGCCGGCGCCGCCGGCGATCAGGTTGCCGACGACGACGACCGGCGCCGCGACGCGCTGCTGCCGCAGCAGGCCGATCCGGTAGAGGGCGCGCCGCAGCGCCGCGATCGCGCCGAACAGCCGCGACAAGGGCCACAACGCCGACGCCAGCGGGCCGCGTGCGGCCCATGCCTGTTGCAGCCCTTGGGCGCTGGCCATCGGCACGGGACGGCTCAGGAAGCCGTCATTTCGAATCGCCGCCGGAGGAGGTCTGGGTCGCGAAGGTCAGGTGCGGCAGGTTCGCGCGGCGCGCCGCATCCATCACGTTGATCACGCTCTGGTGCGCGACCGTCGCGTCGGCCGAGACGATCACGACCATGTCGGGCGAGCCGCCCGCGGCGGCCGTGAGCTCGGCCGCGAGGATCTCGACGCTGCGCCCTTCGACCGGCTTGCTGTTGACCGCGTAGCGCCCGTCGGCCGCGACCGAGACGATGATCTCGTGCGGCCGGTCGCGCGATTTGTCCGCGTTCGCGACCGGCAGCGTGATCTGCAGCTCGGTGAACTTCGAGTACGTCGTCGACAGCATCAGGAAGATCAGCACCACCAGCAGCACGTCGATGAACGGGATCAGGTTGATCTCCGGGTCCTCGGGCTTGGCCTTGCGGAAGTTCATCGCCATGGTGAGGTCCTGGTCCTGCCCGGGTCAGCTGTTGCGGCGGTCGACGACGAAGCGCATCAGGTGCGGCACGAGGCGGTCGGCGGCCTGCTCCAGGTCCAGCGTGTAGCCGTCGACCAGGCCGCGGAAGTAGCGGTAGAACATCAGCGACGGGATCGCGATCATCAGCCCGAACGCGGTGTTGTACAGCGCGACCGAGATGCCGTGGGCGAGGGCGGCCGGGTTGCCGCCGGTCGGCGCCTGCGAGCCGAAGATCTCGATCATGCCGATCACGGTGCCCATCAGCCCGAGCAGCGGCGCGGCCGAGGCGATCGTGCCGAGCGTGTTCAGGTAGCGCTCGAGCTTGTGCACCCCGGCGCGCCCTGCCGACTCGAACGCGCCGCGCAGCGCGGCCTCGCTGGTGCGCGGCTCGGCGATCACGGTGCGCAGCCCGGAGGCCAGCACCGCGCCGAGCACCGAGTTGTCGGCCAGCTTGTTGACGACGTCGGCCGGCGGCAGGCTGGCCCGGGTCACGGAGATCACCTCGTCGAGCAGGCGCGGCGGCGCCACCCGCACCCGGCGCAGGCTGGTGAAGCGTTCGAGCACGAGGGTGAAGGCGGCGATGGAGCAAATAAGCAGCGGCCAGATCGGCCAGCCAGCGGCTTGTATGATCGAAAACAAACGGGCCCTTTCGATGCCTCGCACCGGTTCGGCGAGGGATTTTTAGACGCGCGATTATGGCCTCAACTCGGCCCTTGTCGATGCGGCTCGCCGTGCAGCCGGCGGCGGCGCGTTTTGCGGCCGGTCCTGCGCCCCCTCGGACATCCACTGCTGATGTGGATAACTTTGTGGGCAACCGGGCGCGACTCGCCGCAAAGCCGCGAAATGGCGGGGCTCGCGACAGATTGCTTAACTTTTGAGCAGGCAAAAATCCTTGAAAATCAATGGCTTGCGTAATTGTGACGCGCGTGTGACGTGCAACCTGCCAGCCCAGCCCTTGGTGCGCGCGATTGTGGAGTTCCGAGCCCGCGCCGGTGTTGGGTTTGCGGATGATTGAGAGTTCCGTGTCGGGGCCGCGACGCGCCGTGTGGGGCGTCGCCACGCTGGTGCGCGAAGTCGCCGACCTGATCGGCGCCGGCATCGGGGCGTGCACCGTGCGCGGCGAGATCTCGGGCTTCACGCGCGCCGGCAGCGGCCACTGCTACTTCAACCTGAAGGACGCCGACGGCGGCACCGCGCTGATCCGCTGCGCGATGTTCCGGCGCGCCGCGGGCCTGCTCGGCTTCACGCCGGTCGACGGCCAGCTCGTCGAGCTGCGCGGCCGCGTCGGCGTGTACGAGCCGCGCGGCGAGTTGCAGCTCGTCGTCGAGGCGATGCAGCGCGCCGGCGCCGGCGCG
>DASYCA010000217.1:0-7961 GCA_036500445.1 Burkholderiaceae bacterium | reverse complement strand
CTGATCCCCGAGAACCCCGACTTCCAGACCATCATCGTGACCACCGGCGGCGATGCGGGCGAGCTCCAGTTCGAGCTCGAGGGCCTGGCCGTCGGGCTGATCCGCAACAACATGATGTTCTAGACGAGGAGCGCAGGATGGCCGCGATCAAGTCCCCGAAGGCCGCGAGCGCCGCCGAGTGCCACGCGCTCGAGCAACTGCCCAACATCGGCCCGTCGCTGGCCGAGAACCTGCGGCTGATCGGCATCGAATATCCCGCTGACCTGCGCGGCAAGGACGCGTTCGTCCTCTACATGAAGCTCTGCGCCGCCACCGGCCAGCGCCAGGACCCGTGCGTGCTCGACACCTTCATGGCCGCGACCGATTTCATGCGCGGCGCGCAGGCGGCGCCGTGGTGGCACTACACGCCGCAGCGCAAGGTGTTGTTCGGTCAGGTCTAAGAGCAAAGCGCGCTGCGGCCAAGGCACATGGCGTCAGACGGCACGCAGCTCAGCCACGTTACTATTCGCACCATGCAAGTCGCAACGGGCACAGTCATCAACGGCAAGATCGTCCTGGAAGGTGTTTCCCTCGCCGAAGGCGCCGTCGTGGCGGTGGTCACTCGGGGCGCCGACGAGAGCTTTTCGTTGACCGAAGCTCAAGAGGACGAACTCCTCGCGGCGATGGCCGAGATCGAGTGCGGTGAGTATGTAACTCTGGAAGACCTGCTGCTCTCGCTGCCCAAGCAAGGCTGATCCTGCCATTGCAGGTCAAGATCTCGGCCCGCGCTGCGAGCCAAGTCCGAAGCGCGGCCGAATGGTGGGCCACCCATCGGCCATCTGCTCCTGGCGCCATAGCGGCCGACTTCGGAGAGTCCGTGGCCTTGCTCGCCGAGCAACCCGGCATCGGCGCCAAGTACCAGGGTTTGCGAACCCCGGGCGTGCGGCGACTGTTCCTCAGTCGGGTTGGTTACTTCATCTACTACAAGGTCGAATCCGACAGCCTTCACGTTGTCGCCTTCTGGCATTCGCGCCGCGGACGCCAACCCGTGCTCTGAATCCCGGGGGCGTTGGATCCGTTCCTCGAGCCGCCGCGATGGCAGCCCTGACCCGGTGCAGTTGGCTGACCGCTCCGACCCTCGAACGGCAGACCTTCCTACTTCACCAACACCTCACCCCCCGCCGGCGGCACCGGCTGAACCGGCGCCGCCTCGTGCTCGCCCGCCAGCAGCATGTACATCGCCGGCACCACGAACAGCGTGAACAGCGTGCCGATCGACAGCCCGGTGAAGATCACCAACCCCATCGAATAGCGCCCCGCCGCCCCGGCCCCCGACGCGATCACCAGCGGGATCACGCCGAACACCATCGCCGCCGTCGTCATCAGGATCGGGCGCAGCCGAATCGCGGTCGCTTCCAGGATCGCCTCGAGCTTGTTCTTGCCCGCCTCGCGCTGGTGGTTCGCGACCTCGACGATCAGGATGCCGTGCTTGCTGATCAGCCCCATCAGCGTCACCAGCCCGACCTCGGTGTAGATGTTCATCGACGCGAAGCCGAGGAAGATGAACACCATCGCGCCGAACAGCGCCAGCGGCACCGACACGAGAATCACGACCGGGTCGCGGAAGCTCTCGAACTGCGCCGCGAGCGCCAGGAACACGATGATCACCGCGAACGCCATCGTCACCAGGAAGCCGCCCGACTCCTGCATGAATTGGCGCGACGCGCCCGAATAATCGACCGTGTAGCCGCTGGGCGCGACCTCCTTGACCGTCTGCCGCATGAAATCGAGCACCTCGCCTTGCGACACGCCCGAGACGCCGGAGATCGTTGCCGAGTTCAGCTGCTGGAAGCGGTTGATCGACTCCGGCACGACGTCGTACTTCACGTGCGCGACCGTGCTGGCCGGGATCATCGTGCCGGCCGGCGTGCGGATGTAGAAGTTCAGCACCTCGCTCGGGTTCAGCCGGTCGACCTGCAGCACCTGCGGGATGACCTTGTACGAGCGCCCGGCGATCGAGAAGTAATTGACGTAGCCGCCGCCCAGCGCCGCGCCGAGCGCGTTGCCGACGTCCTGCTGCGTCATCCCGAGCGCGCTGATCTTGTCGCGGTCGACCACCACGGTCGCCTGCGGCTTGTCGATCTTCAGGTCGGCGTCCAGGAAGTAGAACTTGCCCGAGGCCTGCGCCTTGGCCATCACCTCTTGCGCCACGGTGTTCAGGTTCTCGAACGGCTCGGTGGTGGTGATCACGAACTGCACCGGCAGCCCGGAGGCGCCCGGCAGCGGCGGGAACTGGAACGCCGCGACCCGGCCGCCCGCGACCTTGTTCCAGCGCGCCTGCAGGTCCTGCTGGATCTCGTGCGCGCTGCGCGTGCGCTGGCCCCAGTCCTTGACCAGCACGCCGCCGATGCCCGAGTTCACCGTCGGCACGCCGGTGATCTGGAACATCTGGCTGTACTCCGGCATCTGGTGCGCGATCTTGTAGATCTGATCGGCGTAGGTCTGCATCTGGTCGGAGGTGGCGGTCGGCGGGCCGACGACCTGAGACACGACGATGCCCTGGTCTTCTTCCGGCGCGAGCTCCGACTTGGACATCTTGAACATGATCGCCAGCAGCACGATCAGGATCACGCCCATCACGATCAGCACCGGGTAGGTGCCGAGCAGGCTGCGCAGGATGCGCTGGTAGGTGCCGCGGACCTTCTCGAACAGGTGGTCGATCGTCTTCGCGAACTTGCCTTCGTCCTGCGAGGGCTTGAAGAAGCGCGAGCACATCATCGGCGACAAGGTCAGCGCGACGACGCCGGAGACCGCGACCGAGCCGGCCAGCGTGAACGCGAATTCGGTGAACAGCGCCCCGGTCAAGCCGCCCTGGAAGCCGATCGGCACGTACACCGCGATCAGCACCACCGTCATCGCGATGATCGGGCTGCCGAGTTCGCGCGCGGCCATCAGCGCGGCCTGCATCGGCGTCTGGCCCTCCTTCATGTGGCGGTCGACGTTCTCGACCACGATGATCGCGTCGTCCACCACCAGCCCGATCGCCAGCACCAGCGCGAGCAGGGTCAGCAAATTGATCGAGTAGCCGAACATCAGCATCACGAAGAAGGTGCCGATCAGCGACAGCGGCATCGCGATCACCGGCACCACGACCGCGCGGAAGCTGCCGAGGAACAGGAAGATCACGACCGTGACGATCAGCAGCGCCTCGACCAGCGTCTTCACGACCTCGACGATGGAGGTGTTGATGAAGTCGGTCGAGTCGTAGACGATCTCGCCGACCAGGCCGGTCGGCAGTTGATCACGCAGCTCGGGGAAGGCGGTGCGCACGCGCTTCGCGACATCCAGGATGTTCGCCTCGGGGGCGACCTTGATGCCGATGAAGACCGAGCGCACGCCGCTGAACGCGACATTGAAATCGTAGTTCTCGGAGCCGAGCGTGACGGTCGCGACGTCCTCGAGCCGCACGATCGAATCGCCGACCTGTTTCACCGCGAGCTGCTTGAACTCGTCGACCGAGTGCAGGTCGGTGCCGCCGGTCAGCGGCACCGTGACCATCTGGCCCTTGGTCGAGCCGAGCGCGGCCAGGTAGTTGTTGCTCGCCAGCGCCGCGCTGACGTCGGCCGCGGTCACGCCGTGCGCGGCCATCTTGCCCGCGTCCAGCCACGCGCGCAGCGCGAACAGCCGCGCGCCGAGCAGCTCGGCGGTCTGCACGCCTTCGATCGAATCGAGCTTGGGCTTGACGACGCGCGACAGGAAATCGGTGACGTTGTTGGTGGGCAGCGTGTCGCTGTAGAAGCCCATGTACATCGCGTCGGTCGTCTGGCCGGTCGCGACCGTCAGCACCGGCGTCTGGGCCTGCACCGGCAGCTGGTTCTTGACCGAGTTGACCTGGGTGCTGATCTCGGTCAGCGCGCGATTGGCCTCGTAGTTCAGGCGCAAGGTCGCGGTGATCGTCGAGACGCCGCTGCTGCTGCTGGACGACAGGTAGTCGATGCCCTGGGCCTGCGCGATGGCCGACTCGAGCGGCTGCGTGATGAAGCCGGCGACGGTCTGCGCGTCGGCGCCGAAGTAGGTCGTCGAGATCGTCACGACCGCGTTCTGCGTGCGCGGGAACTGGTTCACCGGCAGGCTCTGCAGCGAGCGCAGGCCGAGCACGACGATCAAAAGGCTCACCACCATGGCGAGCACGGGCCGCTTGATGAAGATGTCGGTGAAGTTCATGATCGGTCGCCCTACTTTTCCTGCGGCGTCGGGTTCGGGCTGTTCGCGGGCTGGACCGAGTTGTCGACCACCACCGCGGTGCCGTTCTTCAGCTTGATCTGGCCGCTGGTCACGACCTCCTGGCCTTCGGTGATCCCGGTCAGGATCGCGACCTGGTCACCGCGCGTCTCGCCGGTCGTCACGAACACCTGCTGCGCGACCAGGCCGGCGCCCGACGCGCTGCTCGCCGGCGGCGCGGCCGCGACCGGTGCGGCCGCGCTGGCACCCGACGCCGCGCCGGAGCCGGCGGCCGCCGGCGGCTTGCTGCCGGCCGGAATCAGGATGAACACGGTCGAGCCGTACGGGTTGTAGGTCAGCGCGGTCTGCGGCAAGGTCAGGTACTTCTTCTTCTCGCCGACCTCGACGTTCGCGCGCGCGAACATCCCCGGCAGCAGCCGGCGCTGCGGGTTCGCGACCGTCGCCTCGACCTGCACGTTGCGCGTCGCCGGGTCGACCTTCGGGCTGATCGCGGTGAGCTTGCCGGCAAAGACCTCGGCGCCGAACGCGTCCGTCGTGATGTTCACGACCTGCCCGACCATCAGGCCGCCGAGCTGCTTCTGCGGCAGCGAGAAATCGACATAGATCGGGTCGATCGTCTGCAGGGTCACGATCTTGTCGCCCGGGTTCAGGTACTGGCCCGGGTTCACGGTCGTGATGCCCAGGCGGCCGCTGAACGGCGCGCGGATCGTCTTCTTCGCGACCAGCGCGGCCTGCTGCGCGACCAGCGCGCGCTTGCTCTTCAGGTCGGCCAGGTCGTTGTCGACCTGGGCCTGGCTGATCGCCTGCGCGCTGAGCTGCTGCTGGTCGCGCTTGAGCGTCGTCGCCGACAGATCGGCCGAGGCCTGCAGCGCGTTCAGCTGCGCGACGTCGGAGTCGGCGTTGAGCTGCACCAGCAGCGCGCCGGCCTTGATCTCCTGGCCCGACTTGAACGCGATCGTGCGCACCAGCCCGGCGATCTCGGTCGTCACGTCGACGCCGCGCACCGGCGTGACGGTGCCGACCGACGCGAGCGCCGGCTGCCACTCGAGCGTCTGCGCCTTGATCGTCGAGACGGTCTGCGGCGTCGGTTTCGGCGCGCTCGCGATCAGGGTCTTGATGTGGAGGTAGAAGCCGAACGCCAGTGCGGCGATCAGGATCAGCACGCCTCCCAGCATGATGAACATTCGCTTGGTCATGAAATCCCTCGTTGTTCTGCTTTGAATAGCCGTCGTCGGGCGTTATTTCGGGGTCGAGGCATCGGCCAGCGCCTGGCGGTTCCACCAGCCGCCGCCCAGCGCCTGGAACAGCGCGGCGGTGTCCGCATAGCGCTGCGCCTGGGCCTGGACCAGCGTGATGCGGGTCTGCTGGTCGATGCGCTGGGCGTCCAGCAGCGCCAGGTAGCTGATCGCGCCGAACTTGTACTGGCTGGTCGACAGGTCGAGCGATTCGCGTGCCAGCGCCGCGGCCTCGGCCTGGGTGCGCAGCGCGCTGGCGTCCGAATCGATCGCGCGCAGCGCGTCGGCGACGTTCTGGAACGCGCCGAGCACGGTCGACTGGTAGTTCGCCTGGGCCTCGTCGAAGGCCGCGACCGCGGCGCGCTTTCTCGCGCTCAGCGCGCCGCCGTTGAAGATCGGCGCGGTGACGTTGGCGCCGAAGCTCCAGATCCGGCCGGCGGCGTCGAACAGGTCGCGCGGCGTGAAGGCCTCGTTGCCCAGGCTGGCGCTCAGGTTGAACTGCGGGTACTGGGCCGCCGTCGCGACGCCGATCTGCGCGCTCGCGACGTGCAGCAGCGCCTCGCCGGCGCGCACGTCGGGCCGCTGGCGCACCAGCGTCGATGGCAGGCTGACCGGCAGCTCCTCGGGCAGGCTCAGCGAATCGAGATGGAACTCGGGGATGCCGAGCTCGCTCGGCAGCTTGCCGACCAGCACCGACAGCTGGTGGCGCGTCTGGCCGAGCGCTTTCTCCAGCGCCGGCACCGTTCCGCGCGTCTGCGCGACTTGCGTGCGCTGCAGCAGCACCGAGGTGCGCGCGATCGCGCCGGCGTTGAACTGCGCGTCGACGACGCCGAGCTGCTTCTCCTGCAGCGCGAGGACGTCCAGCGTGGCCTGCAGCTGCGCGCGCAGCGAGGCCTCGCGGATCGCGGTCGTGACGACGTTGGAGACGAGCGTCAGGTAGGCGGCCTCGACCTGGTAGCGCTGGACGTCGACCGACGCACCGGCCGCTTCCAGCGTGCGGCGGTTCGCGCCGAACACGTCCAGCCCGTAGGAGACGCTGATGCCGGCGTTGTAGAGGTTGTAGTCGGCCAGCCCGAGCCCGACCGGGCTGGTGTTGCGCTGGCGCGTGGCACCGAGCTGCGCGCCGACGCTCGGGTACAGCAGCGAGCCCGACTGCGCGTTGTAGCTCTCCTGCGCCTGGCGCAGCGCGGCCTGGGCCGACGCGAGCGTCGGGCTTTGCGCGAGCGCGGCGCGGATCAGCTGATCGAGCGGGTCGGAGTGGAACAGCGTCCACCATTCGGCCGGGATGTCGGCGCCCGAGGCCAGGTGTTGCGAGGCGCCGCCGGTGCCGGGGGCCGACGCGCTTTGCGCGGCGACCGGTGCCGGGGTGTAGCCGCTCGCGCTCGCGGCCGCCGCGGGCGGCTCGGGCACCTTGAAATCGGGGCCGACGGCGCAGGCGCTGATCAACAGCGCGGGCGCGAACGCAAGCGCAAGCGGCAAGCGAGAGCGCGCCCCGAGGAATCGGCGGGGGCCGCCGGTGCCGAGGGCGGGTAAAGAGACTGCTTCGAGCATGGCTACTTTCTCGGTGAGCCGGAATGGTAGCGGTTCTCCCAAGCGGATTCCGTACTGAACGGTACGTGCTCGATACGCTCTTGCCGGCCCCGGCCGGCGCCGATCAGGACTTCGGCGCGCCCAGGAAGTCCATCTTGCCGACGTCCACGCCGTTGGCGCGCAGCAGCGCGTAGGTCGTCGTCAGGTGGAAGAAGAAATTCGGCAGCGCGAAGTGCTTCAGGTAGTCCTCGCCCTTCATCACGATCGTGCCGTCGCGGCGCGGCATCGAGATGTCGCGCGCCTCGCTGCCGTCGATCTGCGCGGCCGGGATCGACTTGGCGTAGGCGATCGTCGCGTTGATGCGCTCGCGCAGCTGGGCCAGCGTGGTCTCGGTGTCCTCGAACTTCGGCGACTCGACGCCGGCCAGGCGCGCGACGCAGAACTTGACCGTGTCGCAGGCGATCTGGATCTGCTTGGTCAGCGTCAACATGTCGGGCGCGAGGCGCTCGCTCAGGTAGACCGAGCTGTCGAACTTCTTCGCCGCGGCGTGCGCCTCGGCCTTGTCGAACCAGACGCCGACATTGTTGAGCATGCGAACAAAGATCGGCACGCTGGCCGAATGCATCGTGATGGACATGGGGTTGTCTCCTGCGGAAAATGAATAAGAAGCGCGGATGCTAACCACAACCGCATAAGCGCGCCTTGGCACACGTCGAAGCACACACGTGCACAATCGACCCCACGCGACCCGGACCGACTCTCACACCCGTGAACATCATCATCCTCGACGACTACCAGGACGCGGTGCGCAAACTCAAGTGCGCCACCGTGATGGAGCAGCTGAACGCGAAGGTCTTCACCAACACCGTCAAGGGCATCGGCCAGCTGTCGGTGCGGCTGCGAGATGCCGACGTGCTGGTGCTGATCCGCGAGCGCACCCAGTTCCCGCGCCAGCTGCTCGAAAAGCTCCCCAAG
>DASYCA010000216.1:0-7516 GCA_036500445.1 Burkholderiaceae bacterium | reverse complement strand
GATGGGCACGCTCGGGCTGAAGACCAGCGGCGCGAACCCGGACGTGAAGGTGCTCAAGCAGGGCTTCAACGTCGACCCGCTGCTGCAGAACCAGGCCGCCTGCATCTCGACGATGATCTACAACGAGTACTGGCAGGTGATCGACGCCGGCGTGAAGCCGGCCGATCTCGTCACCTTCCCGTACGAGGACCAGGGCGTCGCGACGCTCGAGGACGGTCTCTATGCCCGCGAACCCGACCTGAAGGACCCGGCCTACGTCGCGAAGCTGGCGAAGTTCGTGAAGGCCTCGATCAAGGGCTGGGAGTACGCGATCAAGAACCAGGACGAGGCCGTGAAGATCGTGCTGGCCGCCGACACCTCCGGCGGCTCGACCGCCGCGGTGCAAAAGCGCCAGCTCGAGAACGTCGCGAAGCTGATCACGACCGCCGGCACGCCGAAGATGGGCGTGCTCGACCCGGCCGCCTACACGCGCACGGTCAAGGTGCTGCTCGCCGGCGGCAGCGACCCGGTCATCAAGAAGGACCCGGGCGAAGCGGCCTGGACCCACGCGGTGACCGACAAGGCGATGGCGAAGTAAGGCGACGTCGCGCGAAACCACGCGAGCGAACAAGCCGGCCGCCGTTGTCCTCGTCCCTGCGCGAGCGCATCCTCGCCCACCTGCACGGCTTCGAGCGGCGCGCGGTGGGCGACCACGCGCACCGCGCCGCGGCGGTGGCGGTGGCGGTCAGCGAGGAAGGCTTCGGCGCCGGCCTCGCCACGCTGCCCCGCCCCGAGACCTGGAGCACGCGCCCGGCGCTGATTCTGACGCGCCGCTCGGAGCACTTGCGCAGCCACGCCGGCCAATGGGCGCTGCCCGGCGGCCGCATCGATGCCGGCGAAACGCCCGAGCAGGCGGCGCTGCGCGAGCTCGCCGAGGAAGTACACCTGCAGCTCGAACCCGGCGCCGTCCTCGGCCGGCTCGACGACTACGTGACACGCTCCGGCTACGTGATCACGCCGGTCGTCGTCTGGGCCGGGCCGGCGCGCGAGATGCGCCCGAACCCCGCCGAGGTCAGCTCGATCCACCGCATCCCGATCGACGAATTCATGCGCGACGACGCGCCGCTGCTGGAGGCCGGCCCCGACGCAGACCGGCCGGTGCTGCGCATGCCGGTCGGCGAGACCTGGATCGCGGCGCCGACGGCGGCCGCGCTGTACCAGTTCCGCGAGCTCTGCATCGCGGGCCGGCCGACCCGCGTCGCGCACTTCGACCAGCCCGAATTCGCGTGGAAGTGAGCGGCTGACCACCAGGATGCGGTAGAACCTCGGCCATGAAGTTGTCCCAGGTGTTGTTCTCCCAAGGCTTCGGCGCGCGGCGCGAGTGCGAGGGCCTGATCCTCGCCGGCCATGTCGCGCTGCACGGCGCGGTCTGCGACGACCCGTGGTTCGAGGTCGCGCCCGAGGGCTTGAGCTTCACGGTCCGCGGCGAGGCCTGGCCGTATTTCGCGAAGGCGCTGGTGCTGCTGAACAAGCCGGCCGGCTACGAGTGCTCGCAAAAGCCCAAGCACCACCCGAGCGTGATGAGCCTGCTGCCGCCGCCGCTGCGCGTGCGCGGCCTGCAGCCGGTCGGCCGGCTCGACGAGGACACCACGGGCCTGCTGCTGATGACCGACGACGGCGCGCTGATCCACCGGCTGACCTCGCCGAAGAAGCACGTGCCCAAGGTCTACGAGATCGAGGCGATCGAGCCGGTGACGGACGAGCAGGTCGATGAACTGAAACGCGGCGTCGTGCTGCACGACGACCCGCTGCCGGTGCGCGCGGCCGAGTGCGAACGCACCGGCGAGCACACGCTGCGGATGACCTTGCTCGAAGGCAAGTACCACCAGGTCAAGCGCATGGTCGCGGCGACGGGCAACACGGTGCAGCGATTGCACCGCAGCCGCTATGGGGTGCTCGCGTTGCCCGAGGATCTGCAGCCGGGGCAATGGCGCTGGCTGAGCGGGCCGGGCGCGGTGCTCGGCGACCTCAATGCGCCTTGCTTCGCGGCTTCGGCGCCGGCGCGCCCAGCGTGTGGAACGCGACCTGCTCGGGCAGCAGATCGGGCTCGGCGGTGACCGCCATCAGCTCCTTGCGCATCATCACCGCGACGACGCCGGGGTTCAGCTTGCCGTCCGGGTGCATCGCGGCCTCGACCATTGCACGGTAGATCGAGGCCGGCAACAGCATCGCCAGCTCCAGGCTCAGCTCGTTGGCGACGTCGTAGTCCTCCGCCGGCGAGTTCTTGTCCAGCGTGCCGGCGACGACGAGGTAGCGCGCCACCTTCTCGGTGATGTCAAGTTTTTCGCGGGCGGGGAAATCTCTCATGACGGGGCTCTTGTCTCGATTCGGATCGTCGAGCGTACCTGAATCCTTCCGGCCCGGATCAAAGCCCCACCAGGTAGTTCGCGAGGTTCTCGATGTCCTGCGCGCTCAGCGTGTTCGCGACGCTGGTCATGCTGCCGGCGTCGTTGGTGCGCGTGCGCGCCTTGAAGTCGCTCAGCTGCTTGACGATGTAGTCGAAGTGCTGGCCGGCGACCTTCGGCACCTCGTTCTGCCCGGCGAAGCCGCCGAGGTGGCACATCGTGCACAAGGTCTCGTCGGCCTTGGCCTTGCCGAGCGCGGCCTTCGCCGGGTCGGCCGGGTAGGTCTGCGGCGCGGGCTTCTGCTTGGAGAAGTAGTCCGCCAGGTCGCGCATCTCGTCGCGCGTCATCCCGGCGACCATCGGCGTCATCTGCTCGTTGGTGCGCCGGCCCTCCTGGAAATCGCGCAGCTCCAGATACATGTAGCGCGCGCTCTGCCCGGCCAGGATCGGATACGCCGGCTGCGTCGACTTGCCCTCCGGCCCGTGGCAGGCGGCGCAGACCGCCGCCTTGGCCGGCACCGCGTCCTGTGCGTGGGCCGCGAGCGCTGCCGAACCGGCCAGCAAGCCCGCGGCCAGGCGCCGCTTCGACATCAAGCGGGCGCCCAAGCTCAAGGCAGCGCGAACACGACGACGGTGTTGCCGCGCTTGGAGTCGACCTGGTTGTTGCCCCCCGCCGCGACCGCCACGTACTGCTTGCCGCCGGCCGTGTACGACACCGCCGGCGCGTTGACGCCGGCGCCGCACTGGTACTCCCACAGCATCTTGCCGCTGGCGGCGTCGAAGGCGCGGAACAGGCCGTTGCTCTCGCCGTTGAAGACGAGCCCGCCGGCGGTCGCCAGCACGCCGCCGATCAGCGGCTGCTCGGTGTCGAACTTCCACGCCACCTTGCCGGTGTCCAGGTTCACGGCCGACAGCCGCCCCCACTGCTTCTCGCTCGCGATCACCTTGAACGCGCCGCCGAGCCAGAGCTTGCCGCCCGGGTACTTGGCGTCCTCGACGTGGTACGTCATCGGCTGGTGCAGGTTCGCCGCGTAGGCCAGGCGCAGCGTCGGGTTGATCGCCATCGGGCTCCACTCGACGCCGCCGTTGGCGCCCGGCAGCATGCGCGCGCCGTCCTTGGTCGGCAGCACCCACATGTTCTCCTGCGGGATCATCGCCTCGCTGAAACGGATCAGCTCGCCGGTCGCGCGGTCGTGCACGTAGATGTGCCCGGTCTTGCCGCCGTGGATCGCGACCTTGCGCATCTTGCCGTCCTTGCCGGCGGCCTCGGTCAGGATCACCGGGGAGACGGCGTCCAGGTCCCAGATGTCGTGCGAGACGTACTGGAAGTGCCACTTGTAGGCGCCGGTGTTCAGGTCGACCGCGACGATCGAATCGGTGTAGAGGTTGTCCCCCGGGCGCTCGGCGCCGTACAGGTCGGGGCTCGGGTTGCCGACGACGAAGAACGCGGTGTTGCTTTCCTTGTCGATCGCCGGCGCCATCCAGACGCCACCGCCCAGCGTCTTGTAGAAGTCGGAATTCTTCGCGAGCGCGGCCTTCTCGGCGGCGATGTCGCGGTGCATGTTGCGCCCGGTCGCGTCGTTGACGGCCCAGACCCCTTCGCTGCCCTTGTCGGGCACCGTGTTGAAGGTCCACAGCAGCTTGCCGTCCTTCGCGTCGTAGGCCTTCACGAAGCCGCGGATGCCGTACTCGCCGCCGTTCGTGCCGATCAGGATCTTGCCGTTGACCGCGACCGGCGCCATCGTCTCCGAGTAGCCGGCCTCGGGGTCGGCGATCTGCGTCGCCCACAGCACCTTGCCGGTCTTCGCGTCGAGCGAGACCAGCTTGGCGTCCAGCGTGCCCATGTAGAGCCGGTCGCCCATCACCGCGACGCCGCGGTTGTTCGGGCCGCAGCAATACGTCGTGACCGCGCCCATCTTGTGCTTGTAGTGCCAGAACTCCTTGCCCGTCACGGCGTCCAGCGCGTAGACGTGGTTGTACGAGGTCGTGATGTACATGATGCCGTCGACGACGATCGGCGCGGTCTCCATCGACTCGAGGACCTCGGTCTGGAACTGGAACGCCGGGCGCAGCTTCGAGACGTTGGACGTGTCGATCTGCTTGGCCGGGTAGTACCGGGTCTGCGCGTAGTTCGTGTTCGAGTGCAGGTTGTTGTTCGCGTCGTTGTCGGCCGCGTCGAGCTGGCTCTGCGAGACCGAAATGCTTTTCGGCACCGGCGCACCCGTCGCGCCCGCCTGGCCCGCGATCTCGGCCTGCCCGTAGGCCGCACCCCCCATCGCATAGAGCGCCGCGGCCACCGCCGTCACGACCCATGTACCCGTTCCGAGTCTTCGTGCTGTCATCGATGTCTCCTGGTTCTGGTTGTTTAGGCGCTGCCTCGGATTCACCCGGGCTGGCGTCCGCCCGGCGACTGTTGACACAATGCACCGAGCAGCACGAGCGTAGCGATATTGCTCACAACTGCAAATCATTTCTTACGCTGCAGCGCAGCATGTTGTTCGAAGGACCGCCATGAAGACCACGCCCCGCCGCTCGCCGCGCTCGCTGCTGCAGGGCTTGTGCGCACTCGCCGCCGGCCTGGCGATGAGCGGCGCGCTGGCCCAGGCCGAGACCAACCCGAACCTGAACGCGCAACTGCTGGTCGCCGCGCGCCAGGGCGACCAGAAGGCGGTCGAGCGCGTGCTGGCCCAGGGCGCGGTGATCGAGTCGCGCAACCGCGTCGGCAAGACCGCGCTGCTGATCGCCTGCGAGAAAGGCGACCTGCCGCTGGCCGAGCTGCTGATGCGCCACGGCGCGCAGATCGCCACGCCCTCGCTCGAAGGCGTGACGCCGCTGATCGCCGCGAGCTACGCCGGCAACGCCGAGCTCGTGAAGCGGCTGCTCGCCGCGGGCGCCCCGTCGGCGCCGACCGACCGGATGAACAAGTCGGCCGCGTACTACGCCGCAGGTCTCGGCCACGCGGCCGTCGTCGAGGCGCTGCTGGCCAGCGGCATCGACATCGACCAGTTGGACGAACACCACCTGACGCTGCTGATGTGGGCCGCCGGCCAGGGCCACCCGGAGGTCGTCAAGCTGCTGCTGGCGCACGGCGCGAAGACCGAGCTGCGCGACGACCGCGGCCTGACCGCGCTCGAGATCGCCCGCCAGACGCAGCAGCCCGCCGCCGCCGGCGTGCTGATGGCGGCGACAGCGGCGAAGTGAGCGCGCCGATGAAGAACGGCACGGCCGCCGATAATGGCCGGCTATGCAAGTGTTTCGCGGCTTCCACCATCCCGGCATCGCGCCCGCCTGTGCGCTGACCATCGGCAACTTCGACGGCGTGCACCGCGGCCACCAGGCGATGCTCGCGCTCTTGACCTCCGAGGCCCGGCACCGCGGCCTGCCCTCCTGCGCGATGACCTTCGAGCCGCACCCGCGCGACTACTTCGCCGCCGTCGCCGGCAAGCCCGAGCTCGCGCCGGCCCGCATCGCGACCTTGCGCGACAAGCTCAGCGAGCTCGAACGCTGCGGCATCGACCAGGCCGTCGTGCTGCGCTTCGACCGCGCGTTCGCGAGCCAGTCGCCGCAGGACTTCATCGACGACGTGCTGGTCCGCGGCCTGGGCACCCGCTACGTGCTGGTCGGCGACGATTTTCGTTTCGGCGCCAAGCGCGCCGGCGACTACGCGATGCTGGACGCCGCCGGCCAGCGCGCCGGCTTCGACGTCGCGCGCATGAACAGCTACGAGGTGCGCGGCCTGCGCGTCTCCAGCTCGGCGGTGCGCGAGGCGCTCGCCGGCGGCGACATGGCGCGCGCCGCCACCCTGCTGGGTCGCCCCTACAGCATCAGCGGCCACGTCGTGCACGGCAAGAAGCTCGGCCGCAGCCTGGGCGAAAGCGGCCCCGGCCGCGCCGACGGCTTTCGCACGCTGAACCTGCGCTTCCCGCACCCGAAGCCAGCCGCGCTGGGCATCTACGCCGTGCGCGTCCACGGCCTGCAGCCCGCGCCGATCGACGGCGTCGCAAGCCTCGGCCGGCGCCCGACGGTGGACGACAGCGGCCGCGTGCTGCTGGAGGTGTTTTGCCTCGAATGGCCCGCCGCGCTCGGCCCCGAAGGGGGCTACGGTAAACTCGTGCGCGTGGAACTGCTGCACAAACTTCGCGACGAAGCCCGCTACGAGGGGCTGCCGGCGCTGACGGCCGCGATCCAGAAGGACGTCGCCGACGCGCGCGCGTTCCTCGCCCAGCACGCCGCCGAGCAGCGCCAGACCAGCCGCGACCGAATTATTTGACGGGCCCCGAGTCCCGACTCCGGCCTGCCCGACCTGCGCCGCCCGCGCCCCGCGGGCGCCTCGAGCGCGCGATGCGCCGCACCAGCGAGCTCACCACCGAATTCACCACGCCAACGCCATGTCCACCACCGATTACCGCGCCACGCTGAACCTGCCCGACACCGCCTTCCCGATGCGCGGCGACCTGCCCAAGCGCGAGCCGGGCTGGGTCAAGGACTGGGCCGACCAGGGCGTCTACCAGCAGCTGCGCGACGCCCGGGTGAACCGCCCGCGCTTCGTGCTGCACGACGGCCCGCCGTACGCCAACGGCACGCTGCACGTCGGCCACGCCGCGAACAAGATCCTGAAGGACATGATCGTCAAGGCGCGCCAGCTCGCCGGCTTCGACGCCCGCTACACGCCCGGCTGGGATTGCCACGGCCTGCCGATCGAGAACCAGATCGAAAAGACCTTCGGCCGCACGCTGAGCCGCGCCGAGGTGCAGGCCAAGAGCCGCGCCTATGCGACCGAGCAGATCGCGCAGCAGATGGCCGATTTCCAGCGCGTCGGCGTGCTCGGGGATTGGCAGCACCCGTACCGCACGATGGACTTCGGCAACGAGGCCAACGAGATCCGCGCGCTGAAGAAGATCATCGAACGCGGCTTCGTCTATCGCGGGCTGAAGCCGGTCTACTGGTGTTTCGATTGCGGCTCCTCGCTGGCCGAGTTCGAGATCGAGTACGCGGACAAGAAATCGCAGACGGTCGACGTCGGCTTTCTAGCGGCCGACCCGGCCCAGCTCGCCGCCGCGTTCGGCCTGCCCTCGCTGAATAAAAGCGCGTTCGCGGTGATCTGGACCACGACCGCGTGGACCATTCCCGCGA
>DASYCA010000215.1:0-3954 GCA_036500445.1 Burkholderiaceae bacterium | reverse complement strand
GGCCCTCGTGCATCAGGTCGGGGATCGTCAGCAGCGACACCAGCGCCGAGTTCTTGATCAGCGCGATGAACTCGTTGCCCAGCGGCGGAATCATCCGCACCAGCGCCTGCGGCAGGATCACCTCGCGCATCACCTGGCGCTCGGTCATTCCGAGCGAGCGCGCCGCGAGCACCTGGCCGCGGTCGATCGACTGGATCGCGCCGCGCACGATCTCCGACACGTAGGCGCCCGAGTACAGCCCGAGCCCGAGCACGCCGCACGCGAACGCCGGCAGCACGATGCCGAACTGCGGCAGCCCGAAGAACAGCAAAAAGAGCTGCACCAGCAGCGGCGTGCCGCGGATCAGCAGCACGTAGCCGCTCGCGATCCCGTACGCCAGCCGGCGCGACGGATCGAGCCGACCCAGGCCACCGAACAACCCGAGCACGCACCCCAGCCCGAGCGCGGCCGCGGTGACCTCGATCGTCGCGCGCGCCCCGCGCAGCAGGTCGGGCCAGCCGGCCCAGACCGGTGAGAAATCGAGTTCCATCGACGCGCGGAGTCAGCGCGTCCGCGGGCCGAGCGCCGGGCCGCTCCCAAGCCGGCCCGCATCCCCCTGGGGGATCGACGAACGTACCCGTTCGGCGAGGGGCTTCATTTTCCGGATTCGAACCACTTGTTCACGAGCTTGTCGTAGGTGCCGTCGGCGCGGATCTTCTTCAGCGCCGCGTTGACCGCATCGCGAATCTCCGGCGCGTCCTTGCGCACCGCGATGCCGTAGTCCTCGGTCGTCAGTTGATCCGCGAGCACCGTCAGCGCCGGCTTGGCCTGCGCGAAGATCTTCGCGGCCGGCTTGCCGGTCACGGCCGCATCGGCGCGCCCGATCTCGACCAGGTTGAACATCTCCTGGTTCTTCTCGACCTCGACGCGCTCGACCTTCGGGTAGTTGTCTTTCAGGAAGCCGACCGACTTGGTGCCGACCTGCACGCTGACTTTTTTGCCGTCCAGGTCCTTCAGCGTCTTGATCGGCCCGGCCTTGGTCGTCAGCACGACCAGCCCGCCGGCGAAATACGAGTCGGAGAAATCGACCACCTTCTTGCGCTCGTCGGTGATGTAGATCGCCGACATCGCCAGGTCGGCGCGCCTGGAGACGAGCGCCGGGATCAGGCCCTTGAAGTCGATGTCGATCCACTCGATCTTGCGGCCCATCGCCGCGCCGACCGCTTCGGTCAGCTCGATGTCGAAGCCGGTGCGCTTGCCGTCCTTCACGAACTCCATCGGCGGGAAGGTCGCATCGGTGACGACGCGCAAGGCCTCCTGGGCGTGCGCCGCGAGCGGCAGCCACAGCGACGCGGTCGCGAGCAACAGGGAACGGCGCAGGTTCATGGTCGGATCCAGGGGTGGCGATGAGCCGGGATTCTGCACACTCCGTGCCCGCGGTACATCGGGGAAGATGCTCACCGTTGATAATCCAGGCCATGAGCACGCTGCACACCATCGCGAACCGCACCCGCAAACTCCCGCCGCTGCGCGTCGGCGTCGGTGGCCCGGTCGGCTCGGGCAAGACGACGCTGGTCGAGATGCTGTGCAAGGCGATGCGCAACACCTATGACCTCGTCGTCGTCACGAACGACATCTACACCAAGGAAGACCAGCGCCTGCTGACCGTCGCCGGCGCGCTCGAGGCCGAGCGCATCATGGGCGTCGAAACCGGGGGCTGCCCGCACACCGCGATCCGCGAGGACGCATCGATCAACCTCGAGGCGGTCGACCGCATGCTCGAGAAATTCCCGAACGCCGACATCGTCTTCATCGAAAGCGGCGGCGACAACCTCGCGGCCACCTTCAGCCCCGAGCTCAGCGACCTGACGATCTACGTGATCGACGTCGCCGCCGGCGAGAAAATCCCGCGCAAGGGCGGCCCCGGGATCACGAAGAGCGATTTGTTCGTGATCAACAAGACCGACCTCGCGCCCTACGTCGGTGCCAACCTGGACGTGATGGCGGCCGACACCAAGCGCATGCGCGGCGCGCGGCCGTTCGTGATGAGCAACCTGAAGACCCACGACGGCCTCGCCGAGGTCGTCAAGTTCATCGAGACCAAGGGGATGCTGGTCGGCTGACCGTGTATCAGCTGCCCCGCACCGCGACCGCGCCGTTCTGCCCGTCCGCGGTCGAGGCCAGCGTCCCGGTCGATCCGCGGGCCTCGTTCGTCCAGAAATTCCTGCGCTACGCCGGCCCGGGGCTGCTGGTCTCGGTCGGCTACATGGACCCGGGCAACTGGGCCACCGACATCGAGGCCGGCTCGAAATACGGCCACGGCCTGCTGTTCGTCGTGCTGATCGCCAGCCTCGTCGCGATGCTGCTGCAGACCTTGTGCGTGCGGCTCGGCCTGGTCGCGAAGAAAGACCTCGCGCGCGCCTGCCGCGACCACTACGGCCCGCGCGTCAACCGCTTCCTGTGGCTCGGCGCGGAGCTCGCGATCGTCGCCTGCGACCTCGCCGAGGTGCTGGGCAGCGCGCTCGCGCTGCACCTGCTGCTCGGCGTCGGCATCACGACCGGCATCGCGATCACCGCGTTCGACACCGTGCTGGTGCTCGCGCTGCAGGGCGCCGGCTTCCGCCGCGTCGAGGCGATCGTGCTCGGCCTGGTGCTGACGATCGCCGCATGCTTCGCGGTCGAGCTCGCGATGGTGGGGCCGAACTGGCTCGACGTCGCGATCGGCTTCGTGCCGACCTTGCGGCGCCTGCACGACGTCGACACGCTGTACCTCGCGATCGGCATCGTCGGCGCGACGGTGATGCCGCACAACCTGTACCTGCATTCGTCGGTGGTGCAGACGCGCCGGGTCGCCGCCGGAGACGCGGCCACGCGCGAGGCGATCCGCTTCGGCACGCTCGACGCGGTCGTCTCGCTGACGCTCGCGCTGCTCGTCAACGCGGCGATCCTGATCCTCGCGGCGAGCGCGTTCCACGGCACCGGGCACGCCGACGTCACCGAGATCGAGGACGCCTACCACCTGCTCGACCCGATCGTCGGCGGTTCATTCGCGGCGCTGCTGTTCGGCGTCGCGCTGCTCGCGTCGGGCCAGAGCTCGACCTTCACCGGCACGATCGCCGGGCAGATCGTGATGGAAGGCTTTCTGAACCTGAAGATCCCGTGCTGGCAGCGCCGCCTGCTGACGCGCGCGATGGCGCTGGTGCCGGCCTTCGCCGGCGTCGCCTGGTTCGGCGAAGGCGGCGTCGGCAAGATGCTGGTGCTGAGCCAGGTCGTGCTGAGCTTTCAGCTGCCGTTCGCGATCTGGCCGCTGCTGCAGTTCACCAGCGACCGCAGGCTGATGGGCGCGTTCGCAAATGGCCCGGTGATGAAGATCGTCGCCTGGACCTTGTTCGCCGGCATCAGCGCGGCCAACCTCTGGCTCGTCGCGTCGGCGTTGCGCTGAGGCGGCGGCCCTATCCGATCAGCGGCTGCTCGCCGCCGAGTGCCTCGATCAGGTCGGGGATCATCTTGCGCAGCTCGCCGGTCGCGATCGCCGCATCGGCATCGAAGGCCTCGTCCTTGCCCGGCTTGCTGCCTTCGAACACGCCATCGAGGAAGGCGATCTTCTTGATCTGCATCGTGTCGGTCAGCATGAACGAGACGCGGCCCTGCCAGGTCAGCGCGAGCTTGGTCGGCAGCTTGCCTTCGTCGACGTAGCGCCGCACCTCGTCGGTGTCGAGCGGGTGGCGCGCGTAGCGCACGACCGATTTCATCTCGTCGGCCGATTTCAGCTCGCACTCGCGGTCCACGGTGAAGCCCGCCGGCGGCTCGCCGCTGGAGAGCCAGCGCGTCATCGCGACCGCCGCCGACTCGACCGTGTTGACGTGCGTGATCGCCAGACCCTCGAAGGACTTGACGAGCAGGCTCACGACCTCGTCGGCGCGCGCCGGGCTGCCCGCGGCGACCAGCATCAGCATGTGCTGCGGGTCGATCCAG
>DASYCA010000214.1:0-2075 GCA_036500445.1 Burkholderiaceae bacterium | reverse complement strand
GCGCGGCCGGCGCCGGGCCGCTCCCAAGCGGCCGCGCACCCGCCCGGCGAATGGCGGCGTACCCGCCGCCGGGTGCCCCATCACTCGTGCCAGCCGCCGCCGAGCGCCTGGATCAGCCCGATCGCCGCCGCCTGGCGGCTCGAGGCGAGCTGCGACAGCGTCTGGCGCGCGCTCAGCGCCGAGGCCTGCGCGGTCACGACGTTGGTGTAGGCGACGAGGCCGGCGCGGTACTGGTTCAGCAATTGTTGTTCGGTCAGGTCGGCGGCCGCGGACGCGGCGCGGCGCGACTCGGCCTGGTCGGCGAGCGAATGGATCGTCGAGAGTTGATCTTCGACGGCCTGGAACGCCGTCAGCACCGTCTGGCGGTACTGTGCGGCGGCCTGGTCGCGCGCGGCCGTCGCCTGGTCGACGCGCGCACCGGTCGCGCCGGCGTTGAAGACCGTCGCGGCGGCCGAGACGCCGATCGACCACAGCGTCGTCGACGCGCCGAACAGGTCGGCGACGCGGCTGCCGCTGTTGCCGAACGAGCCGGAAAGGCCGAGGCTCGGGTAGTACGCGGCCTGCTGCACCCCGATCTGCGCGTTCGCCGCGGCGACCGCGCGCTCGGCCGCGGCGACGTCCGGCCGGCGCTGCAAGAGCTCGGAGGGCACGACCAGCGGGACCGCCGGCACGCCCATGTTCCAGGTCGCGGGCGCGAGCGTGAACTGGGCCGGCGGCTTGCCGATCAGCACCGCGATCGCGTGCTCGAGCAGCGCGCGCTGGGCCGTCATCGCGACCAGCGCGGCGCGCGTGTTCTCGAGCTGGGTCTGGGCCTGCAGCACGTCGGTCTTCGCGGCGATCGCCGCGTCGTAGCGGTTCTGCGTGATCGTCAGCGCGCGTTGATACGCATCGACCGACTGGCGCAGCAGCACGATCTCGTTGTCGGCGTCGCGCAGCGCGAAGTAGTCGGTCGCGAGCAGGCCCTGCGCCGACAGGCGCGCCGCCGCGAGGTCGGCCGCGCTCGCCTGCGCGCTCGCCGTCGCGCCTTCGACGCCGCGCCGCAGCGCGCCCCAGACGTCGGCGTCCCAGCTCGCGCTCACGCCGGCCGACACGCCGTTGCCGGTCTTCAGCGCCAAACCGCCGCCCGAGCGCGTCACGCCGGCATCGACGCCGACGGTCGGGAACAGCGACGCACGCTGCACCCGCACCAGCGCGTTCGCCTGCGCATACGCGGCGACCGCGGCGGCGACGTTCTGGTTCGAGACCTCGACCTGCTCGACCAGCGCGTTCAGGTTGGCGTCGCCGAACAGCTGCCACCACGCGCCGCGGTCGAGCGCGTCGGCCGGCGCGGCCGGGAGCCAGCCGGCTTCGGTCGTCGGCGCCTCCTTGAACGCCGCCGGCGTCGCGAGCTCGGGGCGGCGGTAGTCGGGGCCGACGGCACAGGCCGAGAGCACGGCCGCGGTCGTCAGAGTGATCAGGGCGGTCTTCATGGCACGGAGGGCAGTTGGGGCGCTGAGGCCGAAGGGGGAAGGTCCGCGGCGCGGCTGAGGTGGCGTTCGTCGGCGCCGCGGCGGCGCAGCTTGTCGAGCAGCATGTAGACGACCGGCGTCGTCAGCAGCGTCAGGAGCTGGCTCGCGATCAGCCCGCCGATGATCGCGATGCCGAGCGGGCGGCGCAGCTCGGCGCCTTCGCCGAAGCCGATCGCCAGCGGCAGCACGCCCAGGCCCGCGGCGAGCGTCGTCATCAGGATCGGGCGAAAGCGCAGCAGGCAGGCCTCGCGCACCGCTTCGAGCGAGCTCAGGCCGCGCGCGCGTTCGGCGTCGAGCGCGAAATCGATGATCAGGATGGCGTTCTTCTTCACGATGCCGATCAGCAGGAACACGCCGATCAGCGCGATGATCGAAAACTCCATGTGGAACATCAACAGCGCCAGCACCGCGCCGACGCCGGCCGACGGCAGGGTCGACAGCACCGTCAGCGGATGGACGAGGCTCTCGTAGAGCACGCCCAGCACGATGTAGATCACGACGATCGCGGCCAGGATCAGCAGCGGCTGCTGGTTGTTGTTGGCCTGCGCCGCGGCGGCGGTGCCTTGC
>DASYCA010000213.1:0-4538 GCA_036500445.1 Burkholderiaceae bacterium | reverse complement strand
CCGGCTGCAGCAGCGACTGCTGGAACGCCAGGAACTCTTGCGCGTCCTTCGACGACAGCGCGGTCTTGGTGTTCTCGGCGGCTTCGCCGATGGCGGCGCGCGCGACTTGCAGGTTCAGTTCGACGAGCTTCTCGACGCCTGCGAACGCCTTGTTGGTCAGGCCGAAAAGGACTTCGACGTTGGACTTGTGGGCGGCGATAACTTGTTCAGCGGTCAGCATGTGAGTCTCCGAAAGGATGGGTTGAAAATGATCTGGACAACTGCCGCCGCGCAAATGCTGCACTGCAACATGGATCGAAGTATAGAGGCGTTGCGCAGGAATGCAAGCTTTTTGTTGCGCTGCAACAATCGCATGCAATTCAAGCGGGATTAGGGGTGGCGCACGGCGATCGGAACCTGCCGGCACAATCGGTTTCCACCATGCCGATGCACGCGTACTACGCCGATCAGTTCGTCCTGCCGCTGCCGCCCGGGCATCGTTTTCCGATGTCCAAGTACCGCTTGCTGCGCGAGCGCGTCGAGGGCGAGCCGGGGCTGGAGTTGAGCGCGGCCGCGCCGGCGAGCGACGCCGAGCTGGCGCTTGCGCATGAGCCCGGCTACATCGAGGCGGTCACCGAAGGCACGCTGCCGGCTGCGCACCAGCGCGAGATCGGCTTCCCGTGGAGCGAGGCGATGGTCGCGCGCTCGCGCCGTTCGGTCG
Source organism: Burkholderiaceae bacterium (assembly GCA_036500445.1). Lineage (GTDB taxonomy): Bacteria > Pseudomonadota > Gammaproteobacteria > Burkholderiales > Burkholderiaceae_C > LMDS01. The sequence goes on along the minus strand of DASYCA010000213.1, from coordinate 3,838 downwards.
GCGCGACGATCGCCGCCGCGCGCGCGGCGCTCGCGAGCGGCGTCGCCGCCAACCTCGCCGGCGGCACCCACCACGCGAGCGCCGAGCGCGGCGGTGGCTACTGCGTGTTCAACGACGCCGCGGTCGCGGCGCGGCTGATGCAGGCCGAGTCGCACCGCCGGCACCGCCGGCTGCTGCGCGTCGTGGTGATCGACCTGGACGTGCACCAGGGCAACGGCACCGCGTCGATCTTCGCCGACGACCCGACCGTCTTCACGCTGTCCCTGCACGGCGCGAAGAACTTCCCGTTCCGCAAGGCCCGCAGCGACCTCGACGTCGACCTGCCCGACGGCTGCGGCGATGCCGACTACCTTGCCGCGCTCGATCACGCGCTCGATGAACTCTGGCGCCGCCATGGCGACGCGCCGCCCGGGCTGATCTTCTTCGTCGCCGGCGCCGACCCGCACGAGGGCGACCGGCTCGGGCGCCTGAAGCTGACGATGGCGGGCCTGGCCGAACGCGACCGCCGCGTGCTGGACGCCGCGCGCGAGCGCCGCATCCCGGTGGCCCTGTCGATGGCCGGCGGCTATGGGCGCGACATCGCCGACACCGTCCAGGTCCACCTGCAGACGCTGCGCGCCGCGCGGGCCAGCTGGCAGCAGTGGAACAATCACGGCTCATGACCGACGCCGACACCACGCCTTCCTCCGCGGCCCGCCCGGCCGCTGCGCCGCGCGCGCGCTTCCGCCATTTCGCGCCGATCACGACACGCTGGGCCGACAACGACGCCTACGGCCACATCAACAACGTCGTCTATTACAGCTACTTCGACACCGTCGTGAACCGCTACCTGATCGAGGCCGGCGCGCTCGGCCTCGAGCGCAGCGAGGTGATCGGGCTGGTCGTCGAGACGCACTGCAACTATTTCGCGTCGCTCGCGTTCCCGCAGCGCGTCGAGGCCGGTCTGCGCGTTGCCCGCATCGGCGCGTCCAGCGTGCGCTACGAGATCGGGCTGTTCGGCGAGGGCGAGGCGCTGACGGCCGCCTTCGGGCATTTCGTCCACGTCTACGTCGACCGCGCGACGCGCCGCCCGGTCGCGGCGCTGCCCGAGGCCCTGCGGCGTGCGCTGCAGGCGCTCGCTTGAGCGTCACGGTTTTCCATTCCCGATTCGAGCCCCACCATGAAGCCATCCGTTCTCGTCTGCCGCGCCGTGTTCCCCGACATCGTCGATCGCCTGCGCGAGCACTTCGATGTCGCGACCAACGAGGCCGACACCGTCTGGCCGCGCGACGAACTCGCCGCGCGGCTGCAGGGCCGGGCCGGCGCCTTCGTCACCGGCACCGAGCCGGTGGACGCCCAGCTGCTCGCGGCCTGCCCGGACTTGAAAGCCGTGTGCAGCATGGCCGTCGGCTACAACAACATCGACGTGCCGGCGGCGACCGCGCGCGGCGTGCTCGTCAGCAACGCGCCCGACGTGCTGACCGAGACGACGGCCGATTTCGGCTTCGCGCTGATGATGGCGACCGCGCGCCGCATCGCCGAGAGCGAGGCCTTCCTGCGCCGCGGCGAATGGACGAAATGGGTCGTCGACGGATTCGCCGGCGGCGACGTGCACGGCGCGACGCTCGGCATCCTCGGCATGGGCCGGATCGGCCAGGCCATCGCCAAGCGCGGCGCGCTCGGCTTCGGCATGCCGGTGATCTATCACAACCGCTCGCGCCTGGACGCCGCCACCGAGGCCGCGCTCGGCGCGCGCTACGTGAGCAAGGAGGCGCTGCTGCGCGAGAGCGACCACCTCGTGCTGGTGCTGCCGTACAGCCCGGCGTCGCACCACATCATCGGCGCGGCCGAACTCGCACTGATGAAGCCGGGCGCGACGCTGACCAACATCGCCCGCGGCGGCATCGTCGACGACGCGGCGCTGGCGCAGGCGCTGCGCGAGCGCCGCATCGCCGCCGCCGGCTTGGACGTGTTCGAAGGCGAGCCGGCCATCCACCCCGGCTTGCTGACGCTGCCGAACGTCGTGCTGACGCCGCACATCGCGAGCGCGAGCCTGCCGACGCGCCGTGCGATGGCCCATCTGGCGGTCGACAACCTGATCGCCGCGCTCGGTGCCGGCCCGAACGCCGGCCGCCCGCCGACCGCGCTGAATCCCGCCGTGCTGGGCTGACCCGCCCGGCGCGGGCCGCTGTAGGACGCGCCCACCGCGCGAGCTGGGCGCCCGACTACAGACGCTGTGCCGGCCGGATGGCAGCATCCGCGCATGGACGACCCCGACGCCCGTGGCGCTGCCGCCGCACCGACCGCACGCAGAAGCTTCTGGCGCGGGCCGCTCGGGGTGGTAACCGCGTGCGTCGTCGCGCTCGTCGTGGCGGTCGCCGTCTGCGAAACGATGGGCTGGCCCTTCCTGGCCGGGCTGGTGCAGCGCGAGATGGGCAAGGCGCTGGACCGGCCCGTCGCGTTCAGCGAGGACCCGGCCGCCTCGCCCCGGATCACGATCCACCTGCTCGGCCACCTGCGCGTCGCGGCGCCCTACCTGCGCATCGGCGCGCCGCCGTGGAGCAGCGACCCGCACATGCTGATCGCGCGCGACGCGCGCCTGACCATGGCCTACCTCGACCTCTGGCGTGCCAGCCGCGGCGAGCCGCTGCGCATCCGAGAGCTGCGCGCGAGCCGGCTCGACGGCCATTTCGAGCGCCTCGCCGACGGGCGCGCCTCGTGGCAGTTCGGGCGCACGAGCTCGACCCCCGACCCGAATGCGGCGCCGACGCGGTTGCCGACGATCGACCTGCTGCAGGTCGATGCCGGACGTGTCGACTACCGCGACGCCCCGCTCGCGACCGACCTCTCGGCCACCTTCTCGCTCGTCGACAGCTCGGTGTCCGCGACGCGCCCGGCGGCTTCGGCCGCCGCCTTCGAGTCCTCGGCTTCGGCCGCCGCCTTGTCCTCGGCTTCGGCCGGCGCACCTCCGTCATCGGCTTCGCCCGCCGCGCCCGCACGTTCGGCATCGGCCGTTCCGGGCTTGCAGCTCCAGGCCACCGGCCACTACCGCAAGGTGCCGATGCAGGTCGAGCTGAAGACCAGCGGCGTGCTGCCGGTGATGGCGGCGGACGCGGCCGCGATCGAGTTGCCGGTGACGCTGCGGGCGAGCGCCGGCGGCGCGCGGCTGACGTTCAACGGCACCGCCACCGATGCGGTCAACCTCGGCGCGCTGAAGGGGCGCTTCAGCGTCCAGGGGCCGTCGCTGGACGCGATCGGCGACCCGCTGCACGTGACCTTGCCGAAGACCGGGCCGTTCAAGGCGAGCGGGCTGGTCGCGAAGACCGGCGTGGTCTGGAACGTCGTCGCGCAGCAGCTGGACGTCGGCACCAGCCGGCTGGACGGCGCGTTCACCTACGACCCGCGGCCCGTGACGCCGGTGTTGTCTGGGCGGCTGAACGGCTCGCGGCTCGCGCTCGCCGACCTCGGCCCGGCCGTCGGCGCGCCGTCGCCGTCCGCGCCGACGCCTGTCGCCTCAGCGCCGGGGCGCGTGCTGCCGGACCGGCCGTTCGACCTGCCGTCCCTGCGCGCGATGGATGCGAACGTGCTGATCGACATCGCCGACCTCGACCTCGGCAGCAGCATCCTCGAGCCGCTGAAGCCGCTGCGCACGCACCTCGTGCTCGCCGGCGGCGTGCTGCAGTTGCGCGATCTCGACGCCCGCACCGGCCAGGGCCGGCTCGCCGGGCTGGTCCAGCTCGATGGCCGCAACGCCCAGGCCCTGTGGACGGCCGACCTGCGCTGGGCCGGCGTGCGGCTGGAGAGCTGGATCCACCAGAAGCGCAAGGCCGCCGATGCGCCGCCGTACGTGACCGGCAAC
>DASYCA010000212.1:0-12300 GCA_036500445.1 Burkholderiaceae bacterium | reverse complement strand
GCCGCGCGCGGAATACGCGCAGCAACGCTTCGCGGCGTTCGGCGTGGGCGGCCTGCCAGCGCGCGCGCAAGGCCGGGCGCCACCAGACGAGGCGCTGCTGGCCGCTCTCCGGGTCGATCGCCTGCACCAGGCCGCGCGCCGCGCTGAGCCCGAACTCGAGCGGGTCCCAAAGCACGGTCGGCACGAGCTCGTGTCCGCTCAGCCCGTCGAGCACCGCCGCGAGCAGCTCGGCCGGCCAATGGAAATCGGAGACCAGGAACAACAGCGCGCGTCGGCGGCCCAGGTGCTGCGGCGCGGCCAGCAGCCCGCGCGCATCGCGCCCGGCCGGATGCAGCGCGCGCAGCCGGCGCGCGAGCTCGCTGCCGGCGCCGCGCAAGCGGCTCTGCGGCTGCAGCAGGTCCACGCGCACCGCGTCGTCGCAGCCGATGAAGCCGAAGCTGTCGCCGGTGCGCCAGGTCGACCACGCCAGGCTCTCGACCAGGTCGGCCAGCACCCCGAGCTTGGCGCGCTGCCCGCTGAAGCCCATCGACGCCGACAGGTCGGCGACGACGGTGACCGCCAGCGATTGGCGCTGGCTGTACAGGCGCACGCGCCAGTCACCGAACGGATCGCGCAGGCTCGCGTGCAGGTCGAGCCGGCGCGGGTCGGGCGCGTCGAGCAAGGAGGCGTGGCCGCGGAACTCGAAGCCGCTGTTGCCGCGCGTGCTGCGGTGGTGGCCCGGGAAGTGGCCCAGCACCGGCCCGCCGACGCGGTAGTGCACTTCGCGAATCGTCGCCGCCGGGGACGGCGGCGACGCATCGCCGATCGCGCGCGGCCCGCTCATCAAGGCGCCGCGACGCGGCCGAGGATGCTCGCGATCAAGGGCCCGGTGATCTCGTGGCGCCGCATCTCGTAGACCGGCTGGTAGCACAGGCGGTGCGCGATGGTCGGCGCGAACACCGCCTGCACGTCCTCGGGCGTCGCGTGGTCGCGGCCCTCCAGCCAGGCCGTGACGCGCGCCGCGCGCAGCAGCATGCTCATGCCGCGCGGGCTCGCGCCGGCCAGCATCAGCTGCGCGGCGTCCAGATCGGACAGCGCGACGCCGTAGTCGGCCGGCGCGGCGGTGGCGCGCCACAGGTCGAGCGCGTACTTCTGCAAGGCCTCGGAGGTCCGGATCGTGCGCTGGATGCGTGCCGCGATGTCGTTCAGCTCGCGGTGCGCGAGCACGCCGCCGGCGAGCGCGTCGATCAGCGTGTCGGTGTCGTGAAAGCGCGGGTCGAACATCAGCGCGCGGCGCTCGTCGTCGCTTTCGGGCGCGTCGATCGTGACCTCCATCATGAAGCGGTCGCGCGCGGCCGAGGCGATCTCGAAGGTCTCCTCGCGCTCGACCCGGTTGCGGTCCGCGAAGACCAGCAGGTGCGGGAAGCGCCACTCGCGGTTGAAGGCGCGCACGCTGCGCTCGGCCATCACGCGCAGCAGCAGCGAGTGAACCTGCGGGCGCGCCCGGTTGATCTCGTTGAAGAAGAAGATGGCCAGTTCTTCGCCGTGCTCGATCAGCGGGCCCGGGTCGACCGCCGGCCGGCCCTCGGCGCTGATGTAGGTGTAATAGACCAGGTCGTTGGGCATCAGGTCGATCGTGCCCTCGGTGCGCGCGTAGGCGCCGCCGAGCACGCGGGCGAACGCGCGCAGCAGCGTCGTCTTGCCGACGCCGACGTCGCCCTGCAGCAGCACGTGGCCGCGCGCGAAGACCGAGGTGTTGATCAGCCGGATCGCGCGCGTCTGGCCGATCGCGGCGCCGCCGACCTCGCGCTCGAGCGTCAGTGCCCGGTCGCGCCAGTCGGCGAGGAGTTCGTCGTCTCGGTTCATGCACGTCCCTGGGTGAGGCCCGTGCAACGGCAACACGCCGGCGGCGGGACACTTTGTGCCGGCCGTGGCGCACACGCGCCTTTTCAGACCCCCTCAGACCGGCCAGCCCTCCTTCAAAGCAAGACGCACGCCGATGGTGCTCGGCCGATCAATGGCCATTTCAGTCGAACGAATACTTCACGCCCGCGTAGTAGCTGCGCGGCGCGCCGGGTGAATAAAAGGTGGAGTTCACCAGCGGGAAGTCGCCGTTCGCGTTGGCCGGAAACGGGCGCGCCAGGACGTTGCCCCTGGCGTCGAACACCGTCGAGCCCAGCTGCGCCGCGGTCGAGTAGTGGCGATTGAGCACGTTGTTGATCTGAGCGAACAACGACCACTTCGGCGCCGGCCGGAAGTCGGCGTTGAGGTTGAGCACCGCGTAACCCCCGTTGCGGCCGGAGCCGATGTAGTTGACGCCGTCCGGCTGGTCCTGGTTGTTCTCGTTGCCGCGCGCATACGACCCACCGATGGCCGAGATGTCCCCGCCCACCGACCAGGCCGGGCTCAGTTGGACATCCGTGAAGACCTTCAGGATCTGGCTCGGGATCAGCGGAATCTTGTTGCCGGGATGGATCGTGATCGTGCCGTCGACACCGGGCAACCCGGCCAGCGCCTGGTCGTTGCTGCTGTTGGAGGAGCCGTCCACCGTCTCGGTGCTGCGGTAGGTCGCGTTCAGGTAGGTGTAGTTGACGCCCACCGTCCAGGTGCTGGTGACGCGCGCGTTGAATCCCGCCTCCACGCCCTGGCGGCGCGTCTTGCCGAAGTTCTTGAAATAGCCGAAGCCGGCCGCGTTGTCGGCGACGAACAGGATGTCGTCGCTGTTGTCGGCGCGGAACACGCCGACGTTCCAGGTGAACTGGTTGGGAATGCCTCCGCGCAGGCCGAGTTCGATCGTGCGCGTGACGACTTGCTTGAGCGGCGGATCGCCGGCGAACGAATTCGGCAGTTTGCAGGGATTGTCCGGGTCGGCGCAGCCGAGTTCGATCGACGATGGCGCCCGGCTGCCCTGCGTGATGCCGGCGTAGGCGTTGAGCTGCTTGCTGGGCGACCAGGTCAGGCCGATCGCGGGGTTGAAATGGCTGAACACGTAGTCGCCGTCGAGCGAGCCCGGGCCGCCGCCGGGGTTCAGGCCGTCGCGATTCCTGACGGTCGTGCGGTTGAAGCGGCCCGACAAGGTCAGGTGGGTCTGCTCGTTCAGCGCCAGCGTGTCGGTCGCGAAGAGGCTCCAGGTCCGGGTGCGCCCGCTGAGGTTGACGCGGGTGTCGTAGGGCGGGCCGTCGTCCGACAGCTCGCTGCCGTCCTCGAAGCTGCCGACGCCGGTCACGCTGTGGTCGGGGTTGATGTAGCCCAGCTCGGAGCCCTGGGTGAAGTCGACGCGGCTGAAGTCCAGCGCGCCGCCCGCGGTGATCACGTTGCCGAATCCGCCCAGCTTGCCGTCCCAGTTGAGCTGGCCCGACAGGCCGTAGTTCGACTGCTGGGTGTTGGTGGTGTTGAGGATGCCGGTGCATTTTTCCGCCGGCTCGTCGGCGAGCAGCGCGTTGGCGATGCAGCGCCACTTCGGGAACGGCGTGTTCGCGGCATTCGCGCCGGCCACCGGAAATCCGGTGTAGCCGGCGTTGGTCAGCGCCGTCCGTTCGGCCGCGCTCGGCTGATAGACCGACTGATCGAGCGAGTCGTCGTTGACGTCGCCATTGATCGTCGGGGTGTGGATGCGGCGGTAGTAGGCATTGCCCGAGAAGCTCAGCGCGCTGTCCAGGTGGTGCGTGGCCTCGAGGTTCAACATCACCGAGCGGTTCCTGGTGTTGTCCGGCGAGGTGTAGATGCTCGAATAGTCGCTCGCCAGCAGGCGCTGCTCCTGCAGGCCGTTGCCCGTCATGTCGTTGTTGGCGAACGCGGCCGACAGCGACAGCGTCGTGTCGGCCGTCTTGAAGCCGAGCTTGCCGAACAGCTGCGAGACGTCGGTCGGCGAGGCCTGGCGCCAGCCGCTGTCGTGGAATCGGTTGCCGGTCACGTACCACCCGAGCCCGCTCGGCTGGCTGCCGCCGCTCTCGAACTCGAGCGCGATGCGCCCATGGGAGCCGCCCGACAGCTGCACCGACGAGCCGGGATTGTTCCAGCCGTTCTTGGTCACGACCGAGAGCGCTCCGCCCAGCGTGTTCAGGCCGAACAGCGGATTGGAGCCCGGCATCAGCGTGATGTTGGAGATCGCCGAGCGCGGGATCAGGTCCCAGCTGACGACATCGCCGAAGGGCTGGTTCATGCGCACGCCGTCGACGTAGACCGACAGCCCCTGCGGCGTGCCCAGCAGCGGCGACGCGGTGAAGCCGCGAAAATTCACGTCGGGCTGGAACGGGTTGTTCTGGACCTCGTTGATGTGCACGCTGCCCAGGCGCCGGCTCATGAAATCGGTCAGGTCGAGCGCGTGGCTGCGGTCGATGTCGGCCGACTTCGCGGTCTGCACGTTGGCCGGGATCTGCTCCTTCGGCAAGCCGATGCCGGGCACCGGCGTGGTCCCGATCACCTCGACCGGCGGCAGGGTCGTGGCAGCCGCCGGCGCCTGCGCGAACGCGGCGGGCGAACAGGCGAGGAGCGCGGCCGCAGCGACCGGCGCGAGCGCCATGCGGCGCCGCCTCAACGGGAAGTCTTTTGTCATGCGATGTCTCCGTCTTGTGAACGGAGGTTAATCAGCGCGCTGCCGACGGAACAGGGAAAAACTCCCGGCCCTACAAGCACCGCCGCGCGGCGCGGCCGATCAGAGCAAGGCGCTCTCGATCAGCCGATGGCGGATCGCCAGGTGCGCGAGCGCCGCCGAGGTCGTGACGCCGAGCTTGTCCTTGATGACGGTCTGGTGGTTCGCGACCGTCTTCGGGCTGAGCTTCAGGACCCGCGCGCAGTCGCTCGACGAGTGGCCTTGCGCGAGCAGCCGGAAGATCTCGAACTCGCGCAGGCTGAGCTCGGCCAGCCGCTCGGCCTCGCGCGCCGGGTCGCGCTGCAGCAGCGCCGGCGCGAAGTCCGCGCTCAGGTAGCGCTGGCCGGCATGCAGCGCGCGGACCGCATCGACCAGGCCTTGCGGCGCGGCCGCCTTGGTCAGGAAGCCGCGCGAGCCGGTCTCCAGCGCGCGGCGCACCAGCGCCGGGCCGTCGTGCATGCTGAAGACGAGGATGCGGGCAGAGGGCGCACGGGCGAGCACGCGCCGGATCAGCTCGAGGCCGCCGCCGCCGGGCATCGACAGATCCGTCGCCAGCACGTCGGGCGGGTCGGCGACGAACGCGGCGTAGCCGGCCTCGCCGCTCGCGGCCTCGGCCACGACGCGGATGTCGGGCTCCTGTTCGAGCAGGCGCAGGTAGCCGCTGCGCACGACCGGGTGGTCATCGACGAGCAGCACGCGGATCATGCCGCCCTCGCCTTGTCGATCGCCGGCAGCGTCGCCGGGGGCAGCGGGATGCGCAGGCTCAGCCGCAGCCCCTCGCCCGGCGCGCTGGCGAGCGTCAGCTCGCCGCCGAATGCCGCGGCGCGCTCGGCGGCGCCGAGCAGGCCCAGGCCGCGCGTCGCGCGGGCCGGGTCCATGCCCAGGCCGTCGTCGGCGATCTGCAGCAGCAGGTCGTTCGACGCCGCGCGGCGCGCCAGCACCAGCCGCACCCGGCTCGCCTGCGCGTGCCGCATCACGTTCGTCAGCGCTTCCTGCGCGACGCGGTAGACGGCGATGTTGATGCGCTCGGGCAGCGCCTCGTCCAGCGCATCGGCGTGGAACACGCAGGCCACGCCGCTGCGTTCTTCCCAGGACTCGCACAGCTCCTGCAGCGCCGCGATCAATCCGATCGCGTCGAGGTTGGCCGGGCGCAGGCGGCGCAGCAGGCCGCCGACGAGTTGATACAGGCTCTGCGCCGCGAGGTCGGCGCGCGCCGCGGCGCCGAGCAGCGCGACCCGGTCGCCGGCGTCGCAGCGCCGCAGGCACGCGGTCTCGATCAGCACCGCGCTGCAGCGCTGGCCGAATTCGTCGTGCAGCTCGCGGGCCAGCGCGAGCCGCTCGCTCTCCTGCACCGCGATCAATTGCTGTGCGAGCTCGCGGTTGCGCGCGAGCAGCTCGGAGGCGCGGGCCTCGGCCTGCTCGCGCAGGCGCAGCGCCGACAGGGCCTCGCCGCGGCGGCGCAGCGCAAACCACGCCAGGCCGAACGCGAAGACCGTGCCGGTCAGCGGCAGCTCATCGAGCTGCCAGCGCTCCTGGCGGGCCAGCAGCGCGACCAGCGACTCGTTCAGGTCCAGCGCCAGCGAGACGCCGAAGCACGCGACGACCGCGCCGAGCACGACCCACAGGTCGGCGCGCCAGCGCGACCCGGCGTTCGGCGCGGGCGCCCGCTCATTCGCCACTTGCGGCTCCCCGCGGCGCGCCCGGCCGCTCGGCGTTGACGCGTTCGCGCGCGTAGATCTCGCGGCACGAACGGGCGTAGTCCTCGGAGCCGAGGTAGTCGATCTCCTGGTCGTACTTGGCGAGCTCCTGGACGAAGCGCGGCTCGAACATTGCGCGCTTGAAGGCGTCGTGCAGGATCTTCACGACCGGCGCCGGCATGCCCGCCGGCCCGGCCAGCCCGTAGGGCGACATCGCGACGATGTCGAAGCCGAGTTCGCGCAAGGTGGGCACCTGCGGCCAGCGCCGGGAGCGCTGCGCCGAGAAGATCGCGAGCAGGTTCAAGCGCCCGCCATCGACGGCCGGCCCGAAGCCGGTCGAGTTGACGCCGGCCATCACCTGCCCGCCGACGATCGCGTTGAGCTGATCGGCCGTGCCCTTGTACGGCACATGGATGTAGCTCAGGCCGCGCGAGGTGAACAGGTCTTCGAGGACCTGGTGCGCGGTGGTGCCGACGCCGTTGGTCGCGATGCTGAGCTCGCCGGGATGGGCCCGCGCGTACGCGAACAGGTCTTCGAGCGAACGGAACGCGCTGCCGGCGGGCACCAGCACGCCGAAGGTCACGCCCGAGATCTGGATGATCGGCGTGACGTCGCGGATCGGATCCCAGGACAGCTTTTGCACGAAGGGCGCGTGAAAGACCGGCTGCGGCATCTGGGCGACGGTGTAGCCGTCGGGCTTGGCCTGCTGCAGGATGCCCATCGCCAGCGTGCCGCCGGCGCCGGCGCGGTTCACGGTCACGATCGGCTGGCCGAGCGTCTGCGAGGCGAGATCGGCGAGCAGGCGCAGCGAGATGTCGGTCGCGCCGCCGGACGGCCACGGCACCCACATCGTGATCGGGCGCGACGGGAACGACTCCGCAGCCAGAACGGCGCTCGCATCGCCCGCACCGAGCAGCAGCCCCGCGGCGGCAGTCAGCCACGCGCGGCGCGACGCCATCATCCGCCGCCTCCGCCGCGTTTGGTGAGCCCACCAAAACCGCGCTGCGGGTCGTAGCCCCAGCAGGCGACCACGAAAAACACGAGCAGGCAGCCGAGCACGACCCAGGGCGAGGCGCCCGGGTCCTTGCCGTACAGCGCGAAGCGGACCCATTCGACCGCGTGGGTGAACGGGTTGAAGCGCGCCAGCTGATAGACCCACTCGGCGCCCGATTCCTGCAGCTTCCACAGGGGATAGAGCGCGGTCGACAGGAAGTACATCGGGAAGATCACGAAGTTCATCGTCCCGGCGAAGTTCTCGAGCTGGCGGATGTAGACCGACAGCAGCAGGCCGAGCGCGCCCAGCATCAGCGCGCCGCAAACCAGCGCGACCAGCGCGTGCAGCCCGGCGAGCGTGAACAGCGGCAGGTCGGTGCCGATCAGCAAGGCGACGACCACGAATGCGAGCGCCTGCAGCACCGACAGCAGCGCGGTCGCGCAGAGCTTGGAGAACAGCAGCCAGGGGCGCGGCAGCGGCGCTGTCAGCAGCAGCCGCATCAGGCCCATCTCGCGGTCATAGACCATCGCGAGCGAGGACTGCATGCCGTTGAACAGCAGCACCATGCCGACCAGCCCGGGCACGATGTAGACGTCGTAGGGGATGTAGGTGTCGTAGGGCTCGACGATGGCCACGCCGAAGACGTTGCGAAAGCCGGCCGCGAACACCGCGAGCCACAGCAGCGGCCGCACCAGCGCCGAGACGAGCCGGCCGGTCTGGTGCGAGAACTTGAACAGCTCGCGCAGCACGATCGCCCACAGCGCCTGCAGCGCATGCGCGATGCCGCGGCGCGATGCGCTCGCCTCCAGCGGCGCAACCGGGTCGTCTTTTACCGTACTGCTTTGCATAGTTTCTCCGGCGCATCGGCGCCCAGGGTGTCGAGCACATCGGTCGGGTGCAGCAGGCCTTCGATCGGCGCCTGGGCGACCACGCCCTGCCCGTCGCTCAGCAGCACGGTCTGGCGCAGCTGGCCGTCCCAGGACCGAAAACTCAGGTTGACGCCCTTGGAGCCATCGACCGTGGTCTTCGCGAGCGCCTGGGCCCAGGCGGCGTTCGGGCCCTTCGGCTGCGCGGTCGCGAGCGCGAGCAGGGTCTTGCCTGCCATCCACGCGGCCCAGTCGACATCGGTCATCGGGCGCTTGGCGGCCTTGAAGAAGCGGCGCGAGACCTGCGGCGCGCCGTAGCGCTCGAAGGCCGCGTGCCAGGCCAGCGCGACCAGCCCGGCGTCGCCGACCACCGGGCGGGGCAGCACGGTGCGGTACGGCATGCCGCGCGCGAATTCGCCGTCGCTGTCGACGATCCAGACCGCGTCGTAGTTGTTGCCCGCGGTCAGCAGCAAGGGGTTGGCCAGGTCGCGTTCGCGCGGGTCGGTCGAGAGCTTGAACGGTTTCAACGCGACGACCTGCAGCCCGTAGCGCTTGATCGAGGCCTGCGCGGTCGCGGCGCGCTGCTGATCCTGCGCGCTCGGGCCGACCAGCAGCAACAGCTTGCTCCACTTGTGCGACACCAGCGTCTGCGCGATCGCATCCGAGCGCATGCGCTCGCTCGGCAGCAGGTGAAACAAGTGCGGGCGGCAGTCCTGCTGGCGCAGGCGGTCCTCGGGCGCGCTGATGTTGAGCACCGGCAGCTTCACGGCGTCGGCGACGGCCAGGGTCCAGTCGGCCGGCAGGTCGGTCAGGATCACTGCCGCGCCGGCCTTCTCGGCCGCCTGCGCCGCGGCGCGCGCAGTCTCGATCGAGCGCGCCGTCGCCGGACTGAGCGCGATCGCGGCACCGGCCGCGTCGAGCTCGAAGCTGCCTTCGGTGAGCGCGACCTGGATCCCGTCGACCGCCGGCCCGCCGGCGTGGCCGAGGTAGGCCCGCTCGAGCAGCGTGCGGTTCAGGCGCGGGTCGTCCTCGGGGCTGATCAGCGTGGCCTTCAGCGTCGCGCCGGGCGTCGCGACCGGCGCCGCCGCGGACTTCACGGCCGGCGTCGCCGCCCCGGTCATACCGGCCGCCGCGAACAGGAGCAGCCCCAGCAGCCCTCGCCTCATTCGACCACCACCACGCCATAGGGCACGCGCCCGACCGGCACGGTCTTGATCGGCTTGGCGCCGGGCACGTCGATGATGGTCAGGTCGTCGCTGAGGCCGTTGACGACGAACAGCCGCTTCTCGTCCTTGTCGAGCGCGACGTTCCAGGCGCGCTTGCCGACCAGCACGAGGTCGGTGACCTTGCGCGCCGCGACGTCGACGAAGGCCACGTGGTTGGCGCGCCCGAGGGCCACGAACGCGCGCTTGCCGTCGTGCGACATCTGGATGCCGACCGGCGTGATGTCCTGCGCGCGTGCGCCCTTGACCTCGAACTTCAGCGTCGCGACGACCTCGTGCGTCGCGGTCGAGACGATGCTCACGCCCGAATCGAGCTCGCAAGTGACCCACAGCTCCTTGCCGTCCGCGGTGATCGCCATGCGGCGCGGGCGCTTGCCGACCTTGATGTTCCTGACGACCTTGGCGCTGGCGGTGTCGATCACGTGCACGAGGCCGGCGACTTCGGAGGTCACGTACAGCAGCTTGCCGTCGGGGCTGACCTTGACGCCCTCGGGCTCCTGGCCGACCTTGACCTCTTTCAACTTTTTGCCGGTCGCGGCGTCGATGAAGACGGCGGCGCCGTCGTCCTCGCTGGAGACGTAGATGGTCTTGCCGTCGGGCGAGAGGTCGAAGGCCTCGGGGTCCTCGCCGAGCGGGATGCGGCGCAGCGATTTTCCCGTCGCCGGGTCGATCACGTCGGCCACGCCGGAGTCGGAGCAGGCCAGCATCAGCTTGCGGTCCGGCGTGAGTTGAAGATGACGGCCGCGCTTGCAGGTGGGAATGGTGCCCTTGATCGTGAGCGTGGCCAGGTCGATCATCGTCAGCGCGTCGTCCTTCTCGCTGGACACGTAGACCGTGCCTTGCGCGCGAACGCTGCCGGCCAGCGCCAGCAGCAGGGCCGAGGCACCGATCGCGATGCGGCGGCCGCGGTTCGAGTGCAGCGTCGGATTCAGCTTCAAGTTCAGGCTCAAGTTCGGGCTCATGAAGTTCGTTTGATGAAGCCGGCTTCCAGCGTCGGCTCGCCGAGATCGCGCGTGACCTCGGCCGGGGTGCCGTCGGCGATCAGCTCGCCCTTGTGCAGCACCAGCACGCGGTCGGCGGCGGCGGCCTCGTCGACCCAGTGGGTCGCCCACAGCACGCTCACGCCGCGTTCGCGCACGTCGGCGCGCAGGGCCTCGAGCAGGTCGCGGCGCGATTTCGGATCGAGCCCGACGGTCGCCTCGTCCATCAGCAGGATCGAGGGTCGATGCAGCTCGGCGCGCACGAGCTCGACCTTGCGCCGGTTGCCGCCCGAGAGCTCGCGCACCTTGCGGTCCAGGTTCATGTCCAGCCCCAGGCGCGCGCAGCCGGCCTCGATGCGCTGCAGCGCCAGGCGCCGCGGCACGCCCTGCAGGTCGGCCTGGAACAGCAGGTTGCGGCGGATGCTGAGGTCCATGTCGAGCGCGATCTGCTGGAACACGACGCCGATGTGGCGCAGCGCGAGCCGCGCCGAATGGCGCAGCGAATGGCCGGCGACCTCGACCTCGCCGGCGTCGGCCGCGAACAGGCCGGTCAGGACCTGGAACAGCGTCGACTTGCCGGCGCCGTTGGGCCCGAGCAGGCCGACGAACTCACCTTTGCCGATGTGCAGCGACAAGGACTTCAACGCAATGGTCTGGCCGTAGCGCTTGGTGAGATCGGTGGTTCGCAGCATGAATGGGTGGTCTCCCGAAGGGCTTGGCGCAGCGGGCTCGCTGCATGCCCCGTTGGCTTGAGCGTACTGCGTATTGCAACTTCCGCGCCGCGGGTTGATGCTAGTCATGGACCCGTGGTGCGCGTATCGAACGGCCCGCGTATCGATCGCACCGTGGAACACTCTGCGCCAAAAGTGAATTGGAACGTTGCGCGAACAGCGAGCGCCCGACGCCGTCCACCGCCACGCCGCCGGCGCAGCGGCGGCCTCGAGCTCGTTTTGATGGGATTGCGAGCTCGAAAAACAGGGTTTATACCGACGCCACTGACCGACATCCGCGCCGTTCGAAGCTTGTCCGGATTGGGCATGGATGTTGCGATTGAACGCTGCGGATCGCAGTGCGCGCGGGGATCCGGTGGCGACCTTCGCATGACCCTAGACCACCTCAAAACAGGAGACATCCATGAGACTTTTCCGGCAATTGAGCGCGGGCTTGGCGCGCCCGCTGGGGCTGGCGCTGCTCGCCGCCCTGCCCGGCTTGGCGCTTGCCAACGCCGATGTCGAGAAGAACATCGCCAACCCGAACAACTGGGCGATGCAAGCGGGGGACATGTACAACCACCGCTACTCCACGCTCAAGCAGATCAACACGACGAACGTCGGCAAGATGCAGGTCGCCTGGACCTTCTCCACCGGCGTGCTGCGCGGCCACGAAGGTTCGCCGCTCGTCATCGACGGCGTGATGTACCTGCACTCGCCGTTCCCGAACAAGGTGTTCGCGATCGACCTCGACACCCAGAAGATCCTCTGGCGCTACGAGCCGAAGCAGGACACGGCCGTCATTTCGCAGATGTGTTGCGACACGGTGAACCGCGGCCTCGCCTACGGCGCGGGCAAGATTTTCCTGCAGCAGGCTGACTCGACCCTCGTCGCTCTCGACGCCAAGACCGGCAAGCCGGTCTGGAGCGTGAAGAACGGCGACCCGAAGGTCGGCGCGGTGAACACCAACGCTCCGCACGTCTTCAAGGACAAGGTCATCACCGGCATCGCCGGCGGCGAATGGGGCGTGCGCGGTTACATCACCGCCTACGACATCAACACCGGCAAGCAGGTCTGGCGCGGTTATTCGACCGGTCCGGACGCCGAGATGATGGTCGATCCGGCCAAGACCATGACCTGGACCGACGGCAAGCTCGCGCCGATCGGCGCCGACTCCTCGCTGAAAACGTGGCAGGGCGATCAGTGGAAGACCGGTGGCGGCACCACCTGGGGCTGGTACGCCTACGATCCGGCCACGAA
>DASYCA010000211.1:0-6890 GCA_036500445.1 Burkholderiaceae bacterium | reverse complement strand
GGCGCAGATCGAGGTGCCGGCGCTGCACGAAGACGTCTCGGCGCGCCCGCTGCTGTGCGGCGTGCGGCCCGAGCACCTGCGGCTGGACGACGCCTCGCCGCTGCGCGCCGAGGTGCTCGGCACCGAATACCTCGGCACGAGCCGCATCGTCACGCTCGCGACCGCCGAAGGCGCGACGCTGCGCGCCAAGGTCGACGTGAGCAGCCCGGCGCGGCGCGGCGACCGCGTCGGCCTCGCGTTCGACGCGGCGGCGGTCTCGCTGTTCGACCAGGCCTCGGGCCGCGCGCTGCGCAGCGCGCGCGACGACCCGCCGTTGCGCCAGCGCGTGGGGGCCCGCCATGGCTGAGCTGCGACTCGCCGGCGTCGCCAAGGCCTTCGGCCCGGTCCAGGCCGTGAACGGGCTGGACCTCGAGGTCGCGAGCGGCGAGTTCGTCGTGCTGCTCGGCCCGAGCGGCGCCGGCAAGACGACGACGCTGCGCCTGGTCGCCGGTCTGGAGCGCCCCGACGCCGGGCGCCTGCACATCGCCGGGCGCGACGTGACCTCGCTCGCGCCGGCGCTGCGCGATGTCGCGTTCGTGTTCCAGCAGTACTCGCTCTATCCGCACCTGAGCGTCTACGACAACCTCGCGTTCCCGCTGCGCTCGCCGCTGCACCCGACCTCCGCCGCCGAGCTGCACCGCAAGGTGACCGGGGTCGCGCAGATGCTGCGCATCGACGACAAGCTGCAGAGCCCCGCGACGAAGCTGTCGGGCGGCCAGATGCAGCGCGTCGCGATCGGCCGCGCGCTGGTGCGCGACCCCTCGCTGTACCTGATGGACGAACCGCTCTCCTCGCTCGACGCGAAGCTGCGCAACGACCTGCGGCTCGAACTCAAGCGCATCCAGCAGGACCTGGGCGCGACCATGCTCTACGTCACGCACGACCAGATCGAGGCGCTGACGATGGCCACGCGCATCGGCGTGCTCGAACGCGGCCGGCTGGTGCAGGTCGGCACGCCGCAGCAGATCTACGAGGACCCGGTCAGCAGCTACGTCGCCGCGCGCCTGGGCTCGCCACGGATCAACCTGCTGCCGCGCGCGCTGCTCGGCGGGCTGCCGGCACCCGAGCGCGCGGCCACGGTCGGCGTGCGCGCCGAGCACCTGCGCCTGCACCTCGGCGCGCCCGGCGCGGCGTTCCGAAGCGCGCAAGTGAAAAGAGTCGAGCGCCTGAGCGACCAGCACCTGGTGCACGTCGGGCTGCTGGACACCGATCAGGAACTGATCACCGCCGCGCCGACCGGCCTGAGCTACGAGCCCGGGGACGCGGTCGGCGTCGAACTGCTGCAGCCGCTCTGGTTCGATGCCGACGGCCGCCGCGTACGGGCCTGACGCGGCCACGGCCCGACGACCACCGGGAGGACGATCCATGACCCAAGCAGAACTCATCCGCCACGTGACGCAGACCCTGATCGACCATGTCGACGAGCTGACCGCGCTCGATCAGGCGATCGGCGACGGCGACCACGGCCTGAACATGCGGCGCGGCGCGCTCGCGATCCAGGCCAAACTCGACGTGCTCGCCGACCAGCCGCTGAACGAGGCGCTGCGCACGATGGGCATGACCTGCATGTCGACGATCGGCGGCTCGTCGGGGCCGGTGTTCGGCACGCTGATGGTCACGCTCGCGAAAGAGCTGCCGCCGGCCATCACGGCACCCGAGCTGGCGCGTGCGGTCGAGGCCGGCATCGCGGCGCTGACGCGCCTGGGCAAGGCCGAGGTCGGCCAGAAGACCCTGCTGGACGTGCTCGCACCGGTGCAGCAGGTGCTCGCCGCCGGTGGCAACGACCTGGTCGAGCGCGTGCGCCGGTGCGCGCTCGACAGCGCGCAGGCGACCGCGCAGATGGACGCGATCAAGGGCCGCGCCTCCTTCCTCGGCGACCGTGCGCTCGGCCACGTCGACCCCGGCTCGCGTTCGATGGCATTGATCATCGGCGCGGTCTGTGACAGCCTGTGACGCGCCGCCGCGCCCGACTCCATTCCTTCCCGAGGTGACCGCATGAAAAAGCTCATCAACCACGTCGACACCGTGCTGACCGAATCGCTGGACGGTTTCGCGGCCGCGCACGCCGACATCGTCTCGCTCGGCGCCGGCCACCAGTTCGTGCGGCGGCGCACGCTCGCGCCGGGCAAGGTCGCGCTGATCTCGGGCGGCGGCTCGGGCCACGAGCCGCTGCACGCCGGCTTCGTCGGCCATGGCATGCTCGACGCCGCCTGCCCGGGCCAGGTCTTCACCTCGCCGACGCCCGACCAGATGCTGGCCGCGGCCGAAGCGGTCGACACCGGTGCGGGCGTGCTGTTCATCGTCAAGAACTACTCCGGCGACATGATGAACTTCCAGATGGCCGCCGAGATGCTGGACCGTGACAACGCGACGGTGATCGTCAACGACGACGTCGCGGTCGAGAACTCGACCTACACGACCGGGCGCCGCGGCGTCGCCGGCACCTTGATCGTCGAGCGCATCGTCGGCGCCGCGGCCGAGCGCGGCGACAAGCTCGCGGCGCTGAAGGCGCTCGGCGACGCCGTCAACAAGGCGACCGCGTCGATGGGCGTCGCGCTGAGCTCGTGCACGGTGCCGGCGGCCGGCAAGCCGACCTTCCAGATCGGCGCCGACGAGATGGAGATGGGCGTCGGCATCCACGGCGAGCCGGGCCGCCGCCGCGTGCGCCTGGGCAGCGCCGACGAGATCGCCGCCGAGCTTGCCGGCGCGATCCTGAAAGACCTCGCGCTGCCGCGCGGGCAGGAGGTGATCCTGCTCGTCAACGGCTTCGGCGGCACGCCGCTGCTGGAGCTCTACCTGATGGTCAACGCGACGCGCAAGGTGCTGGCCGAGGCCGGCATCCGCGTCGCGCGGCACCTCACCGGCTCGTACGTGACCTCGCTCGAGATGGCCGGCTGTTCGGTCACCGTCAGCGCGGTCGACGCCGCGATGCTCGCGCTCTGGGACGCGCCGCTGCACACGCCGGCCTTGCGTTGGGGCCTGTAGGCCGCGGCGTGTAAAACTCGGGGCATGCTCCGACCGAGATTCTTCCGCCTCCCGTGCGCGTTCGCCGCCACCGCGGCCGCCTGCGCGCTGATGGCCGCCACGCCGGCCCGCGCCATCGACCCGCCGCAACAGCGCCTCGCCCCCGGCGGCGTCGCCCGCATCGCGCTCGGCGCGTCGGCCGAGGCGCCGCGCGCGAGCTTCAACGGCGTTCCGGTGCTGGTCTTGCAGGACGGCGCGCAATGGACCGCCATCGTCGGCCTGGCGCTCGGCGCGATGCCGGGCGACGCCAGGCTGGACGTGCAACGCGCCGACGGCACGCAAGTGCACCTGCCGTTCACGATCAAGCCGTATCGCTACGCCGAGCAGCGTTTGAAGGTCGCGCCCGGACAGGTCGACCTGTCCAGGGAGGACCTCGCCCGTTACGAGCGCGAGCACGCGCACCTGAACGAGGTCACCGCGACCTTCACCGAGGCGCTGCCGGCGACGCTGCTGATGCGCCCGCCGGTGCCCGGCCCGCGCTCGAGCTCGTTCGGCCTGCGGCGGGTGTTCAACGGCCAGTCGCGCAATCCGCACAGCGGCATGGACATCGCCGCCGCCACCGGCACCCCGGTGCTCGCGCCGGCTGCGGGCCGCGTGATCGACACCGGCAACTACTTCTTCAACGGCAACACCGTCTGGCTCGACCACGGCGAGGGGCTGCTGACGATGTACTGCCACTTGTCGGCGATCGGTGTGAAGGTCGGGGACGAGGTCGCCGCCGGCGCGCCGCTCGGCGCCGTCGGCGCGACCGGCCGCGTCACGGGGCCGCACCTGCATTGGTCGATCAGCCTGAACCGCGCGATGGTCGACCCCGCGCTGTTCCTCGCACCCGCGACGACCGCGCCCTGAGCGGGAGCGTCGGGCGCTTCAGCGCTGTTCGGCGCCGTTCAGCGCTGCCCGCTGTGATCCTGGACCTGCCGGCGTTCGACGGCCGCGTCCAGCGGCAGCAGGATCACCGGCGGTGACGAGCGCACCGGCAGCGGTGTCGCGACCGGGGCCGACGCGGCGGCGTCCACGCCCAGCGGCGCGGACGCCGCCGCATCGCTCGCGTCGGGCGCCGACGCGGCGGAAGCGGCCGGGTCCGGCGGCGGCAGGTCGCGCACGACCTCGGGGAAGGTCGCTTCGGTGTCGATCACCCCGGCCTTCTGCCCTTGCTGGAAGAACGCGCCGACCAGCCGCAGCGCGTTGTGCCCGCCCTGGCCCCAGTAGTTGCCGCGCATCGCGACGCGCGCGTCGTTGAAGCCGACCCAGGCGCCGGCGACCAGGTGCGGGCTCATCAGCATGAACCAGCCGTCGGTGTTGCGCTGCGTCGTGCCGGTCTTGCCGGCGAGGTCGCCGCGCAGCCCGAACTCGCTGCGCGCGGCCGCGCCGGTGCCGGTCTGCACGACGCCACGCATCACGTCGACCAGCTTGGCGATCAGGTTCGCGTCGAGCACGCGCTCCGGCGCGGATTCGAAGGACTCGAGCACGCGGCCATTGCGGTCGGCGATCTGCGTGATCGCCAGCGGCTCGTGGCGCTCGCCCATCGCCGCGAGCGTCGCATACGCGTTGCCCATCTCGAGCAGCGTGACCGGGCTGGTGCCGAGCGCCAGCGAGGGCACCGGGTCGAGCGTGGACTCGCGCACGCCGGCGGCCTGCGCGAAGTTGATCACCGCCTCGGCGCCGACCGCCTGCATCACCTGCGCGGTGATCGTGTTCTTCGATTGCACCAGGCCTTCGCGCAAGGTCATCGGCTGGCCGGTCGCGCTCTCGCCGTCGGTCGGGTGCCAGAGGCTGCCGTCGGGCAGCGGGATCTCGACATCGCCGTCGACATAGGTCTGCTCGGTCGACATGCCGCGCTGGAACGCCGCGCCGTAGACGAAGGGTTTGAAGGTCGAGCCGGGTTGGCGTTTGGCCTGCGAGACGTGGTCGAACTGCTCGCGCGCGAAATCGGGGCTGCCGACCCAGGCGCGGATCGCGCCGCTGGCCGGATCGATCGCGATGAAGCCGGCCGACAGGCGCGTCTTGTCCTCGCGCAGCTTGTCCATCAGCTCGGTGTCGGCGAGCACACCGGCGAGCGCCTGCGCGTCGTTGGTGCCGGAGTCGCGCGCGCGGTGGTAGGCCGGCGTGTCGCGCGCCATCTCGGCGAGCAGCGCGGGGTGGTCGCGCCAGAATTGCGCGAAGGCCGGCGATGCGGCGGCGGCCTTCGCGTCGCCCAGCTTCACGCCCTTTCTCGAGACGCGAGCCCCG
Source organism: Burkholderiaceae bacterium (assembly GCA_036500445.1). Taxonomy (GTDB): domain Bacteria; phylum Pseudomonadota; class Gammaproteobacteria; order Burkholderiales; family Burkholderiaceae_C; genus LMDS01. The sequence continues at coordinate 1,598 of DASYCA010000211.1, read as the reverse complement.
CTCCATTCGTCGGCCGCGATGCCCTGCAGCTTCGCGACCTGCGTCGTGACGGCGTCCTGCGCGAACTTCTGCAGCCGCGAATCCAGCGTGGTGCGGATCACCAGGCCGTCCGAATCGAGATCGACGTCGTGCGCGTCGGCCCAGTCGACGAGCTGCTCGTGCAGGTGCGCGACGAAGTGGCGAGCCTGGCCGATGCCGCCGTCCTCCGGGCGCGTGAACGACAGCACCAGCGGCTGCGCGCGCAGCAGCTCGTAGCGCGACTTCGTCAGCGTGCCGAGCTTGACCATCTGCGCCATCACGAGGTTGCGCCGCTGGCGCGCACGCTCGGCGTTGCGCACCGGGTTGTAGCGCTGGGAGCCCTTCAGCATGCCGACCAGCGTCGCGCATTGCGCGGTGTCCAGCTCCGACGCGGACTTGTCGAAATAGGTGCGCGCGGCCATCTCGACGCCGCGCACGTTGTACAGGAACGGCGCGCTGTTCAGGTAGCTTTCGAGGATCTGCGCCTTGCTGCTGCTGCGCTCCAGGCGGATCGCGGTGATCGCCTCGCGCAGCTTGCGGCTCAAGCTGCGCTCGTTGCCGATCTCGACCGGGAACAGGTTGCGCGCGAGCTGCTGCGTCAGCGTCGAGCCGCCCTGCATGTCGCCGCGCAGCGTGTTCCAGGCCGACGCGACGAGGCGAACCGGGTCGATGCCGTGGTGCTCGTAGAAGCGCCGGTCTTCGGTCGCGATCAGCGCGTTGACGAGGTCGGGCGAGACGTCTTTCAGCGCGACCGGGGCCTGGTAGGCGCTCGAGAAGCGGCCGATGACCTCGCCGTCGCTGGACAGGATCACGCTCGGGCGCAGCGCCTGCGCGCGGCGCAGCTGCTCGACGTCGGGCGTCGTCTGCACGAGCACCGCGATGTAGATGCCGAACGCGCCCGCGGCGACGGCCCCCAGCCCCAATGACCAGAGGACGACGCGCAGGACGCGCGGCGGCGGCTTCGATGAAGATTCGTTCATGGCATTTCCGACCAACCCGGGATGTTGACACAGCCGCGCAAAGGCCTTGTACCGGCATGTAGCTGGGTGTGTCGCTGGTCAACGCCGTCGCCGCCACCCGCGTTGCAGAGTTGACGCAGAATGCCGGCCGACGCTGAACTTTTCCGGCCCGGGCCGGTCTGTTGGCGGCTTTCTTCCACTTCAAGGACCTCGAACGTGAATCGTCGCGACTTTTCCGCTGCCCTCCTCGCCACCGGCGCCGGCGCCACCGCTGCCCTGCCGCTGTTCGCGTCCGCCCAGGGCGGCACGCCGACCGAAGGCACGCAGTTCCTGAAGATCGATCCGCCGCAGCCGCAGACCGTGGCGGGCAAGATCGAGGTCCTCGAGTTCTTCACCTACGCGTGCCCGCACTGCGCCGAATTCGAGCCGACCCTGGAGCCCTGGATCAAGAAGCTGCCGGCCGACGTCGTGCTGCACCGCGTGCCGGCGCCGTTCCTGATGAACGCCGAGAACTTCATGCGCACCTACTACACGCTGGACACGATGGGCCAGGTCGATGCGATGCAGCAGAAGATGTTCAATGCCCTGCACGTCGAGCATCAGCGCCTGGAGAAGCCGGCC
>DASYCA010000210.1:0-8381 GCA_036500445.1 Burkholderiaceae bacterium | reverse complement strand
CCACGCAGCACGAACGGCAGGATCCCGCCGTGGCGGAAGTACAGCTGCTCCTTGGGCGTATCGATCCGGACGCGCGCGGTGAACTCCTGGTCGCCCGCCTGGACGGTGACCTCGCGGGGGATCTCGTCGACGTCGGCGAGGCCCTTGACCGTGAACTCCTCCTCGCCGGTCAGCCCGAGCGACTCGACCGAGTCGCCGTCGGAGAACTGCAGCGGCAGGACGCCCATGCCGACGAGGTTCGAACGGTGGATCCGTTCGAAGCTCTTCGCGACGACCGCCTTGATGCCGAGCAGCTGCGTGCCCTTGGCGGCCCAGTCGCGGCTCGAGCCGGTGCCGTATTCCTCGCCGGCGAAGACGACCGTCGGCGTGCCGGCGGCCATGTACTTCATCGCGGCGTCGTAGATGAACATCTTCTCGCCCCCGGCGACGTAGTCGCCGCTTCCTGCCGCGTGCTGAAAGAGCGTCACGCCGCCTTCCTCGCGCGAGCCGTCGGCCGCGGCCGGAATCATCAGGTTCTTCACGCGCACGTTCGCGAAGGTGCCGCGCACCATCACGTCGTGGTTGCCGCGGCGCGAGCCGTAGGAGTTGAAGTCGGCCTTGCCGACGCCGTTGGCCTTCAGCCAGGCGCCGGCCGGCGAGGCCTCCTTGATGGAGCCGGCCGGCGAGATGTGGTCGGTCGTGATCGAGTCGGCGAACAGCGCCATCGCGCGCGCGCCCTTGACGCCGGCGACGAGCTTCGGCGGCGTCATCGTGAAGCCGTCGAAGAACGGCGGCTTCGCGATGTAGGTCGATGCCGGCCAGTCGTAGACCTGGCCGGTCACGCCCTTGATCTTCTCCCACAGCTTGCCCGGGTCGCTCGCGACCTGCTCGTAGTTCGACTTGAACGACTTGCCGTTCATCGCGTACTTCATCAGCGCGTAGATCTCGTCACTGGTCGGCCAGACATCGCCCAGGTACACGTCGCGCCCGTTCTTTCCCTTGCCGAGCGGCTCGGTCATGACGTCCTTCAGCACCGTGCCGGCGATCGCATACGCGACCACGAGCGGCGGGCTGGCGAGGAAGTTCGCTTTCAGGTTCGGGTGGATGCGCGCCTCGAAATTTCGGTTGCCCGAGAGCACCGCGGCGCAAACCAGATCGTTCTTCGTGATCGCGTCGTTGAACTCGGGCCGCAGATCGCCGGCGTTGCCGATGCAGGTCGTGCAGCCGTAGGCCGCGACGTTGAAGCCGAGCTTCTCGAGGTAGGGCAGCAGCCCGGCCTTGGTCAGGTACTCGGTCACGATGCGCGAGCCCGGCGCGAGCGAGGTCTTGATGTGCGGCGCGACCTTCAAACCGGCCTCGACCGCCTTCTTCGCGAGCAGGCCCGCGGCGATCATCACGCTCGGATTGGAGGTGTTGGTGCAGGACGTGATCGCGGCGATCAGCACGTCGCCGTTGCCGAGCGAGGTGTCGCCGACCTTGGGCTGCAGCGATCTCGCCTCGGACTGCGCCGCCTCCAGCGTCGGGTGGCCGCCGGCCATCTCGACGACCTGGCGCGGCGCACCGGGCGCAGGAGCCGGAGCCTCGGCCGGCGGCTTCTCGTCCGCCTCGTGGGCACGCACGACATGGCGGGTGTGCAACTGCGCGGCCGGCAGGTTGAAACCGTTCTCGCCCGGCGGCTTGCTGTAGAGCTGCGTGAACTGCGTCTTCACGTTGCCGAGCTCGATCCGGTCCTGCGGGCGCTTCGGGCCGGCCAGGCTCGGCGTCACGCTGCCGAGGTCGAGCGACACGACCCGCGTGTAGTCGATCGCGCCGCGCGCCGGCGAGCCGAACAGCCCCTGCGCCTTGAAATAGGCCTCGAAGGCCTCGATCTCGGCCTTGGTGCGGCCGGTGCCCTTGAAATACTCGATCGTCTTGTCGTCGACCGGGAAGAAGCCCATCGTCGCGCCGTACTCGGGCGCCATGTTGCCGATCGTCGCGCGGTCGGGCACCGCGAGCCTGCCGGTGCCTTCGCCGAAGAACTCGACGAACTTGCCGACGACCTTCTCCTTGCGCAGGATCTCGGTCACGGTCAGCACCAGGTCGGTGGCGGTGACGCCCTCGCGCAGCTGGCCGGTGAACTCGAAGCCGACGACGTCCGGCGTCAGGAAGTAGACCGGCTGCCCGAGCATCCCGGCCTCGGCCTCGATCCCGCCGACGCCCCAGCCGACCACGCCGATGCCGTTGATCATCGTCGTGTGGCTGTCGGTGCCGACCAGCGAGTCGGGGTAGTGGACGCCGGCCTTGGTCTTGTGCACGCCGCGCGCGAGGTATTCGAGGTTCACCTGGTGCACGATGCCGAAGCCCGGCGGCACGACGCCGAAGGTGTCGAAGGCCTGCATGCCCCATTTCATGAACTGGTAGCGCTCGTTGTTGCGCTGGAACTCGAGCTTCATGTTCAGGTCGAGGGCGTTTTTTCCGCCGAAGTGGTCGATCATGATCGAGTGATCGACGACCAGGTCGACCGGCACCAGCGGCTCGATCGTCTTCGGGTTCTTGCCCATCGCCGCGGCGACGCTGCGCATCGCGCCGAGGTCGGCGAGCAGCGGCACGCCGGTGAAATCCTGCAGCACGACGCGGGCGACGACGAACGGGATCTCGTTGGTGCGCTCGGCGCCGGGCTTCCAGTTCGCGAGCTCGGCGACGTGCTCGGCCGTGACCTTGCGGCCATCGCAGTTGCGCAACACCGATTCGAGCACGATGCGGATCGACATCGGCAAGCGCGCCACGTTCGGGAACTGCTTCGCGAGCGCGGGCAGCGAGTAGAACTCTCCGGTCTTTCCGGACGCGGTCTTGAAGCTCTTGCGCGTCTTGGCAAAGGCGTGGGCTGGGGATTTCTTCATGAGCATGGAACGACCTCCGTTGAGCGGCTGCGGGGAGAAAAACGATTGTGTCAGTCGGTGCGCCCGGGTGCCACCAGCAGGGCGATTTCGGCCAGCACGTGCTCGAGCTCGCCGTGCACGCGCGCGAGCTCGGGCCCGCCGGGCTCCGCGCGCCGCGCGGCGATCGCGTCGCGCAAGGCCTGCGCGGCCGGCAGCAGGCGCTGCGCGCCGAGCGTGCCGGCGAGGCCCTTCATGTCGTGGGCGCGGCGCTGGGCGTCGTCCCAGCGGGCTTCGGCGAGCGCGCGCCGGACCTCGTCGGCGAAGCCGCTTTCCGAGTCGCGGAAGCCGGCCAGCATGCGGCGGTACAGCTCGTCGTTGCCCATGCAGGTCGCGCGGCCGGCCTCGGGGTCGAGCACCTTCGCGGCGTCGGCGGGGCCGGGCGCAGGCGCGTTGCCGGCATCGGCGCCTTGCGCCGCCGGGTCGCGGCCGATCCAGTCGGCCAGCGTGCGCAGCATGGTCTCGACGTGGATCGGCTTCGTCAGGTGCGCGTTCATGCCGCTGGCGAGCGCGCGCTCGCGGTCCTCGGCGAGCGCGCTGGCCGTCATCGCGATCACCGGCAGGCGCTGCCAGGCGGGGTTCTTGCGCAGCTCCTGCGTCGCGGTGTAGCCGTCCATCACGGGCATCTGGCAGTCCATCAGCACGCCGTCGAAGGGCGGCTCGCTGGCGAGCTTGGCGAGCGCCTCGCGCCCGTCCTGCGCGAGCACGACCTCGACGCCGGCGCGGCGCAGCAGCTCGCAGGCGAGCTGCTGGTTCAGCGGGTGGTCCTCGACCAGCAGCACGCGCGCGCCGATCAGGCGCTCGCGCGCCGCCGCCGGCAGGCTCTGGACGGCGCGCATGCGGCGCAGCTCGGGGGCGGCGTCGGGCGGGGCGCTGCGGCGCGCCTGGACCAGGCTGTCGTGCAGGCTGCTGGGCGTGACCGGCTTGTGCAGCACGCCGGCCAGCGGCAGCTCGGCGCTCGCACGCAGCGCGTCGTCGCGCGCGAACGCGGTGACGAGCAGGATGCAGGGCCGCGCGCGCGGGTGCTGCTGCAGGATCCGGCGCGCGCATTCGATGCCGTCCATCTCCGGCATCTTCCAGTCGATCAGCATCCAGGTGTAGGTGTCGTCGGGCACCGCGTCGACTTGCGCGATCGCCGCGGCCGCGCTCGCGCAGCGGTCGACCTTGATGCCGAAGGTCTCGAGCATGCCGCCGAGCACGTCCAGCGCGGCGGCGTTGTCGTCGACCAGCAGCGCGCGCCGGCCGCGCAGCTCGCCGGCCATCCAGGCGCGCGCCGGCGCGCGCGGCACGCTGCGCCCGAAACGGGCGGTGAAGTGAAAGGTCGAGCCCATGCCCGGCGTGCTGTGGACCCACAGCTTGCCGCCCATGCGCTCGACCAACTGGCGGCTGATCACGAGGCCCAGGCCGGTGCCACCGTGGCGCCGGGTGGTCGAGCTGTCGGCCTGCGCGAAGGGCTGGAACAGCCGCTCGATCTGGTCCGCGCTCATGCCGCTGCCGGTGTCGCGGACCCAGACGTGCAGCTTGATCTCGTCGTTGCGCTCGATGCCGTCGTCGTTGCCGGCCTGCACCGGCGAGATCACCTCCATGCCGACCGTGACCTCGCCGCGCTCGGTGAACTTGATCGCGTTGCCGCCCAGGTTGACGAGCACCTGGCGCAGCCGGGTCGGGTCGCCGACGAGGCGGCGCGGCACGTCCGGGCTGGCGCTGAACAGCAGCTCCAGGCCTTTTTCATCCGCGCGCAGGCCGAGCACGTCGGCCATGTCGCCGACGACCGATTCGAGCTCGAAGTCGATCTGCTCCAGCGCCATCGCGCCGGCCTCGATCTTGGAGACGTCGAGGATGTCGTTCAGGATCTGCAGCAGGTTGCGCGCCGAGCCGTGCGCCTTGTCGATGTAGTCGCGCTGCTTCTCGGGCAGGCCGTCCTCCAGCGCGAGATGGGTCATGCCGATGATCGCGTTCATCGGCGTGCGCAGCTCGTGCGACATGTTGGCGAGGAAGCTCGACTTGGTCTGGCTCGCGGCGACCGCGGCCTCGCGCGCCTCCTGCATCTCGGCCTCGGCCTGCTTGCGCTCGGTGATGTCCTGCACGACGGCGCAGAACTCCGGCGTGCCGGCCCAGTCCAGCGCGATCACGTGGACCTCGGCGTCGAACGCGCGGCCGTCCAGGCGCTGGAAGCGCCACTCGAACTGGCGCACCCGCCGGCCCGACGAGGTGTGCTCGCGCAGGTCCTCGAGCGCGCGCTCGCGGCTGGTGCGCCCGTCGGCCTGCAGCTCGGCCGACAGGCCCGGAAACCACAGCACGTGGCCGACCACGTCGCGCGGGTCGCTGGCGCCGAACAGCTGCAGCGTCGCCGCGTTGCAGTGCGTCACGCCGCGGTACTGGTCGAAGAACAGCAGGCTCTGGGTCGAGTGCTCGAACAGCGCGGCAAAGCGCGCCTGCGCGGTGCGCCGCGCGGTGATGTCGAGCCAGTAGCCGTTGTAGGTGGCGCTGCCGTCGGCCTCGCGCTGGGACGATCCGTCGGCCAGCACCCAGGTCGTGCCGCGGTCGCTGTCGACGCGGAATTCCTGCGGCGAGGTCGGCGGGTGCGCGCCGCCGCCGGCCATGCGCCAGGGCAGCAGCGGGTCGCGCTCGAGCTCGGCCTCGTCGACGCCGAGCAGCTCGCGCACGCCGCGGCCGAGGAAAGAGAAATGCGCCGGCCCGTCCGCCGGCTCGGTGTAGCGGAACACCGTCAGCGGCAGCGCCTGCGAGATCTCGACGATCTCGCGGCGCGCCGCCAGCGCGGCCGCGACCAGCTGCATGCGCCGCCAGCTGAGCCAGATCAGCAGCAGGCCGGCGAGCCAGAGCAGCGTGCCGCCGACCCAGGTCGAGCGCGCGATGGCCTGCTCTTCGTCGAGCGGCTCCAGCACCCACAGGCGCAGCGGCGCCTCGCCGAGCGGTGCCGACAAGGTGACGAAGCGCATGTCGCCGATGCGCGTGATCGTCTGCGCGCGGCCGCCGGCGCTCTCGCGCGTCTGCGGCCAGTCGAAGGGAGTCGGGGTCCTCTGGTAGACCGTCTGCCACAGCGTCCCGGGGCGCTCGGGCGCCTCGGGGAGGCGGTGCATCAGCATGTCGTCGTGGTTGCCGAACACGATCACGCCGTTGCCGTCGGTCACGAACACGCGCGCGCCGTCGGCGTCGTTGAGCAGGCGATTCAAGGTCTCGCTGTCCTGCTTGACGACGGCGACGCCGATCGGGGTGCCGCCGCGCTCGATGCGGCGCGCGAAGTACAGCCCCGGGGTGTGGCTCGCGCGGCCGAGCAGGAACTGGATCGCCGAGCCGCGCGCCATCGCCTCGACGAAGTACTCGCGCTTGTCCAGGCGGATCTCCGTGCCGCTGCCCGGCGCCGGTGCCCGGCTGCTCGCGGCGAGGATGTTGCCGTCGGTCGCGATCAGCGCGACCAGCGGCAGGTTGAAATCGGTGCCGAGGCGGTCGAGGATGCCCTGGACCTGGGTCTTGAGCGCCGCGCCGGGCGCCGACGCCGCGCCGACGAAGGCCAGCGTCGGGGCCCGGTGCGCCAGGTCCAGCGGCAGCGCGGCGAGCTGGTGCAGGCTGATCGCCAACGTGTCCTTCACGCCGGTCAGGCGCACGCTGCCGGTCATCGCCGCCTGGTCGCGGTGGGCGAGCAGGTGGTCCTGCAGCCACCAGGCGCCCAGCCCGACGCAGGCCAGCGTCCAGGCGGCCAGCAGCAACCCCAGGTTGCGCGGCCGCAGGCGGCTCGCGCGGGTGGCGGGGTCGGCGGCGCTCGTCACGTCGGCGGCGTCGGCAGGTAGCGCACCGACAGGACCCCGGTGATGGCGCGCAACGATTCCAGCACGCCGGGGGCGACGGGGCTGTCGACATCGACGAGCGTGTAGGCCATGTCGCCGCGCGACTTGTTGACCATGTTGTGGATGTTCAGCCCGGCGCCCGCCATCGCGGTCGAGATCTGGCCGAGCATGTTGGGCACGTTGGCGTTCGCGATCGCGACCCGGTAGGCCGATTCGCGCGCCATCGTCACGAGCGGGAAGTTGACGGCGTTGACGACGTTGCCGTCCTCGAGGTAGTCGCGCAGCTGGTCGACCGCCATGATCGCGCAGTTCTCCTCGGCCTCGGCGGTCGAGGCGCCCAGGTGCGGCAGCGCGACGACGCGCGGGTGCGTGTTGACGGCCGGGCTCGGGAAATCGCAGGCGTACCAGGCCAGGCGCCCGGCCTCGAGCGCGGCCAGCACGGCCGCCTCGTCGACGACGCCCTCGCGCGAGAAGTTCAGCAGCACGGCGCTGGCGCGCAGCAGCGCCAGGTTGTCGGCGTTGACGAGGTCGCGCGTCGCGTCGATCAGCGGCACGTGCAGGCTGACGAAATCGCTCTGGCGCAGCACCTCGTCGACGCTTGCAGCCCTTTTCACTTGCGCCGGCAGGCTCCACGCGGCGTCGACCGTGATGTGCGGATCGAAGCCCCAGACCGCCATGCCGAGCTTGATCGCGGCGTCGGCGACCAGGCAGCCGACCTTGCCCAGGCCGACGATGCCGAGCGTGTGGCCGGCGAGCTCGAAGCCGGCGAAGGCCTTCTTGCCGGTCTCGACCGTCTTCTCCATCGCCGCATCGACCGCGTCCAGGCCAGCGACGAAGCGCAGCGCCGGCGCGAGGTTGCGCGCGGTCAGCAGCATCGCCGCGAGCACGAGCTCCTTAACCGCGTTCGCGTTCGCGCCGGGCGCGTTGAAGACCGGCACGCCGCGCGCGCTCATGGCCGCGACCGGGATGTTGTTCGTCCCGGCGCCGGCGCGCGCGATCGCGCGCACGCTGGTGGGAATGTCGCGCTCGTGCAGCTCGGCCGAGCGCACCAGCACGCCGTCGGGCGCGGCGACGTCGGTGCCGACCACGTAGCGCTCGGCCGGCAGCCGCGCCAGGCCCTTGGCCGAGATCTGGTTCAGCACCAGGACCTGCAGCCGCGGCGCCGCCGAGCTAGCCATGCTTCGCCTCGAACTCCTTCATGTAGGCGACCAGCGTCTGGACGCCTTCGATCGGCATCGCGTTGTAGATCGACGCGCGCATGCCGCCGACCGCGCGGTGGCCCTTGAGCTGCAGCATCGAGCGCTCCTGCGCGCCCTTCAGGAACGCGGCGTCGAGCGCTTCGTCCTTCAGCTTGAACGGCACGTTCATCAGCGAGCGGTCCTCGCGCGCGACCGGGCTGGTGTAGAACGCGCTGGCGTCCAGCGCGTCGTAGAGCAGCTTGGCCTTCGCGCGGTTGCGTGCCTCGATGCCGGGCAGGCCGCCCTGCGCCTTGATCCACTTGAACACCAGCCCGGCGATGTAGATCGCATAGGTCGGCGGGGTGTTCAGCATCGAGTCGTTGTCGGCCTGCTGCTTGTAGTCGAAGGCCGAGGGGGTGATCGGCAGCGCGTGGCCGATCAGGTCGTCGCGCACGATCACGATCGTCACGCCGGCCGGGCCGATGTTCTTCTGCGCGCCGCCG
>DASYCA010000209.1:0-12741 GCA_036500445.1 Burkholderiaceae bacterium | reverse complement strand
ATGACCTCCAACTCCGGCAGACGTCGGCTCACCAGGCGCGCCAAGGCTTCGTCGCCGACGACGACAGGAACGATGGGAGAGGGATTGCCGACGTACTGCAGGTTCGCGGCGGTCAACGCGTCGCGCAGTTGGCAGATTCTTTCCATCAGCACCGAGCGAAGGGCAAGGCCTTTCTCGGACTGAACGATCTGGAATGCCTTCGTGACGGTGGCGGCCTGGACCGGCGACAGGGCGTTCGAAAAGGTCGCCGTGCTGCCGTGGTATTTGAGGTACTGCTTCACCGCGACCGATTTGCAGGACACGAATCCGCCGTTCGACGCGAAGGTCTTGGAGAAGCTGCCCATCACGATGTCGACCTTGCCGAGCATGTCCTGCTCGCCGATGAAACCCCGGCCCTCGGGCCCCATCGCGCCCAGGTCATGCGCAACGTCGACGAGAAGCGTGGCTCCATACTCCCTGCACAGGTTCTGCAGCGCCCTCAGATCGGGCGTGTCCGAATCCATCGAGAACAGGCTCTCGGTGACCACGAGGATGGCGTTCGTCGTGTCCTTCGCGCGGATTCGCCTCAGATGGCGGCGCACGGAATCGATGTTCAAGTGGCCATGCAGGTGCACGTTGGCGGTGGCCGAATAGGCCCCCTCCTGCAGACAGGCGTGCGAGAGGCCGTCCATCACCACGTGGTCGGCCGGCCGGATCAGGCCCTTGATGACGCCGTAACCGGCGGCCCATCCGGTGGGATAGAGCGTCGTGTGCTCCAGTTCGAGAAATTCGGAGATCGTCTCTTCCAGCCGCAGAGAGTACTTGGTGTTGCCCGCCAACGCCGACGAGCCCGCGCTGTGAACGCCGTATTCGTCGATCACCGCCTTGGCGACCTCCTTGATCGCGGGGTCGGATGACAGTCCCAGATAGTCTTGCGTGCCGAAGTTCAAGCCCGTGAACGCCGATCCGCTGTCGTCGCGAGCCGTGCAAACGGACAGCGGTGCCTTCTGGGTCGCCTTCGAATAGGGCCACAGCCGCCGTTGCCGGCGCAGGTCTTGCCATTCGTAAAACGGGGCGACGCGAGCCATCAGGTCCGTGCCCTGGAGCTGCAGATAGTCGCGAACGCTGCCTGACAGCGCCTGTGCCGGATCAAGCGACGAGTTCGGGGCGTCCTCCTTGGCCTGCTCTCGAGGAACGACGTCGCCCTGCGGGTGCGGTTGCGCCTTGCCCTCTGCAGCGCTCGTCAGGCAGCTCTGGATCTTGCCCATCAGGCGGGTCAGGTCGACGGGCTTGGTGTCGAAGTCGGCGCACCCCACCGCGACGCTTTTTTCACGGTCGCTCGCAAGCGCATGGGCGGTCAACGCGATGATCGGAATGTTCAAGGTCCTGGCGTCGGACTTGATCAGCCGCGTGGCCTGCCAGCCGTCCATCTCCCCCAACGCCACATCCATCAGGATCACGTCGGGCTTCTCAGAGACGGCCATTGCGACGCCGGTCGAACCGTCCGGAGCGCTGCAAACCGTGAAGCCGCGGCGTTGCAGCCGCCGCGTCAGCATGTCGCGATTCTCGAAGCTGTCTTCCACAAGCAGGATCTTGCTGGCTTGTGGCGCCGATGTACCGCCGGTGGGGAGATGGTTCATCCTTCACTCTTCGGCCCCGCGCCGATTCGCTTGACCGTCTGGATTGCTAACTGGTTCACACTTGGACACAGTCTCGGACGCCGCGGTGCGCGCTTTCGCCGTGAATCGCCGCCCGGAGGGTCAGGCGAAAGGTTGAAAAGCGGAATTTGTTAATGAGAACGATTCGTATTACAGTCGACTTCCGAGAGCGCCGGTCCGGCAGGGACGGCGCGTGATGGCCTCACCAGGAGCCGAGCATGTGCACCCCCGACCCGACCCCACTCGAAGCCCTGGTGCGCCAAGCCGTCGCCGGCACCGGCGCGCAGGTGATCGGCATGACGCCGCCGTCGGTCGGCGGCTCGCGCCGGCGGCGCCTCTGGGAGCTCGACGGCCATGCGCATTGCCCGGTCGTCGGCGTGTGCCTGCCGATCCGGGTGCTGCGCCGGGTCATCGACAAGGCGGTCGGCGGCCAGGCGCTGGGCGACGACTACGAGATGCATTGCGCCGCGATCGCCGAGTGCAAGCGCCGCTCGGTGATCGCCGAGGCGGCCCAGAAGGAGCTCGACCGGCGCTACATGATGGCCTTGCGCCAGGCCGCGGGGTGCAAGACGACCGAGGCGCTCGCCGCGTGGTGGCAGACGGCCAGCAAGGGCAGGGACGTCGCCGGCGCGCTCTGGGCGACCTTGACGCACGCGCGCTGCGACAGCGTGCTGGAGCACCGCGTGCTCGGCGAGGTGCACATGCTTCAGCACCAGGTCGGGATGGCCGAGCGCGTCGAGCTGGTCCGCGCCGCCGCGCTCGAAGACGAGAACGCGGCGCTCGTGCGCGAGCTCGCCGCCGCGCAGCGGCGTGGCGCGCGCCAGGCCGACGAGCAGGCGCGCCAAGCCGAAGCGCAGCAGGCCGAGCTGCGGCGCCTGCGCGCCGAGCTGATGCTGCGCGACACCGCGCTGCTGCGGCTGCGCGATCAGCTGAGCGCGCTCGAGCGGGCGGCGCCGGGCCTCGGCGACCGCGTCGAGTCGGCGCGCGAGACCCGCGTTCGGGACGAGCGCCTGCACATGCTGCAGCGCGCGCTGCTGCAGGCGCAGCAAGAGGCCGAGCGCCAGCGCCGGCGCGCCGACGAAGCGGAGGCCGAATGGCGGCGCCGCGACGAGCAGCGCCGCGCCGACGCGGCGGCCGAGCCGGATCCGGCGCTCGCGCGTGCGGCCGAGGATGCCGCGCTCGCCGCGCTGCAGCACCGTGCGGTGCTGTGCGTCGGGGGCCGCCCGGCCAGCGTTCCGGTCTATCGGCAGCTGATCGAGCGCACCGGCGGCCGCTTCCTGCACCACGACGGCGGAGAAGAGGACAGCGCCGCCAAGCTCGACTCGACGCTCGCCGCCGCCGACCTCGTGATCTGCCAGACCGGCTGCATCAGCCACGACGCCTACTGGCGCGTGAAGGACCATTGCAAGCGCACCGGCAAGCGCTGCCTGTTCGTCGACACGCCCAGCCGCGCCGGCCTGGAGCGCGCGCTCGACGCGGCGGTGCGCGAAGGGCTGCGGGCATGAGGACGGGCTGCATCGCGAGCGCGAACGGAAACGAGAACGGGTCGCGATTCGAGCAGCATCACATCGCGCTCGGGTAAGCCGCGGCGGCGGCGAAGGCCGTCACAATCGCGATCTCGAACAACAAGGAGGTCGCGATGAAGGGTGATGCCAAGGTTCTGGAGTACCTGAACGCTCAATTGAAGAACGAACTCACCGCGATCAACCAGTACTTCCTGCACTACCGGATGCTGAAGAACTGGGGCTTCGCGAAGCTCGCGAAGCACGAGTACGAAGAGTCGATCGAGGAGATGAAGCACGCCGATCGGCTGATGGACCGGATCCTGATGATCGAGGGCCTGCCGAACCTGCAGGACCTGGGCAAGCTGATGATCGGCGAGAGCGCGGTCGAGATCCTGCACTGCGACCTGAGCATCGAGCTGGGGTCGGTCACGGTCCTGAAAGATGCCATCGCCTACTGCGAAAGCGTGCGCGACTACGTCTCGCGCGAGCTGCTCGAAGACATCCTGAAGGACACCGAGGAGCACGTCGACCACCTGGAGACGCAGATCGAGCTGGTCGCCAAGGTCGGCGAGCAGAACTGGCTGCAAAGCCAGATGGGCGACGTGTCCTGAGCGCGTCCGAGCGTGCAGCGTCAGCGCCGGTGCACCGCGACGTTGACCGTCATCCCCAGGTAGTCGCCGGCCTCGCCGTACCAGCTGCCCGAGATCGGCGCGGCCTGCGAGGGGTCGCGCGCGACGCCGACGCGGATCAGCTGGTTGCCGCCGGTCAGGTTGTTGGTCGGGTCGAACGGCACCCAGCCGGCGCCCGGCAGGTAGGCCTGCAGCCAGGCATGCGTGGAGCCGGCGCCGACGGTCTCATTGGCCTCGCCGCCGTCCAGCGCCGGGTCGTACAGGTAGCCCGACACGAAGCGCGTCGCGATGCCCAGCCGGCGCACCGCCTCCATCATCAGCAGCGCGAAATCGCGGCATGAGCCGGTGCTGCGCTTGAGCGTCTCCTGCGGCGACTGCGTGCCCTCTTCGTCGCGCGCGGCATAGCTGAAATTGTCGCGGATCGCCTGGTTCATCTTCAGCAGCAGCTCGCGCGTGCCGGTCAGGCCGTCGGTGCGCAGGAACTGGCGCGCCCAGGCCGTCAGGTGCCCGCCCGGGTCGTCGTAGTGCGGCCGCAGGTACTGCTCCAGGTCGAAGCGCTCCTCCACGCTGTAGGCGAACGGGAACACCTCGGCGCTGGGCGACAGCGGCAACTCCTGGTTGTTGGTGTGGGCGTGCTCGATCGTGAAACGGCAGACGATTTCCAACTCGCTCGCCGGCGCGTCGGGCTGGACCAGCGCGACCGAGTTCGAGTGCGGGTCCTGGATCATCCGCACCTGCGCGTCGGGGCTGACCTGCAGGTCGGTCGCGAGCACGCGCAGGTCGTGGCTGTCCCGCGGCCTGAACATCACCCGGTGCTCCCCGAAGGTGACCGGCTGCTTGTAGTGGTAGACCGTGGTGTGGATGATTTCGTAGTGGACCGTCGTCATCGAGTTCAGACGGCCAGCAGCTCGACCTCGAACATCAGCGTCGCGTTCGGCGGGATCACGCCGCCGGCGCCGCGCGCGCCATAGCCGAGCTCGGGCGGGATCACCAGCACGCGGGTCCCGCCGACCTGCATGCCTTGCACGCCCTCGTCCCAGCCCTTGATGACCATGCCGGCGCCGAGGCCGAAGCCGAACGGGTCGCGGCGGTCCTTGCTGGAATCGAACTTGGCGCCCTTGACGCCGTTGTTGTAGAGCCAGCCGGTGTAGTGCACGCTGACCTGCTGGCCGGCCTGGGCGGTGGCGCCGGTGCCGGCGACGGTGTCTTCATACTGGAGCCCGGAGGCGGTGGTCGTCATCATGGTGAGGGTTCCCTTGGTGCGGTCGAAGAAGCTGCGATCGATCCGACATCATGCCAGCCGGCGCGCCAGACCGTGACCGCGTGGGTCAACCACGTGTCGCGATCCGAGCCTTTCACGCGCAGCCCGAGCACCCGGCCTGCCGCGTCGAGCGCGGCCAGCGGGTCGCGCGCGTCCAGCGGCTCGGCGCCGTTCTGCTTCGAGAGCTTGTCGCCGTCCGCGCCGAGCACCAGCGGGGTGTGCAGGTAGCGCGGCGCCGGCAGGCCGAGCGCGCGCTGCAGCAGGATCTGGCGCGGCGTGTTGTCGGCCAGGTCGGCGCCGCGCACGACGTGCGTGATCTGCTGCGCCGCGTCGTCGACGACGACGGCGAGTTGATAGGCCCACAGCCCGTCGGCGCGCTTCAGCACGAAATCGCCGACCGCGTGCTCGACGTCCTGCCGCTGGGCGCCGAGCCGGCGGTCCGTCCACTCGACCGGCGCGGCGCCGGCGGTGCGCAGGCGCACCGCGCGCGCCGGCTTGCCGTGCAGGCCGTCGCGGCAGGTGCCGGGGTAGACGAGCTCGGCGTGGCGCTCGCGGAGCGCGCCGGGCTCCTCCCCGCGCCCGGCGTCGCGCGCGGCCGCCGCCAGCGCCTGGGCGATCTCCGCGCGCGTGCAGCCGCAGGGATACGCGAGATCGCGCGACAGCAGCCGGATCAGCGCGTGCTGGTACAGCCCCGCGCGGGCGGATTGCCGGATCGGCGGCGCGTCGGGCACGAGGCCGAGTTCGGCCAGTTGCGCGAGGATGGTGGCCTCGGCGCCGGGCACGCAGCGCGGCGTGTCGACGTCCTCGATGCGCAGCAGCCACTCGCCGCCGTGCGCCCGCGCGTCCAGCCACGAGGCCAGCGCGGCGACCAGCGAGCCGGCGTGCAGCGGCCCGGTCGGCGAGGGCGCGAAGCGGCCGCGGTAGCGGATCGCCGTGGGGCCGGTTGCCATGCTCACATCCCGGCGAGCGGCACCTGGCCGTGGCGCTGCATCAGGGCCTCGCGCGTCGCGGCGCTGTCGAGCTGGTTCAGCCACCAGCGCAGCGCCAGGCCGAGCTGCGGCTTGCGCGCGGCGCCGGGCACCGTCGCGTCGGGCGTGCGCCAGGCGTAGCCCATCTTGGGCACGCGCACGCTGCGCTGCATCGGCTTGACGACGAGCCGGCCGGCCGCGATGTGCTCGCGCACCATCGGCTCGGGCACGAAGCCGCAGCCCATGCAGCGCAGCTGGGCCTCGATCTTCAACTGCATGCTGGCGACCGTCAGCACGTCCTGGCCGGGCAGCAGGTTGACGGTCAGCGGCGCCAGGCGCTGGGCCGAATCGGCGACCGCGACGGCGCGGTGGCGCATCAGCTCGGCGTCCTCGATCGGCGCCGTCGCGCCGGCGAGGGGGTGGTGCGGTGCGACCGCGAACACGAACTCCAGCGTGCCCAGCTCCTTCAGCTGCACGCCGCTCGGCACGCTGCCTTCCAGGCCGACGCCGATCGCGAGGTCGGCCTGCCCGGTGACCAGCGCCTCCCAGGTGCCGGCCAGCACCTCGGTGCGCAGCCGCAGCCGCGTGCCGGGGCCGCTCAAGGTGCCGGGCATGGCCGCAGGCGATGCCGCGGCCTTCGTGGGCGCCATCTCGCTCGGGCACAGCGCATAGAACGATTCACACAATTCGAATATCGTGAGGCGCGAGATCACGCCATCGACCGCGATCGTCAGCTGCGTCTCCCAGCCGGTCGCGACGCGCTTGACGCGGTTCGCGACCGCGCCCATCTGCTCGAGCAGGCGCCGGCCCTCGACCAGCAGCTCGGTGCCGGCCGGCGTCAGGCGTGCCTGGCGCGAGCGGCGGTCGAACAGCAGCACATCGAGCGCGTCTTCGAGCTGGCGCACGCTGTAGGTCAGCGAGGACGGCACCTTGCCGAGCTCGCGGGCCGCCGCGGCAAAACTGCCGGTGCGGGCGATCACGTCCATCATCGTCAAGGCATCGGGCGTCAGAACGTGTCGGCTGTCGGTCATGTGAAGAGGCCCCTGGCTGATGAGCATTCATTTTATTCGAACGATCACTTCAAGCCCCGGCGCGTGGTGGCGCGGGGCTCGGGGCCTAAAGTTCTGTTCATCGAAAGGGGTGAAGAAACACCATGATCACGATTCGCAAATCCTCCGACCGCGGCCTGGCCGATCACGGCTGGCTCAAGAGCTTCCACAGCTTCTCGTTCGCCGATTACCACGACCCCAAGCACATGGGCTTCGGCAACCTGCGCGTCATCAATGAAGACCGCATCGCCCCGGGCACCGGCTTCGGAACGCACGGCCACCGCGACATGGAGATCGTCAGCTACGTGCTGTCCGGCGAACTCGCGCACAAGGACAGCATGGGCAACGGCGTCGAAGGCGCGAAGGTCGATGGCGTGATCAAGCCCGGCGACGTGCAACGCATGAGCGCCGGCCGCGGCGTGAGGCACAGCGAGTTCAACCACGCGCCGAACGACACGACGCACTTCCTGCAGATCTGGATCGAGCCGAGCGAGCGCGGGATCGACGCGAGCTACGAGCAGAAGCATTTCGATGCGGCGTCCAAGAGCGGCGCGCTGCGCCTGGTCGCGTCACCCGATGGCCGCGACGGCTCGGTGACGATCCACGCGGATGCCTCGATCTATGCCGGCCTGTTCGATGGCGAGCAAAAGATCGAGCGCGCGCTCGATCCGAAGCGCAAGACCTATGTCCACCTCGTGCGCGGCAGCGCGACGGTGAATGGCCAGGCCTTGCAGGCCGGCGACGCGCTGCGCTTCGAGAACGAATCGCAGCTCGCGATCGACCACGGCGACCAGGCCGAGGTCCTGGTCTTCGACCTGCACTGAATCTCACGTTTCATTTCCCGTTCGTTCACACCACCAAAAAGAGGAAACCACCATGATCTCCAAATTCCAAAACCCGCTCGCACTGCTCGGCCGCATCCTGTTGTCGCTGATGTTCATCACCGCCGGCTACGGCAAGCTCACGCACTTCGACGGCACGGCCGGCTACATCGCCGCGCACGGGCTGCCGATGCCGCCGCTGCTGACCGCGCTGACGATCTGCGTCGAGCTCCTCGGGGGCCTGGCCATCCTGCTCGGCTTCTGGACCCGCTACGCCGCGATCGTGCTGGCCGGCTTCAGCATCCTGGCCGGCATCTTCTTCCACAACTACTGGGCGCTGCCGGCGGACCAGGTCGCCAACATGCAGATCCACTTCTGGAAGAACGTCTCGATCGCCGGCGGCTTCGTGTCGCTCGCCGCGTTCGGCGCCGGTGCGTTCAGCATCGATGCGAAGATGGCGCGCTGAATTTTTGATCACTCCCCACCGACCCAAGGAACTTCGATGACCACCAAGAAAATCGCGATCGTCTATCACAGCGGCTACGGCCACACCCAGCGCATGGCCGAGGCCGTCGCCGCAGGCGCGAACGGCGAGCTCGTCGGCATCGATGCCGAGGGCAACCTGACCGAAGCGCAATGGACGCTGCTGGCCGCCGCGGACGCGATCGTCTTCGGCTCGCCGACCTACATGGGCAGCGTCTCGTGGCAGTTCAAGAAGTTCGCCGATGCGTCGAGCAAGGCCTGGTTCACGCAGGGCTGGAAGAACAAGATCGCGGCCGGCTTCACGAACTCGGCCTCGATGAACGGCGACAAGCTGTCGACCCTGCACTACATGTTCACGCTGTCGCAACAGCACAGCATGATCTGGGTCGGCACCGGGCTGATGCCGGCCAACAGCAAGGCCGCGCAACGCAACGACATCAACTACGTCGCGTCGTACTCCGGCGCGATGGCGCAAAGCCCGTCGGACGCGAGCGTCGCCGAGATGCTGCCGGGTGATCTGGAGACCGCGAAGCTGTTCGGCGCGCGCGTCGCCGAAGTGGCCGGCAAGTTCTCGGCCTGATCCGGTGGGGCCATGCCTGGTGCGGGACTAGACGTCCCGCGCGAGGCGCAACCCACTGAACTGCCACTGCGCGTCGGGCGGGAAGAAATTGCGGTAGCTCGCGCGCACATGGCCGGCCGGCGTCGCGCACGAGCCGCCGCGCAGCACGATCTGGCTGCACATGAATTTGCCGTTGTACTCGCCGACGGCGCCGGGCAGCGGCCGGTAGCCGGGGTAGGCGCCGTAGTTCGATTGCGTCCACTCCCAGACGTCGCCGAACATCTGCACCGGCTCGTCGCTCGCCGCGTCTTCGCCCGGCAACGGGTGGAAGGCACCGCGGTCGGCGAAGTTGGCACGGGCGTGCTGCTGCGCCCCGGGCCGCAACGCGCGCGCGGCGAACTCCCATTCCGCTTCGGTCGGCAGCCGCGCATCGGCCCAGCGCGCGTACGCGTCGGCCTCGAAGTAGCTCAGGTGGCAGACCGGCGTGCGCGGATCGATCTCGATCGCGCCCTGCAGCGTGTGGTGCATCCAGCGGCCATCCATCTCGCGCCAGTACAGCGGCGCGCGGCGTTGGCCGCTGCGCACCCAGTCCCAGCCGAGCGAGAGCCACAGCTCGGGCCGCCGGTAGCCGCCGTCGTCGATGAACGCGAGGTACTCGCCATAGCTGACCGGCCGCGACGCGATCTCGAACGGCGCGGTGTAGGCGCGGTGGCGCGGGGTCTCGTTGTCGAAGCAGAAGCGGCCATCGAGCGCCTCGCTGTGGCCGTGCTCGATCAGGCCGGCTTCAAAGCCGAACCAGCGCAGCGGTTGCGATTGCACGCTCGTCATCGGCCAGCGCTTCGCGTACGGCGCGTGCGCCGGGCTGAAACTGAGCGCGTGCTTGATGTCGGTCAGCAGCAGCTCCTGGTGCTGCTGCTCGTGGTGCAGGCCGAGCGTGACGAGCTCGGCGAGCACCGGATCGTCGGCGCGCGAGGCGATCAGGCGCTGCATCCGCGCATCGACATCGGCGCGGTAGCGGATCACGTCGGCCAGGCTCGGGTGCGTGATCAGCCCGCGCTGCGCGCGCGGGTGCATCTCGCCCACGCCCTGGTAGTAGCTGTTGAACAGCACCCGAAAGCTCGCATCGAAGGGCGCGAAGCCGGGCTCGAAGCGCTCGAGGATGAAGGTCTCGAAGAACCACGTGATGTGCGCCATGTGCCACTTGGTCGGGCTCGCGTCGGGCATCGACTGGACTTGCGCGTCCTCGGCCGACAGCGGTGCGGCCAGCGTCAGCGTGGCTTGGCGGATCTCGGCGAACGACCGTGCCAGGGTGGGTTCCGGCAGGGCGGTCGCCGCCGGCTTGGGGCGGGTTCGGGTGCTCATGCGCCAGCTTACCCTGCCGCTCACTCCAGCGTGTAGGACAAGGCCTCTCGCTGATCGAAGACAAAGCAGCGCCCCTCGAAATGCGTGCCGCCGGTGGCTTCGAAATATTTCAGGATGCCGCCGTCCAGCTGCAGCACGTTCTCCAGGCCGGCCTCGCGCATCAGCAGTGCGGCCTTCTCGCAGCGGATCCCGCCGGTGCAGTAGCTGACGACGGTCTTGCCCTCGAGCTCGGCCCGGTGCTCGCGCAGCGCCTGCGGGAAATCGCTGAACTTGCCGATGCGCCAGTCGATCGCGTTGTGGAAACGGCCGTGATCGACCTCGAACGCGTTGCGCGTGTCCAGCGTGACGACCTCGCGCCCGGCGTCGTCGACGCCGTTGGCCAGCCAGCGCGCGAGCGTGGCCGCGTCGACCGCCGGCGCGCGCTCGTGCTGCGGCCGGATCGTCGGGTGGTTCATCCGGATGATCTCGGGCTTGACCTTCACCAGCAGCTTGCCGAACGGCACGCCGGCGGACCAGCTCTCCTTGACCGGGAGCTCGGCGAACGGCGCGTGCGCCTGCAGCCACGCGAGGAAGTCGCGCACCGGGGCCTCGAGGCCCGCGACGAACAGGTTGATGCCTTCGTCGGCCAGCAAGACCGTGCCCTTCAGCGAGTTTTTCGCCGCTTGCGAGTGAACGCTCTCGCGCCAGCCCCCGGTGTCACTCAGGCTCACGAATTTATAAGCCGAGATGTTCAGAATTGAATTCACCGCACGATTTTAGGTTGCCTGCAATCAGGGGCCCGGGGCTCCCTAGAATGACCACCATGGCTTTCGTTCACCTGCGCACCCACACCGAATTTTCCGTCGCCGATGGCACGCTGCGCGTCCATGACGCCGTCGACCACGCCGCGGCCGATGGCCAGGCGGCGCTGGCGATCACCGACCTGTCGAACTTGTTCGGCGCCGTCAAGCTCTACAGCGCGGCGCGCAAGCGCGGCATCAAGCCGATCATCGGCTCGGACGTCTGGCTCGAGCCGACCGGCGGCGAGAAGGCCGCGAGCCGCATGGTGCTGCTGGTGCAGAGCAAACAAGGCTACCTGAACCTGTGCGAGCTGCTGTCGCGCGCCTGGCTGCAGCACGAGCAGCGCGGCCAGGCCTGCGTGAAATGGGAGTGGCTCGCCGAGCTCAACGAGGGCCTGATCGCGCTCGCGGGCGCCGAAATGGGTGCGGTCGGCCAGGCACTCGTCGCCGGCGACCTGGCGCGCGCCGAGGCCGCCGCACTGAAGCTCGAGGCGATCTTCGGCGGGCGCTTCTACCTCGAGCTGCAGCGCGCCGGGTTGCCCGGCAACGAGGCCCATGTGCGCAAGGCCGCGGTGCTCGCGGCCAAGCTCGGGCTGCCGGTCGTCGCGACCCACCCGGTGCAGTTCGCCACGCCCGACGACTTCGAGGCCCACGAGGCGCGCGTCTGCATCGCCGAGGGCGAGATGCTGTCGAACCCGCGCCGCGTGAAACGCTTCGGTCCGGAGCAGTACTTCAAGACGCAAGCGCAGATGGAGGCGCTGTTCGCCGACCTGCCCAGCGCCCTCGCGAACACCGTCGAGATCGCGAAGCGCTGCAACCTGAGCCTGGTGCTGGGCAAGCCGCAGCTGCCCGACTTCCCGACGCCGATCGTCGACGGCCAACCGCTCGCGATGGCTGATTATTTCTCGATTGCCTCGCACGAGGGGCTGGAGAACCGGCTCAAGCAGCTCTATGCCGATGAAGCCGTGCGCGACCAGCAGCGCCCGCGCTATGTCGAACGTCTCGACTTCGAGATCAAGACAATTTTGAAAATGGGCTTCCCGGGCTACTTCCTGATCGTCGCGGACTTCATCAACTGGGCCCAGAACAACGGCTGCCCGGTGGGTCCGGGCCGCGGCTCGGGTGCGGGCTCGCTGGTCGCGTACGCGCTGAACATCACGGGGCTGGACCCGCTCGAATACAACCTGCTGTTCGAGCGCTTCCTGAACCCCGAACGCGTCTCGATGCCCGACTTCGACATCGACTTCTGCCAGGGCAACCGCGACCGCGTGATCGACTACGTCAAGCAGAAATACGGCCGCGACGCGGTGAGCCAGATCGCGACCTTCGGCACGATGGCCGCGAAGGCCGCGCTGCGCGACGTCGGCCGCGTGCTCGGGATGGGCTACGGCCACGTCGACAGCATCGCGAAGCTGATCCCGGCCCCGCCGGGCAAGCAGGTCACGCTCGCGAAGGTGCCCGAGAAGCCCGATCCGGGCCTGATCTATGCGCGCCAGGAGGCGCCCGAGCTCGAGCAGCGCGAAGCCGCCGAAGAAGAGGTCGCCGAGCTGCTGGCGCTGGCCGCGCGCGTCGAAGGCATCACGCGCAACGTCGGCATGCATGCCGGCGGCGTGCTGATCGCGCCGGGCAAGATCACCGACTTCTGCCCGCTCTACATGCAGCCGGGCAGCGAGAGCGCGGTCAGCCAG
>DASYCA010000208.1:0-17914 GCA_036500445.1 Burkholderiaceae bacterium | reverse complement strand
AGTGAACGCTCTACCCTGAACGAAGCCGGGCACCCGGACGTACGCCGCCCTCGCTCCACCATGAACAGCGACAGTCCGCAACGCGCCGAGAACAGACAGCTCGGCGATCCCGCGACTCCCGCCTTCGACTCATGGATGCAGCAACAGCTTTTGCACCCGCCAGTTCAGCAGCTCGGCAACATACAGCGTGTTCTCGGACGGGCAGGCCAGCTCGTGGACCCAGCCGAATTGCTTCAGCTGCCGCCCGGGTTCGCCGATCGTGCCGAGGACCTTGCCGTCCAGCGTCATCTTGTAGATGCGCCCCGGGTAGGCGTCGGCCGCATACAGCACCTGGTTCGGCGTGATGCAGATCGCCCACGGCGCGCCGGGCGCGAAGGTGCCTGACTTCGCCTCGGCGTTCAGCGCATTGCCGATCACCGGCTTCACGCTGTGGTCGAAGGGCACGTCGATCGTCAGCGCGCGCAGGAACTTGCCGTCGTTGTCGAAGACCTGGATGCGGCGGTTGAAGCGGTCGGCGACATAGATGTTGCCCTTCGCATCGGCCGCGATGCTGTGCGGCGTGTTGAACTCGCCCGGCTTGTCGCCGCGCTCGCCCCAGGATTTCACCCAGGTCCCGTTCTTGTCGATCTTCGCGACGCGCGAGTTGATGTAGCCGTCGCTGATGAAGATGTTGCCGGCCGGATCCCAGGTCACGTCGGTCACTTGGCGGAAGCGGCCGTCCTCGGCCGGCGCCGGCGGCTTCGGGTGCTTGACCGGGCCGGTGTCTTCGTCGGAGGCCTCCTGCTTGCGGCCCAGCACCATCAGCACCTTGCCTTCGGGGCTGAACTTGACGACGACGTCCGAGCCCTTGTCGGTGGCCCAGATGTTGTCGTCCTTGTCGACGCGCACCGCGTGCGCGAACGACCACGCGTACAGGTTCTTGCCGATCTCGCGCAGGTAGTTGCCGTCGGCGTCGAACTCGAGCAGCTGCGCGGCGGCCGCCGCGTACGCCGGCCCGGTCGTGTTGCCGCGCGAGAACACGAACACATGGCCCTTCGAATTGACCGCGACGCCCGAGGCTTCGCCGAGGTACATGTCCTTCGGCAGCTTCAGCGCGTCGGGCACCGAATCGAACGCGATCTGCGGGACGGCGGGCTGCGCGAGCGCAGCAGCGCTCCAGCAGACCAGGGCGGCGAGCAACAGCTTTTGTCTCATCTGCATTCCTTGGGTGGGAAGTCTGGGGGTGGGTCTTTATCGTATACGATATATGGAACTCACCCGCATCCCCATGAACCTGCCCTGGCTCGTCGAAACTCCCGCGAATCAACTCTCCGCGGTGCGCGACCTCCCGCTCGCCAAGCTGGTGCGCGACCACCTCCAGGCGATGATCCTGCGTGGCGAGCTGATCGCCGGCCAGCGCATCAACGAGCCCGACGTCGCGGCGCAGCTCGGCATCTCGCGGGTGCCGGTGCGCGAGGCCCTGCGGGAATTGGAGAGCACCGGCCTGGTCGTCGCGCGCAAGCACGCCGGCGTGTTCGTGCGCACGCCCGACGCGGCCGAGGTCACCGACCTGTACGAGATGCGCGGGCTGCTCGACGGTTTTGCCGGGCGCCGCGTCGCAAGCCAGGCCAAGGCCGCGCGCGGCGCGGTCGCCGACCTGCTGGACGCGTCGATCAAGCTGATGAACGATGCGGCCGCGAAGCACGAGGTGCAGCGCTACTACAGCGAGAACCTGCGCTTTCACTGGGCCATCGTCGAGGCCGCGGGCAATACGGTGCTGGCGGAGAACTACCGCGGCATCGTCCAGAAGCTGCACCTGTCGCGGCTGAAGAACCTGTCGCACGACGTCGGCATGCGCGCCTCGATCGCCGAGCACGTCGCGATCGCTGCCGCGCTGCGGCGCGGCAGCGTGGCGCAGTGCGAGGAACTGATGGCGCGCCATGTCGGCGACGCGTTCACGCGGCTGCGCGGCACGGCGCCCTGACGAGTCGCCCTGCCTTCTTCCAGAACAACGAACCCGAGACCTCTACGCCATGCAACGACGCACCCTGCTGCTTTCGATCCCGCCCGCGCTGCTCGGCGTGGCGGGCACGGCCCGCGCGGCCGATGCCTTCCCGAGCAAGGTCATCCGCTACATCGTGCCGGTCGCGCCGGGCGGCGGCAGCGATTTCGTCGGCCGCGTCGTCACCGAACGCTGGGCCAAGCTGCTGAACGGGACCATCATCGTCGACAACCAGAGCGGCGGCGGCGGCGTGATCGCCGCGCAGTACACCGCCCGCGCGGCTCCCGACGGCTACACGCTGATGCAAAGCTATGTCGCGACGCACGGCACCAGCCCGGCGACGCGCCACCTGCCCTACGACCCGATCAAGGACTTCACGCCGATCGGCATGATCGGCGGCACGCCCAATGTGCTCGTGATCAACCCGAAGCTGCCGGCGAAGGACTTCAAGGAGTTCGTCGACTACGTGAAGAAGAACCCCGGCAAGGTCAACTACGGCTCGGCCGGCCCCGGCTCGCTGACGCACCTGACGATGGAGCTGTTCAAGCAGCAGATGGGCCTGTCGCTCGAGCATGTGCCGTACCGCGGCATCGCACCGGCGTTCACCGACGTGATCTCCGGCCAGACCCAGGCGATGTTCCCGGGCCTGGCCGCGGCGATCCCGCACCTGCGTGCCGGCAGCGTGCGCGCGCTGGCGGTGACCGGCGCGGCGCGCCACCCGCAGCTCAAAGACGTGCCGACGCTCGACGAGCTCGGGCTGAAGGGCTTCGACGCGATGCAGTGGTACGGCGTCGCCGGCCCCGCCGGCATGCCGGCCGACGTGGTGAAGAAGCTGAGCGACACCTTGATCGAGACGCTGAAAGCACCCGACATGCGCGACAAACTCTCGAGCGAGGCGCTCGAGCCGCTGCCGATGAGCCCGGGCGAGTTCGGCGAGTTCATGAAGAAAGACCTCGCGCGCTGGACGCAGGTCGCGCACGATCAGCACATCCAGCTCGACTGAGCGGGCCGGCCCCGGCCTGCTTTTTCCTTTCTTTTTTTCCCTTCTTTTTCCCCTCCCCTTCGCCTTCTGAACACCACGGACACCTCATGGCCCGCAACACCCAGGTCGCCGCCGACCACAACGCCCCGCCGATCACCCGCATCCTCGCCGA
The DNA here is from genome assembly GCA_036500445.1 of Burkholderiaceae bacterium. GTDB lineage: Bacteria > Pseudomonadota > Gammaproteobacteria > Burkholderiales > Burkholderiaceae_C > LMDS01. The sequence goes on along the minus strand of DASYCA010000208.1, from coordinate 14,779 downwards.
ATACGTCGCGAACCACCCGTCGCGCGGCTGGAGCGATGCGGTCGACCGCGAGGCACACCGCACCTTCCTGAACTGGTTCGGCTGCGCCGTCGGCGCCGCCCACCACGAGGCCGTCGATGCCGCGCTCGCCGCGGTGCAGATGCTGCAACCGGCACCGCAGGCGACCATCCTCGGCCGCCATGAAAAGGTCGACATTGCGAGCGCCGCGCTGCTCAACGGCATCACCTCGCACACCTTCGACTTCGACGACACCCACCTCAAAACCATCATCCACCCGGCCGGCCCGGTCGCGTCGGCGCTGCTCGCACTGGCCGAGCTGACCGGTGCGAACGGCCGCAGCGTGCTCGATGCGCTGGTGCTCGGCATCGACGTCGCCTGCCGCCTGGGCAACACGGTGTACCCCGAGCACTACGACCGCGGCTGGCACATCACCGGCACGACCGGCATGTTCGGTGCGGCGGCCGGCTGCGCGCGCCTGCTCGGCTTGAACGCCGACCAGACCGCGATGGCGCTGGGCATCGCCGCCTCGCAGCCGATCGGCCTGCGCGAGCAGTTCGGCACGATGACCAAGCCTTTTCATCCGGGTGCGGCCGCTCGCGCCGGGTTGATGGCAGCGCTGATGGCCCAACACGGCTACACCGCGAGCCCCAAGGCGATCGAGGCACCGCGCGGCTGGGCGCAAGTCGTCTCGACGAAGTGCAAGTGGAACGAGGTCACCGACGAACTCGGCGAGCGCTTCGAGATTTCGTTCAACACCTATAAGCCGTTTGCCTGCGGCATCGTGATCCACCCCAGCATCGACGCCTGTGTTCAATTGCGCGAGCGCGGCGTGAACCCGGACGAGGTCGAGCGCATCGAGCTGAAGGTGCATTCGCTGGTGCTCGAGCTGACCGGCAAGAAAGAGCCGGCCGACGGCCTGCAGGGTAAATTCAGCGTCTATCACGGCTGCGCCGCGGGCCTGGTGTTCGGCCGCGCCGCGGAAGAAGAATTCGCCGACGCGATCGTGACAAGGCCGGACGTCGTCGCGCTGCGCCGCAAGGTCATCGCGAGCGTCGACGATTCCATCGACGAGGCCAGCGCCGACGTCGTCGCGGTGCTGAAGGACGGCTGGCGCGAGCACGTGTTCGTCGAGCACGCGATCGGCTCGATGCAGCGCCCGATGAGCGATGCCGCGCTCGAGGCCAAGTTCCACGGCCTGGGCGACGGCGTGCTCGGCGCGGCGCGCTGCAAGGACATGATCGCCGCCTGCTGGGCGCTCGCGGCGGCGCCCGATGTGCGCGGGCTGACCGCGCTCGCGCGGCCGTAACCGGCGGTCGATCAGGCCGCCGGGTTGGCGGCCACCCAGGCCGCTGCCGCGGCGCGCGGCGGGTCTTGCTGCAGCTCGGGCCAGGCCGCACGCGCGGCATGGACGGCGGTCATCCGCTCCAACCCCGGCCGCAGTTCGCGCACGACCGCGTTGACGAACTTGGTGATCCACTCCTCACGGCTGAGGGGCGGACCGCGCTGCTGTTCCCTGTGCTCTGTCGACATGGCGCCTCCCGGACCCGCATCGTAACGCGGCGGGGCCAATCGCGGCCGCCCAGCGGGGCTCGCGCGTCACCGCTAGCATCGGTCGCTTCAACTCAAAGGAAGTGGCACCATGGATCTGGCACTCGAGGGCAAGCGTGCAATCGTGACCGGCGGCAGCCGCGGCATCGGCAAGGCGATCGCCCGCGTGCTCGCGCAGGAAGGCGCGCTGGTCGCGCTGCTCGCGCGCGACGCGACCGCGCTCGCCGCGGCCGCGAGCGAGCTGGTCGCCGAGACGCGCGGCCGCGTCGTCTTCGTCAGCGCCGACACGCGCGACGACGCCCAAGTGAAGCGCGCCGTGAGCGAGGCCGCCGCGCAGCTCGGCGGCGCGATCGACATTCTCGTCAACGCCGCGGCCGAGCCGGCCGGCTTCGCGAGCCCGCCGAAGCTGGCCGAGATCACCGGCGAGTTCTTCCACGCCGAGATGGACATCAAGGTGATGGGCTACCTGCGCTGTGCGCGCGAGGTCGCGCCGGGCATGCGCGCGGCGGGCTGGGGCCGCATCGTCAACGTCAGCGGCCTGGCGGCGCGCCAGACCGGCAGCGCGGTCGGCAGCATGCGCAACATCGCGGTCTCCGCGCTGACGAAGAACCTGGCCGACGAGCTCGGGCCGGCCGGCATCAACGTGACCGTCGTTCACCCCGGCGTGACGCGCACCGAGCGCACCGCCCCGCTGATCGCGGCGCGGGCGAAGGCGCAGGGGGTGTCCGAGCAATCGATCGAGGACCAGATGGCGGGCGGCAATTCGATCCACCACCTGGTCGACGCGGGCGAGGTCGCGGACGTCGTCGCGTTCCTGTGCTCGCCGCGTTCACGCGCCATCAACGGCGATGCGATCGCGGTCGGCGGCGGCGCGCCGCGCAGCATCCACTATTGAAGGCTGGCTACTGAAGGCTGAACGGGGCGGCAGCTCGGGAGCGTCGGCTCGCGGCCGGTTCGGTGCCGGCGCGCCCTGCCAGGCAGCGCGCCGAGAGGTGCACAAGGCCAATGCTCAGCCACACGCCCACGCTGAAGTACAAGGACATCCAGATCACCTCGGACCTCCAGTCGTCCCACTGGTGCGAGACGACCCAGCGGCTCGAGGCGTCGGCGATGCCCCGAGCCAGGCCGAGGTAGTGCCGCCCTTGTTCGGTCGCGGCCGTCCAGCGCGACCAGTACATCGGCACGTCGACCTCGAACATGTAGACCACGTAGCCCAGCAGGAGGACGCAGACGCCGGCCAGCACCCCCTGAAGCTCGCGCAGCCAGCGCGGACGCAGCCAGACCAAGCCACCCAGCAGCAACGCGGCGCTCAGCCCCCACAGCGATTCCTCGAAGACATGCCCGAGGTTCGAGGTCGTCAGCACGGAATACCAGGAGCACAGCTCCGCCACCGCGATCAGCGGAACCACGAGGCGCGAGACGATCGCCACGGCCGTGCTGCCGGCCGCGCGCGCCATCGCGTGCAGCAGCAAGGCCGACTGGGCCGCCAGGCACAGCTCCGCGACGGTGGCGACCGAGCGGCCGACGATCACGCTGGACGCCCATGAATCGACCATGCACAGGCGCTGGATGTCATAGACCGGGAACGCCGATCGATAGGCGCAGCCCAACACGTAGCCGGCGGACAGCAGCAGCTGCCACCGCAGCAGGGAGCGCAGCGCCGGCGAAAGCGCCGAATGGTGGCGACGAATCGACGCGGCCGACGCGGCCCAGGCCATCACGTTGAACAGGCTCACCGCGCACAGGAGCTCCCGCCAGGCCAAGGGGCTGGCCAGCCAGCGGGGCTCCGCGACGAATGCGGCAAGCGTGGTGAACATGATGCGAGCCCTCTGTGGCCGGTGCGCGCCTGCACTGTCTGCCTCGGATTCGCGCGCCTCGAGATAACGGTATAAATCGTTTATACCTTTTATCCGGCGCAAGTGCAAGTGCATGCGCAAGGCCCGGCCGGGCCTTGCGTTCGGCTCAGCCCGCGAGCACCTCGGCCGCCAGCGCGGCGATGCCCTGCTCCGACAGATCGTTCGCCGCGATCACGCGCCGCTCGCCCCAGGCCTCGAAATGGCGCGCTTGCGAGCGCGCATAGTGCGGGTCGTAATGCAGCGTCATCAGCTCGGCGAAGAGCGGCGGCAGATCGGCCTCGCGGGCCCAGCCCTGCCAGCGTTGCACCGCCTCCCTGCCCTGCAGTTCCTTCAGCAGGCCCATCTTGTCGGCGAGCGCTTCGCGGTCGTCGCCCAGGTACGCGTAGTCGCGCAGCAGGTAAGCCAGGCGCGCTTCGGGCGTCGCGGCGATCTCGATGCAGGGGCTCGCGCGCATGCGGGCCACCAGCGGGATCGGCAGCGACAAGCGGCCGATGCGCGCGCTCTCGCCCTCGACGTACACCGGTCGCGCCGGATCGATGGCCGCGAAGAGGGTCGCGAGCCGCGTCTCGAACTGTTTCTGCGAGGGCTGCGGCACGCCCGGCAGATTGCCGAGCAGCGAGCCCTTGTGGCTCGCGCAGTGCTCGAGGTCGATCGTTTGCGCGCCGCGCGCCTGCAGCGCCTGCAGCACGCGCGTCTTCGCACTGCCGGTCGCGCCGCAGAGCACGCGCAGGTCCAGCTGCGGAGAGAGCGTCGTGATGCGCTCGATCACGTCATGGCGAAAACTCTTGTAGCCGCCGGCGAGCTGCTGCGCGTCCCAGCCGACCAGGCGCAGCCAGGTCACCATCGAGCCGCTGCGCAGGCCGCCGCGCCAGCAATAGACGATCGGCTTCCAGTGCGGCGGCTTGTCGTGGAAGCGCTCGCGCAGGTGCTGCGCGAGGTTCGCGGCGACCATCGCGCCGCCGACGCGGCGCGCCTCGAACGCGCCGACCTGCTTGTAGAGGGTGCCGACGATGCGGCGCTCGTCGTCGCCCAGCACCGGGCAGTTGATCGCGCCGGGGATGTGGTCGAGCGCGAACTCGGCGGGCGAGCGCGCGTCGATGACGGTGTCGAAGCTGGGCAGGTCGGCCACGCGGGCCGGAGGGCGTTGGGTCACGCGCCGGAGTCTACGGCGCTCGCCGAGCCGCGGCTCATTGGCGCATGAAGAAGCGCACCATTTCGGCCGAGGCGTCCGGCCCCTTCTCGTCGGTGAACGAGCCGCGCGAGCTGCCGCCCGACCAGGCGTGGGTGCCGCCCTTCAGGGCCCAGTGCTCGACCAGCGGCCGGCCATCGCGACCGGTGTAGATGGTGCTGGTGTAGGCGCGCGAAGCCGCCCCGGCCGGCGCCACCTGCTGGAGCTCGATCAGGCGCCGGCCCTTGGCCTCGAAGCCGGCCACCGCCTGGCGCACGATCGCGTCGGCATTCGAATCGACGACGGTGCGGTCCTGGTCGCCGTGGAACACGATGATCGGCACCGACGGACCGCCGGTGGCCTTGCCGCCGGCGCCGTGCATCAACGCGAAGGCGGAGGCCACGTCGTGCGCGGCGCCATACGGCAGGCCCGAATGCGCGCCGACCGCGGCGAACAGGTCGGCGTGGGTCGTTCCGAGGATCACCGCCATCGCGGCGCCGGCCGACATGCCCGCCGCGAACACGCGGCGCTTGTCGACCGCGTAGTTCCCGACGATCTCGTCGACGATGCCCTTGATGATCTCGGGCTCGCCGCCCTCGCGCGCCTGGTCGCGGGCCTGGTACCAGTTCCAGCAGTTCGAGCCGTTCGCGTTGCTCGACTGCGCCGGGTAGGCGACCAGGAAACCATCGCGCTCGGCGAGTTCGTTCATGCGCGTGCCGGCGGCGAAATCGTCCGGGTGCTGCTGGCAGCCGTGCAGCATCACGATCAGCGGCATCGGCTTGCCGCGGTAGCTCGAAGGCACGAAGAGCTTGTAGCTGCGGGCGCCCGCCGGACCGGCGTGGTTCAGGCTCAGGAACGCGCCGACGCCTTTCGCGCCGGCCGCGCTTTCGGCCGCGCTTTCGCTCACCGCAGGCGAGCGCTCGCCGGCCGGAGCGGCCGCCGCGAGCCCGGCCTTCACCAGCGCCTTGTGAATCGTCTCGGTGACGCTCTTCAGACCGGCCGAGTGCGGGTCCAGACCCGCCGATTCGAAGGCCCGATGGATCGTTTCTGAAATGGCATGAAGGCTCATGATGATCCATTTTGCTGCAGTGCAGCATATTGTGCGCTTCGCAGCGTTCAGGGGGCTTGTTTTTTTCCGGCAACGGTCAACCATCACGAACGGCGCGCAAAAGGTGGCGCCGAGCCCACGCGCACGCTTCACACAAAACTTTACGGAAGACCAACGCCGGGGACGGCGCCGTCTGTTCGTATGCTGCGCTGCCAGAAACGAACGCGTGGCACCCCGGGCGACCACGCGCCCCAACCAGGAGAAGCAACCATGTTCCACATCATCTGGATGTTCATCGTCGGTATCGTCGTCGGCGCCCTCGCGCGCCTGATCATGCCGGGCTCCGAGCACATGGGCCTGATCATGACCGGCGTGATCGGCATCGTCGGCTCGTTCATCGGCGGCTTCATCGCACGCCTGTTCAGCAAGCCCGCGGACGGCGCGATCGTGCACCCGGCCGGCCTGATCTTGTCGGTCATCGGCGCGCTGATCCTGCTGTTCGTGATGAACCGCGTCGGCGTCTGACCCTTTTTCACTTCAACCTCAAGGAGCCTTCGATGAAATTCAATTTGCTCAGCGCCGCAGGCGCGGCCGTGCTCGGCCTGTTCGTCTCGACCTCCGGCTTTGCGGCCGCGCCGGCCGACGCCCCCGCGGGCTCGACCGGTCTGTGCAAGGACGGCAGCTACTCGAACGCCGCCGAGAAGAAAGGCGCCTGCCGCGGCCACAAGGGCGTGAAGGACTGGTATGCCGCCGCTGCCGCCGCCGCACCGGCCGCCGCCCCCGCCGCAAAGACCGCAACGCCGGCCGCGACCCCGGCGCCGGCGGCTCCCGCCGCGGCAACGACCGCCGCTGCACCTGCTGCCCCGAAGGCGGCCAAGCCCGGCGCATTCACGCCGGCCGCGACGGCTGCGCCTGGCGGCGGCCCCGGCATGGTCTGGGCCAACGACAGCTCCAAGGTCTACCACTGCCCGAGCGACAAGTGGTACGGCAAGACCAAGAAGGGCGAGTACCTGAGCGAGGCCGACGCCAAGGCCAAGGGCTTCCACGCCGAGAAGGGCAAGGCCTGCAGTTGAGGCCGATGACTCGAGGCGAGGACAGTGCCTTGCAGGCACCGCCCTCGCCCCGCGCTCACCTCACTTCACGCCCTTCGATCAGGCGGCGATCGCCTCGGCCGCGACGTGGGCCGCCGCGACCGCGTAGTGGTCGAACTGCATCGAGTACTGCGCCCGCCCCGACGAGAGCGCGCGCAGGTGACCGATGTAGCCGAACATCTCCTTCAGCGGCACGTGCGCCTCGACGACGCTGGCGCCACCCCGCGCCTCCTGGCTGCGCACCGAACCGCGGCGCCGGTTCAGATCGCCGATCACCGGCCCCAGGTAGTCGGCCGGCGTGATCACCTCGACCGCCATCACCGGCTCCAGCACCTGCGGCCCGGCACGCAGCGAGGCCTCGCGAAACGCCGCGACCGCCGCGAGCTCGAACGCGAGCGTCGACGAATCCTTCTCGTGGAAGCGCCCGTCGACCAGCACGGCCTCGAAGTCGACGACCGGGAAACCCGCCGCAACGCCGGTCTGCGCCGCGCGCCGCACGCCGGCCTCGACCGCCGGGATGTACTCGCGCGGAATCGCCCCGCCGACGATCTCGCTGGTGAAACGCACGCCCTCGCCGCGCGCCAGCGGGCTGATGCGCAGCGTGACCTCGGCGAACTGCCCCGGGCCGCCGCTTTGCTTCTTGTGCAGGTGCGTCAGCTCGACCGTCTTCGAGATCGTCTCGCGGTAGGCGACCTGCGGCCGCCCCGCGCTGACCTCCACGCGATGGCGCGTGCGCAGCTTCTCGAGCGTGACCTCGAGCTGCAGCTCGCCCATGCCGGACAGGATGGTCTGGCCCGACTCCGCGTCATGGCTGACGCGCAGGCTCGGGTCTTCCTTGGCCAGCGCAGCGAGGGCCTTGCCGAGTTGCTGCGAGTCGGCCTGCGTCTTCGGCTCGACCGCGATGTCGATCACCGGCTCGGGGATCACGATCTGCTCGAGCACGAGCGGATGCGCGCGCGCCGCCGGCGTGTTGGCGGTGAGCGTGTGCCCGGTCAGCGTGTCTTTCAGCCCGACGATCGCGGCAATGTCGCCCGCTTCGAGCGACGCGCGTTCCTCGTGCTTGTCCGCATGCACCTCGTACAGGCGTGCGACGCGCTCGGTCCGGCCGGTGTTGGTGTTCAGCACCGTGTCGCCCTGCTTCAGGCACCCGCGGTAGACCCGCACGAACGTCATCGCGCCGTGCACGTCGTCGACGACCTTGAACGCCAGCGCGGCGAGCGCGCCCTCGGGGTCGGACTCGGGCTGTGCATCGTCCGCGCGCGCGGCTTCGCCCGGCGCCGGCAGGTAGGCCGCGACCGCATCCAGCAGCGGTTCGACGCCGCGGTTCTTGAAGGCCGAGCCGGCCAGCACCGGCACGAACGCACTCGCGAGCGTGCCGCGCCGGATCGCCGCGCGCAGCCGATCGGCCGAGGGCTCGACGCCGTTCAGCCAGTCGGAGAGCAAGGCGTCGTCCTGCTCGACGACGGTCTCGATCAGGCGCGCGCGCCAGGTCGCGGCCGCGTCTTGCAACGCGTCCGGAATCGCGGCGACTTCATACGGCTCGCCGGCGACGCCGCTCCACAGCAGCGCACGCTGCTCGAGCAGGTCCACGACGCCGCGGAACGAGTCCTCGGCGCCGATCGGCAGCTGCAGCACCAGCGGTGTCACCGCGAGGCGTTCGCGCATCATCTCGACCACGCGCAGGTACTCGGCGCCGACGCGGTCGAGCTTGTTGACGAATGCCAGGCGCGGCACGCCGTACTTGTCGGCCAGGCGCCAGTTCGTCTCGGTCTGCGGCTCCACGCCGGCGACGCCGTCGAACACGACGACCGCGCCGTCGAGCACGCGCAGCGAGCGGTTCACCTCGATGTTGAAATCGATGTGCCCGGGCGTGTCGATGATGTTGATCTGGGCGCCGTGCCAGAACACGGTCGTCGCGGCGCTGTTGATCGTGATGCCGCGCGCCCGCTCCTGCGGGTCGAAGTCCATCGTCGTGTTGCCGTCGTGGACCTCGCCGACACGGTGGTTCGCACCGGTGTAGAACAGGATGCGTTCGGTGGTCGTGGTTTTACCCGCATCGACGTGGGCGATGATGCCGATGTTGCGCAGCGCGGTGCGCGCGCGGGTGGACTTGTTCGAGTTGGTGTTCATGCGAATCTCTGTGTGGTCTGGAGGCCGGGCCCCAGACGAGAGATTCGCCCGAGGCTCAGCCGCTGACTTGCGGGACGGTGCCGGTGCACCTTGCCGATGTGGCGCCAAAGGGCGAGCGCAAGCTCCCCGCACTTCGGCGGGAAGGAATCGTCGCGATCAGCTTGTCGAAGGTGCGGAAGGGGCGCATGGCGGCTATGTGGGTTTGCTGCGCGAGGTTTCAAGCCTCGGCGCGTGCAGAGCGTAGCGCATCCTGTCGATTCGTGCTGAAGTCGAACTCGGCGCGCACGACGGTCGCATCGCCGGGAACGCGCCGCAGGCTCGCGCCGATGCCGCGCACCAGCGCGAGCATCGCCGGATTGCCCCACAGCACATCGCCGAACAGACGCTGCACGCCATCGCGGCGCGCGTGCGCGGCGAGCCGCGCCAGCAGCTCTCGGCCGAGGCCGGCGCCTTGCCATTCGTCGGCCACCGCGATCGCGAACTCGGCATCGGCGCTGTCGGCGTGCCGCACGTAGCGCGCATCGGCGACGATCGTCGCGCCGCCGAGCGGCCGCGCGACGAACGCGACGTGGTGGTGCTGGTCGATCTCGGTCATCGCGCGCGACTGCTCCGGCGAGAGCTCGCGCAGGCCGAAATGAAAGCGCCGATAGCGCGAGGTCAGCGACAGCGCGCCGACGAAGGCTCGTTCGGCGCCGGCATCCTGCGGATGCACCGGCGTCAGCTCGACGAGGCGGCCGTCCGCGAGCTCGATAGCGTGGTCGAGGGCAGCCGCGGCGGCGGACGAGGTGGCGAGCAGTGCATGCGAGGTGTTCATGGCGAATCTCCTTGCACGCATGATCGCCAGCGTGGTGCACGGGCGCAAACGATCAATTCGCAGGTTTCGCATGCAAATATCGCATGCGAAACCGAGTGGATGCGCCATGAAAAACGGCCCCGAAGGGCCGTTCATCAAGCGGAGCGCGCTCAGGCGCCGACGCGCGAGGCCTTCTTGCGGTCGTGCTCCTTCAGGTGCCGCTTGCGGATCCGGATCGACTTCGGCGTGATCTCGACCAGCTCGTCGTCGGCGATGAACTCGACCGCGTATTCCAGCGTCAGGATGATCGGCGGGGTGATCTTGATCGCGTCTTCCTTGCCCGAGACGCGGAAGTTCGTCAGCTGCTTGCCGCGCACCGCGTTGACCACGAGGTCGTTGTCGCGCGAGTGGATGCCGATGATCATGCCCTCGTACAACGGATCGCCGGCCTTCACGAACATGCGGCCGCGGTCGTCGAGCTTGCCGAGCGAATACGTCACCGCCTCGCCGTCGTCCTGGCTGATCAGAACGCCGTTCTTGCGGCCTTCGATCTCGCCCTTGTAGGCTTCGTAGCTGTCGAAGATGTTGCTGATCAGGCCCGTGCCGCGGGTCAGGTTCAGGAACTCGTTCTGGAAGCCGATCAGGCCGCGCGCCGGGATCTTGTACTCCAGGCGCACGCGGCCCATGCCGTCCGGTTCCATGTTCACCAGTTCGGCCTTGCGCTCGCCGAGCGCCTGCATCACGGCACCCTGGTGCTGGTCTTCGACGTCGGCGGTGACGGCTTCGATCGGCTCCAGGCGCTCTTCGCCTTCCATCTTGAAGACGACGCGCGGCTTGGAGACCGCGAGCTCGTAGCCTTCGCGGCGCATCGTCTCCAGCAGGATCGTCAGGTGCAGTTCGCCGCGGCCCATCACCTCGAAGATGCCGTCTTCGTCGGTCTCGCTGACGCGCAGCGCGACGTTGCTCTGCAGCTCGCGCTGCAGGCGATCCCAGAGCTGGCGGCTGGTCACGAACTTGCCTTCGCGACCGGCCAGCGGCGAGTTGTTGACGCAGAAGTTCATCGTCAAGGTCGGCTCGTCGACCTTCAGCATCGGCAACGGGACCGGGTTCTCGATGTCGGTCAGTGTGACGCCGATGCCGATGTTCTCGATGCCGTTGATCAGCACGATGTCGCCCGGGCCGGCCTCGGTCGCCTGCTGGCGCTCCAGGCCTTCGAACTTCAGCACTTGATTGACGCGGGCGTTGAATGGGGTGCTCTCGGGGCCGGAGAACACCGCGACGTTCTGCATCGGTTTCAGCGTGCCTTGATTGATCCGGCCGATGCCGATGCGGCCGACGTAGGTCGAATAGTCGAGCGAGCAAATTTGAAGCTGCAGCGGCGCGTTGACCTCGCCGGCGTGGGCCGGGACGTGGCTCAGCACGGTGTCGAACAGCGGCGCCAGATCGGTGCCGATCTCGCCCTGCGTCATCGTCGCCCAGCCGTTCAGGCCGGAGGCGAAGACGACCGGGAAGTCGAGCTGCTCCTCGGTCGCGCCGAGCTTGTCGAACAGCTCGAAGGTCGCGTTGATCACGTAGTCGGCGCGCGCGCCCGGGCGGTCGACCTTGTTGACGACGACGATCGGCTTCAGGCCGAGCGCGAGCGCCTTCTTGGTCACGAAGCGGGTCTGCGGCATCGGACCCTCGACCGCGTCGACCAGCAGCAGCACCGAGTCGACCATCGACAGCACGCGTTCCACCTCGCCGCCGAAGTCGGCGTGGCCGGGGGTGTCGACGATGTTGACGTGGGTGCCCTTCCACTCGACCGCGCAGTTCTTCGACAGGATCGTGATGCCGCGTTCCTTTTCGAGGTCGTTGTTGTCCATCACGCGTTCGGCAACCTTCTCGTTCTCACGGAAGGTGCCGCTCTGGCGCAGCAGCTGGTCGACCAGCGTGGTCTTGCCATGGTCGACGTGGGCGATGATGGCGATGTTGCGGATCTGACGGGTCATGGTGTGGCGACTTTCACTTCTTGGATGTCGAGGTCTTTGGATTCGTGTTCGGGGGCGAGGAGGCCTTGCACCTCCACCGGGCTCAAGAGCCTCGTCGAAATCAGTTCACCGGCCGTGATGTGGCCGCCGCCGAGGAAGGCCAGCGGCTCGGGGCCGTAGACACGCACGTGCTCGGCGTTCGGCAGCGCGGTGCGGCGGCGCACGCCGCTGAGGAAACGGCCAGCATCTTCCGTGCCGAGGCGCACCATCGGCCAGTCGGCGACCAGCGCGTCGGCGGGATGCAATGCGGCGTCGCGCTCGGGTTCGGTCATCGCGGTCAGTTGATCCAGCGTCACGGCGCCGTCCAGCGACAGCGCCCCGCTGCCGGAGCGGCGCAGCGCGCTCAGGTGGGCGCCGCAGCCGAGAAGCCGGCCGATGTCCTCGGCGAGCGTGCGGATGTAGGTGCCCTTGGAGCAGCGCACGTCGAGCGTCCAGGCGTCATGATCGCCGCCGGTGATGACGATCGCGTGAATCGTCACCGCCCTGGCCTCGCGCTCGAGCTCGATGCCGGCGCGCGCGTACTCGTACAGCGGCTTGCCGTCGCGCTTCAAGGCCGAATGCATCGGCGGGACCTGATGGATCAGCCCGGTGAACTGCGCGCACGCCGTTTCCAGCTGCGCACGCGTGACGTTCACCGCGCGCGTCTCGAGCACGTCGCCCTCGGCATCGGCGGTCGTCGTCGTGACGCCGAGTTTCAATGTGGCGAGGTAGCGCTTGTCGGCGTCCAGGCTGATCTGCGAGAACTTGGTGGCGGCGCCGAAGCACAGCGGCAGCAGCCCGGTCGCGAGCGGGTCGAGCGTGCCGGTGTGGCCGGCCTTCTCGGCGCGGTACAGGCGTTTGGCCTTCTGCAACGCATCGTTGCTCGACAGGCCGAGCGGCTTGTCGAGCAGCAGCACGCCGTGCACGGCACGGCGCTGGATGCGAACGCGTTGCGCTTGCAGCACGTCAATCTTCCTTCGCCCGCGTCGAGTTCGCCTTCGCGATCAGCGCGTTCAGCTCCGAGGCGCGCTCGGTCGTGCGGTCGAACTTGAAATGCAGCGTCGGCACGGTGTGGATCTGCAGGCGCTTGAACAGGCCGTTGCGGATGAATCCGGCGGCCTCGTTCAGCGCGGTCTCGCACTCCTGCGGTTCGCCGATCAGCAGCGAGAACAGGATCGTCGCGTGCGCGTAGTCGGCCGTGACCTCGACGGCGTTGACCGTGACCATGCCGATGCGCGGGTCCTTCAGCTCGCGGATCAGCTCCGCCACATCGCGCTGGATCTGGTCGGCGACGCGGAAACCGCGGTTGGGGATGGATCGTTTGTGTTTCATACGGACTCTCTAAACGCGAACCCCGCCGTCTTGTGGAGGGCGGGGTTCGGGGATGAGACCAAAACCGCCTTACAGCGTTCGTGCCACTTCCTTGACCTCGAAGAACTCGAGCTGATCGCCCTCTTTGATGTCGTTGTAGTTCTTCAGCTTGATACCGCACTCGAAGCCGGCCGCGACCTCGCGGACGTCGTCCTTCAGGCGGCGCACCGATTCGATCTCGCCGGTGTAGACGACGATGTTCTCGCGCAGCAGGCGGAAGCGCGCGCCACGGCGGACGAGGCCGGCCGTGACCATCGAGCCCGCGACCGTGCCGATCTTGCTCGCGACGAACACCGTGCGGATCTCGGCCGTGCCGATGACCTCTTCGCGCTGCTCGGGCGCCAGCATGCCCGTCATCGCCGCCTTCACCTCGTCGACCGCGTCGTAGATGATGTTGTAGTAGCGGATATCGACGCCGTTGTTCTCGGCCAGCTTGCGCGAGCCGGCATCGGCGCGCGTGTTGAAGCCGATGATCACGGCCTTCGAGGCGATCGCGAGGTTGACGTCGGACTCGCTGATGCCGCCGACCGCGGCGTGCACGATCTGCACCTTCACTTCGGCCGTCGAGAGCTTCAGCAGCGACTGGGCCAGCGCTTCCTGCGAGCCCTGCACGTCGGCCTTGACGATCAGCGCCAGGGTCTGCGTCGCGCCCTGGCCCATCTGCTCCATCATGTTCTCGAGGTTCGCGGCCTGGCGCTTCGCGAGCTTCACGTCGCGGTACTTGCCCTGGCGGAAGGTCGCGATTTCGCGCGCACGGCGCTCGTCGCCCAGCACCATGAACTCGTCACCGGCCTGCGGCACCTCGGTCAGGCCCTGGATCTCGACCGGAATCGACGGGCCGGCTTCGGTGATCGTCTTGCCGTCTTCGTCCAGCATCGCGCGGACGCGGCCGAAGCTGGAGCCGGCGAGGACCACGTCGCCGCGTTTCAGCGTGCCGCTTTGCACCAGCACCGTCGCGACCGGGCCGCGGCCCTTGTCGAGTTGCGCTTCGATCACGATGCCCTTGGCCATCGAATCCTTGGCGGCCTTCAGCTCCAGCACTTCGGCCTGCAGCAGCACCTGCTCGAGCAGCGTGTCGATGCCCTGGCCGGTGCGCGCGGAGACGCCGATGAACGGCGAATCGCCGCCGAAGTCTTCCGGCACGACCTGTTCGGCCACGAGTTCGGACTTGACCCGCTCGATGTTGGCTTCGGCCTTGTCGATCTTGTTCATCGCGACGACGATCGGCACGCCGGCCGCCTTCGCGTGGTGGATCGCTTCCTTGGTCTGCGGCATCACGCCGTCGTCGGCCGCGACCACCAGGATCACGATGTCGGTCGCCTTGGCGCCGCGGGCGCGCATCGCGGTGAACGCGGCGTGGCCCGGGGTGTCGAGGAAGGTGATCATGCCGCGCGGCGTGGTCACGTGGTACGCGCCGATGTGCTGCGTGATGCCACCGGCTTCGCCCGCGGCCACGCGCGAGGTGCGGATGTAGTCCAGCAGCGAGGTCTTGCCGTGGTCGACGTGGCCCATCACGGTCACGACCGGCGCGCGCGGCAGCAGCTCGTGCGAGGCGTCGACGGTCTCTTCCTCGAGGAAGGCGTCCGGATCGTCCAGTTTGGCCGCGAGTGCGGTGTGGCCCATTTCCTCGGCCACGATCATCGCGGTCTCCTGGTCGAGCTGCTGGTTGATCGTGACCATCTGGCCCAGCTTCATCAGCTGCTTGATGACCTCGGAAGCCTTGACCGACATCTTGTGCGCCAGGTCGGCCACGCTGATGGTCTCGGGC
>DASYCA010000207.1:0-2841 GCA_036500445.1 Burkholderiaceae bacterium | reverse complement strand
GTCAAGGAGAGACATGAGCACCCCACCCGATTTTGCGGCCCCGAAGGTCCCGGACTTCGCCGCGGCGGCCGGAATGTTGAACGCCTCGCGCGGCGACATCGGCCAGACGCTGGGCGCGCTGGGCCTGCCGGCGTCGGCGCTGGGCGAGTTGCAGCAGGCCTATCTGCGCGAGTCGGCCGAGCTGTGGAACCAGACGCTGCAGGCGGAGCCCGCGGCCGCGGTCCGCGATCGGCGCTTCGCCGGCAAGGAGTGGGGCGCGAACCCGGCCACGGGCTACGTCGCGCAGATGTACCTGCTCAATTCGCGCACGTTGATGAAGCTGGCCGAGCAGGTCCCGGGCGACGAGAAGACGAAGGCGCGCATGCGCTTCGCCGTCCAGCAGTGGATCGATGCGAGCGCGCCCAGCAACTACCTCGCGCTCAACCCAGAGGCGCAGCGCAAGGCGCTCGACACCCAGGGCGAAAGCCTCGCGCAGGGCATCAAGCAGCTGCTGCACGACGTCGAGCAGGGCCACGTGTCGCAGACCGACGAAAGCCTGTTCGAGGTCGGCCGCAACGTCGCGACCAGTGAAGGCGCGGTCGTGTTCGAGAACGAGCTGTTCCAGCTGATCGAGTACAAGCCGCTGACGCCCAAGGTCTTCGAGCGGCCGATGCTGTTCGTGCCGCCGTGCATCAACAAGTACTACATCCTCGACCTGCAGCCCGAGAACTCGCTGATCCGCCACACGGTCGCGCAGGGCCACCGGGTGTTCGTCGTCAGCTGGCGCAATGCCGACGACAGCATCAAGACCCTGGGCTGGGACGACTACATCGAAACCGCGGTGATCCGCGCGATCACTGCGGTGCAGGAGATCACCGGCGCGCCCAAGTTCAACATGCTCGGCTTCTGCGTCGGCGGCACGCTGCTGCAGACCGCGCTGGCGGTGCTCGCGGCGCGCGGCGAGAAGCCGGCCGCCAGCGTCACGCTGCTGACGACCTTCCTCGACTTCACCCACACCGGCGTGCTCGATCTCTTCATCGACGAGAACATGGTGAAGATGCGCGAGATGACGCTCGGCCCCCACAGCCCCGGCGGCGGCAACTTGCTCAAGGGCCAGGAACTGGCGACGACCTTCAGCTTCCTGCGGCCCAACGACCTGGTCTGGAACTACGTCGTCGGCAACTACCTGAAGGGCGAGACGCCGCCGCCGTTCGACCTGCTCTACTGGAACAGCGACAGCACCAACCTGCCCGGGCCGATGTACTGCTGGTACCTGCGCAACACGTATCACGAGAACAAGCTGATGAAGCCGGGCGCGCTGACGGTCTGCGGCGAAACGCTCGACCTCGGCAAGGTCGACGCGCCGACCTACGTCTACGGCTCGCGCGACGACCACATCGTCCCGTGGGAGGCCGCCTATCGCAACACCAAGGTCGTGAAGGGCAAGGTTCGCTTCATGCTCGGCGCCTCCGGCCACATCGCCGGCGTGATCAACCCGCCTGCCAAGGGCAAGCGCAGCCACTGGATCGGCAAGAGCGGCGCGCTGCCCGAGAGCGCGCAGGATTGGTTCGCCTCCGCCACCGAGCACCCCGGCAGCTGGTGGACCGACTGGGGCCACTGGCTCGATGCCCATGCCGGCAAGCAGGTTGCTGCGCCGAAGACGCCGGGCAATCGGCAGTACAAAGTCATCGAGGCCGCGCCGGGCCGCTACGTCAAGGCCAAGGCGAGCTGACGCCTTTTCAAATTCTCTTTCGTTTTTCAAACCCTTCACCCCTGGAGATTCACATGACCACCGATATCGTGATCGTTGCTGCCGCCCGCACCGCCGTAGGCAAGTTCGGGGGGACACTCGCCAAGACGCCCGCGCCGGAGCTGGGCGCCGCCGTCGTGGTCGACCTGCTGCGCCGCGCGAAGCTCTCCGCCGACCAGATCAACGAGCTGATCTTCGGCCAGGTGCTGACGGCCGGTTCGGGCCAGAACCCGGCGCGCCAGACCGTGATCAAGAGCGGCCTGCCGCAAGCCGTGCCGGCGCTGACGATCAACGCGGTCTGCGGCTCGGGCCTGAAAGCCGTGATGCTGGGCGCGCAGGCGATCCGCGACGGCGACTCCGAGATCGTCATCGCCGGCGGCCAGGAGAGCATGAGCCTGGCCCCGCACGTGCTGCCGGGCTCGCGCGACGGCATGCGCATGGGCGACTGGAAGCTGGTGGACTCGATGATCGTCGACGGCCTGTTCGACGTCTACAACAAGTACCACATGGGCATCACCGCCGAGAACGTCGCGAAGAAGTACGAGGTCTCGCGCGAGAAGCAGGACGCCCTCGCGCTGGGCTCGCAGCAAAAGGCCGCGGCGGCGCAGGAGGCGGGTAAATTCAAGGACGAGATCGTGCCGTTCAGCATCGCGCAGAAAAAGGGCGACGCGATCGTCTTCGCGGCCGACGAGTTCATCAACCGCAAGACCAGCGCCGAAGGCCTGGCCGGCCTGCGCCCGGCCTTCGACAAGGCCGGCACCGTGACGGCCGGCAACGCCTCGGGCCTGAACGACGGCGCCGCCGGCGTGGTGCTGATGACGGCCGAGAAGGCGAACAAGCTCGGCCTGACGCCGCTGGCCCGGATCGCCAGCTATGCGACCGTCGCGCTCGACCCGTCGATCATGGGCATGGGCCCGGTCCCGGCCTCGACCAAGGCGCTCGCGCGCGCCGGCTGGAAGGCCCAGGACCTGGACCTGCTCGAGATCAACGAGGCCTTCGCCGCGCAGGCCTGCGCCGTCAACAATGAAATGGGCTGGGACGTCAGCAAAGTGAACGTCAACGGCGGCGCGATCGCGATCGGTCACCCGATTGGTGCATCCGGCTGCCGCATC
>DASYCA010000206.1:0-2625 GCA_036500445.1 Burkholderiaceae bacterium | reverse complement strand
GAGGAGCGCGCCGATGCCTGGGTCGTCGAGGCCGGCGCCGGCGAGCCCTGGCACGCCTTCGTCGCCCACACGCTGGCGCAGGGCTGGCCGGGGCTGGAGAACCTCGCGCTGATCCCCGGCACCGTCGGCGCCGCGCCGGTGCAGAACATCGGCGCCTACGGGCTGGAGATGGCCGACCGCTTCGACGCGCTCGACGGCGTCGACCTCGTCACCGGGCTGGGCATCACCCTGAACCGCGCGCAGTGCCTGTTCGGCTACCGCGACAGCGTGTTCAAGAACGTGCTGGCCGGCAAGGCCGTCATCACCCGCGTGCGCTTCCGCCTGCCGCGGCCGTGGCAGCCGGTGCTGGGCTACCTAGACCTGGAGCGCAAGATGGCCGAGACCGGGGTTTCGGCGCCCGCGCCGCAGCAGCTGTTCGACTGGATCTGCGCGATCCGCCGCGCCAAGCTGCCCGACCCGAGCCTGATCGGCAACGCCGGCAGCTTCTTCAAGAACCCGGTCGTGACGCCCGAGCAGTGCCGCGACATCATCGGCCGCGACCCGGAGATCGTCCACTACCCGATGCCCGACGGCAGCATCAAGCTGGCCGCCGGCTGGCTGATCGACGCCTGCGGCTGGAAGGGAAAAAGCATGGGCCAGGCCGGTGTCTACGAAAAGCAGGCGCTGGTGCTCGTGAACCGCGGCCACGCGATCGGCTCGGAGGTGATGCTGCTGGCCGGCGCGATCCAGGAGAGCGTCTACGGCCGCTTCGGGATCAGGCTGGAGCCCGAGCCGCTGGTGGTGTGATCAGCCCGGCGCCCAGGCATTCGGCGCGCGTCAGCTCGAACAGCGCGTCGAGCCGGTCGAGGCGGCTGCCGTACAGCGCGAATTCGGCCGCGCTGGCGGCCGCCGCGGCGTCGTGCAGCTGCTGGGCCGTCGTCGACAGCGCGAGCAGCCCCAGCACCGCGGACGAGCCCTTCAGCGAATGGGCATGGCCGCAGAACTCGACCTGCGCGTCCGCCGCGGCGCTCTGGCGCAGCGCGGCCATGATCGGCTCGCGGTCGGCGAAGAAGCGGTCCAGCAGCCGGGCATAGCGCAGCCCGGTCAGCGCCTGCGCGATGCCGGTGACCGTCGCGATGTCCAGCAGCGGGCCGCCGGGCTCGGCCACGGCCGGCCGCTGGGCCGGCGCGGAGGCGTAGCGGTTCAGCGCGTCGCGCAGCTGCGGCAGGTGCGCCGGCTTGGTCAAGAAGCCCTCCATGCCGGCCTCGCGGGCGAGCTCGCGCGAGGTCTGGAAGGCGTCCGCGGTGAGGGCCACGATCGGCACGGTGCCGAGCGGCGGCGCCATCGCGCGGATCGTGCGCGCGGCGGTGAAGCCGTCCATGTCGGGCATGTGCAGGTCCATCAGCACGATGTCGAACGGGGCCTCGGCGGTCTGCCGCTGCACCGCCTCGACGGCGCCGTGGCCGTCGCCGACGAAGACGCCCTGGTGGCCGAGCTTCTCGAGCACCGCCTCCAGGTAGGCGCGGTTCACCGCGTGGTCCTCGGCGACCAGCACGCGCAGCGGCCGGGCCGGATGGCGGCCCGCCTCGGCGTCGGACGGCTGGGTTTCGGTCGGCGCACCGACCGAGGCGAGCGGCAGCGACACGATGAAGCGGCTGCCCTGGCCGAGGGCACTGCGGACCGTGATGTCCCCGCCCATCAGGCGCGCCAGGTCGCGCGAGATCTCCAGGCCGAGGCCGGTGCCGGTGGTGCGGCGCGAGGGCCGCTCGTCGCCCTGCATGAAGCGCTGGAACAGGCGCGCCTGGGTCGCGTCGTCCATCCCGATGCCGCTGTCGCTGACCTGGAAGTCGATCCGGCCCTCCCGGCCGGAGTTCACGGCGAGCACGATCTCGCCGGTGCTGGTGAACTTCAGCGCGTTGCTGAGCAGGTTGAACAGGATCTGGCGCACCCGGGTCGGGTCGGCGCGGACCCAGCGCGGGACGTCGGGCGCGAGGTCGATGCGCATCAGCAGGCCCTTGGCCATCGCCTGCGCGTGCATCAGCGCATCGACCTGGTTCAGCAGCTGCAGCAGGTCGACCGTCTGCGGCACGACCTGCAGCCTGCCGGATTCGAGCTGGGAGATGTCCAGGATGTCGTTCAGGATCGTCAGCAGGTGCTGGGCCGACTCGCGGGCGGTGTCCAGGTAGACCATCTGCTTCGGGTTCAGCCGGCTGTCCTCCAGCAGCGACATCATCCCCAGCATGCCGTGGAACGGCGTGCGGATCTCGTGGCTCATGTTCGCCAGAAAGGCACTCTTCGCGCGGTTCGCGGCCTCGGCGTCGACGCGCGCGGTGCGCAGGCTGTCGGCCAGCGCCTCCAGGCTGCGCCGGCGCCCGGCCAGGCTGCGCACCTGGCGCAGCACGACGACCGCGAGCGCGATCAGCAGCAGTGCCTGGATCAGGACCAGGCCCAGCGTCAGCGCGCTTTGGCGGCGGATCGCCGCGCCGCGCTCGGCGGTCCGCTCGGCCAGGCTGTTCAGGCGCTGCTGGGCCTGCAGCGCCGTCTCGGGCGTCGGCTGGGTGGCCAGCTGCCGCAGATCGTCGCTCAGCCTGGCCTGCTCGGTCTCGAGCCGGGCCAGGGCGGCGTCGAGCACCCGGTACTGGCGCC
>DASYCA010000205.1:0-22609 GCA_036500445.1 Burkholderiaceae bacterium | reverse complement strand
TGCCGACGCAGATGCCGCCCGCCTTGAACACCGCCAGCCAGGCCGCGGCCATCATCGGGTTGTTCGGGCCGCGCAGCAGCACGCGGTTGCCCGGCACCAGGCCCATCTCGCCGGTCAGCACGTGGGCGATGCGATTGGCCTTCTCGAGCAGGTCGCGGTAGGTCCAGGTCAGCCCGGGCGCCCGGATGCAGACCTGCTCGCCGCGCCCTTCGATGACGTGACGGTCGAGCAATTCGGCGGCGCAATTGAGCTGCGCCGGGAACTGCAGCTCCGGCAGCTCGAACAGGAACTCCGGTTGCGACTCGGCCGGCGGCAGGTGCTCGCGGGCGAAGGGATCGATGTGGGCGCTGGGCATGTCGGACCTCGCGGAATGAAAGGCTGGGCGTGGATCTCAGGCCGGCTTCAGCTCGCGCAGCAGCTCGCGCGCGATGATGAGCTGCTGCACCTCGGTCGCCCCTTCGTAGATGCGCAGCGAGCGGATCTCGCGGTACAGGCATTCGACCGGCTGGCCGCTGACGACGCCCAGCCCGCCCATGATCTGCAGCGCGGCGTCGATGACCTGCTGCGCGCCTTCGGTCGCGGTGAGCTTGGCCATCGCGGCTTCGCGCGTGACGGGTTGGCCCTGGTCGCGCAGCCATGCGGCGCGGTAGGTCAGCAGCGCGGCGCTGTCGATCGTCGTCGCCATCTGCGCGAGCTTGGCCTGCGTGAGCTGGAAGTCCGCGAGCACGCCGCCGAACATCTTTCGGCCGGTCGCGCGCTTCAGCGCCTCGTCGAGCGCACGCCGCGCGAAGCCGAGCGAGGCGGCGGCGACCGAGGTGCGAAACACGTCGAGCGTGCGCATCGCGACCTTGAAGCCTTCGCCGGCCGCACCGACCCGCTGCGCGAGCGGCACGTGGCAATCGTTGAAACGCAGCCGCGCGAGCGGATGCGGCGCGATCACGTCGATGCGCTCGGCGATCTCGAAGCCCGGCGTCTGCGCGTCGACGATGAAGGCCGAGATGCCGCGCGCGCCGGGCGCTTCGCCGCTGCGCGCGAAGACGACGTAGAAGTCGGCGATGCCGCCGTTGGAGATCCAGGTCTTCTCGCCGTTCAGCACGGCGACGTCGCCGTCGATGCGGGCCTCGCAGGCCAGCGCCGCGACGTCCGAGCCGGCGTCGGGCTCGGAGAGCGCGAACGCGGCGATCGCCCCCCCCTTCGCGACGCGCGGCAGGTAGTGCGCCTTCTGCGCGTCGCTGCCCGCCAGGCTGATCGCGCCGGAGCCCAGGCCCTGCATCGCGAACGCGAAGTCGGCCAGGCCCGCATGGCGCGCGAGGGTTTCGCGGATCAGGCAGATCGCGCGCGTGTCGATCGCGTCGCTCGCGCCGCCGTGCGCGCTGCCGCCGACCGCGTGGCGCAGCCAGCCGCCCGCGCCGAGCGTGCGGACCAGCGCCCTGCACTGCGCGTCGACGTCGCTGCCGTGCGCGTCCTCGATGTGGGCCGCGGCCCAGGCCTCGAGCTCGGCGGCGAGCGCGCGGTGGCGCGGCTCGAAGAAGGGCCAGGCCAGGTAGGAGGTGTCGCTCATGGTCAGTTGCCCTCGAAGACCGGCTTCGATTTCGCGACGAACGCGTGGTAGGCGCGCGAGAAATCTTCGGTCAGCATGCAGATTGCCTGCGCCTGCGCCTCGGCCTCGATCGCCTGGTCGATCGTCATCGCCCACTCCTGGTGCAGCATCGTCTTCGTGATGCCGTTCGCGAAGGTCGGGCCCGCGGCGATGTCTCGGGCGAGCGCGTGCGCGTCCGCCTGCACCGCCTCGGGCGCGCAGAGCCGGTTGAAGAAGCCCCAGCGCTCGCCCTCCTCGCCGCCCATCGAGCGGCCGGTGTAGAGCAGCTCGCTCGCGCGGCCCTGGCCGATCAGGCGCGGCAGGATCGCGCAGGCGCCCATGTCGCAGCCGGCCAGGCCGACGCGGTTGAACAGGAACGCGGTCTTGCTGCGCGCGGTGCCCAGGCGCAGGTCCGACGCCATCGCCATGATCGCGCCCGCGCCGGCGCAGACGCCGTCGATCGCCGCGACGATGGGTTGCGGGCAGGCGCGCATCGCCTTCACGAGGTCGCCGGTCATGCGCGTGAACATCAGCAGCTCGGGCGCCTTCAAGCGCACCAGCGGGCCGATGATCTCGTGGACGTCGCCGCCCGAACAGAAGTTGTCGCCGGCGCCCGCCAGCACGACGGCCTTCACGTCGTCCGCGTGCTTCAGCTGGCCGAACAGGTCGCGCAGCTCCGCATACGACTCGAAGGTCAGCGGGTTCTTGCGCTCCGGGCGGTTCAGCGTGAGGGTCGCGACGCCCTCGCTCACCGCCCATTTGAAATGCGTGGCTCGATAGTGGGCGGCCGGGCGGCGGTTGCCGGCGACCAGCGCCGGGTCGACGCGCGGGGTCGCCGCGGGATGGTCGGAAGTGCTCATGGCGGCTCCTGGTCGGGGTGGCTATTGATCGGTGCCCGGGTCGGCGCGCATCATCTGCACGCGCAGCGCGCCGAGCTGGCTGTAGAGCTGCTGCACGGTCTTCGCGTCGAGGCCGGCGAACAGCTCGAGCACCCACTGCTCGTGCTCCTGCGCCATCGCCTCGAAGCCGCGCCGGCCCTTGGGCGTGAGGCGCACGATCCAGGCGCGCCGGTCGTCGGGGTTGACCTCGCGCGCGACCAGGCCGTCGCGCTCGAGCTCGTCGGTCAGGCCGGTGACGTTGCCGCCGGTCACCATCAGATAGCGCGACAGCGCGCGCATCTGGAGCCCGTCGTCGTGGCGAAACAGCTGCGCGAGGTAGTCGAAGCGCGCGAGCGAGATGTCGAAGCGCTCGCGCAGGCGGCGGCGGATATCGGTCTCGATGTGCGTCGTGCTGGCCAGCATGCGCAGCCAGAGTTTCAGCACCGCATGGTCGTCGCGGCCGGCGCGCGCCTCGACGCCGAGCTCGTGGGCTTCGCTCAGCAGGACGTGGGAGCTGTCGTGGGTTTTCATGCGCTGGGCCTTCAGGTGACTTCGCCGCCGCTGACGGAGATCGATTGCCCGGTCACCGAGCGGGCGGACTCGCCGCACAGCCACGCCACGGCGTCGGCGACTTCCTCGGGCTCGACCAGGCGGCCCTGCGGGTTGGACTTGATGAATTCGGCGCGCGCTTGTTCATTCGTGCGGCCGGTCTTGTCGACGATCCGCGCGATGCTCTGCCGGACGATGTCGGTGTCGGTGTAGCCGGGGCAGACGGCGTTGACGGTGACGCCGCGCGCCGCGACCTCGAGCGCGAGCGAACGCGTCAGCCCGATCACGCCGTGCTTGGCCGCCGTGTACGCGGCCACGTACGCGTAGCCGCGCTGCCCCGCGGTGCTCGCGATGTTGACGATGCGGCCCCACTGCGCGCTCAGCATGTCCGGCAGCGCGGCCTGCGCGCAATGGAAACTGCCGGTCAGGTTGACCGCGATCATGCGTTGCCAGAGTTCGGACGAGGTCTTCAGGAACGGCGCGCTTTCGGCCTGCCCGGCGTTGTTGACGAGGATGGAGATGGGCCCGCGCGCGGCGCGCGCCTGCCCGAACGCGGCGGCAATGGCCGGTGCGTCGGCGACATCCGCCTGGACCGCGCCGTGACCGGTGCCGGGCAGTTCAGCGGCCAGACGCGCGAGCAGGTCCCGGTTGCGCCCGAGCAAGGTCAGCGCCGCGCCCTCGCGCGCGAGCCGGCGCGCGATCTCGGCGCCGATGCCGCGCGCCGCGCCGGTCACGAGCACGTGCCTTCCCGCCAGGCTGCCGGTGCTGCCCACTCAGACCCCCATCGCGCTGTTCGCCTGCGCCAGCGCCGAGAGCCCCGCGCCCTGCGCCTGCGCGGCGCGTTCGCGCTCCAGGTTGCGCTCGAGCTGGCTCTTGGCCGCGCGGTACTGCTTGGGCCAGCCCACTTCGGTGTAGCCGATCTTCGCGGACTCCATCAGCGTCCAGGCCGGATTGGCCAGGTGGGGCCGCGCGACCGCGCACAGGTCGGCGCGGCCGGCGGCGATGATGCTGTTGACGTGGTCGGCCTCGGAGATCGCGCCGACCGCGATCGTTGCGATGCCGGCCTCGTTGCGCACGCGGTCCGCGAACGGGGTCTGGAACATGCGGCCGAACACCGGCTGTTCCTTCCTGCTGACCTGGCCCGACGAGCAGTCGATCAGGTCGGCGCCGGCGGCCTTGAAGGCGCGCGCGATCTGCACCGCGTCGTCGGGCGTGATGCCGCCTTCGACCCAGTCGTGCGCCGAGATGCGGACCGACATCGGCAGCGGCTGCGGCCACGCCGCGCGCACCGCGGCGAAGACCTCGAGCGGGTAGCGCAGCCGGTTCTCGAGCGAGCCGCCGTACGCGTCGGTGCGCTGGTTCGTCAGCGGCGAGATGAAGGACGAGAGCAGGTAGCCGTGCGCACAGTGCAGCTCCAGCCAGTCGAAGCCGGCCTCGGCGGCATAGCGCGTCGAGCGCACGAAATCGTCGCGCACGCGCTCCATGTCGGCGGGGGTCATCGCGCGCGACCAGTCGCTGACGCCGTCCAGGTACTGCTGCGGAGACGCCGAGATCAGCGCCCAGTTGCCCGCCTCGAGCGGCTGGTCGATGCCCTCCCAGGCCAGCCGCGTCGAGCCCTTGGCGCCGGCGTGGCCGATCTGCAGCGCGATCTTCGCGTCGCTGTTGGCGTGGACGAAATCGACGATGCGCTTCCAGCCGTCGCGCTGCTCGCGGTTCCACAGGCCCGGGCAGCCGGGCGTGATGCGGGCGTCCGGCGAGGGGCAGGTCATCTCGGCCACGACCATGCCGGCGCCGCCCATCGCGCGTGCGCCGAGGTGCACCAGGTGGTAGTCGGCCGGCAGGCCGTCGACGCAGGAGTACTGCGCCATCGGCGAGACGACGACGCGGTTCTTCAAGGTCACGCTGCGCGCCGTGAACGGCGTGAACATCGGCGGGATCGGGCCCTGCGCGGCGCCGCGGTACACGCCGGCGCGTTCGGCGATCCAGTCTTCATAGCCTTCGACGTAGGCCCGGTCGCGCAGCCGCAGGTTCTCGTGGCTGATGCGCTGGCTGCGCGTCAGCAGCGAATAGGCGAACTGCTCGGGCGGCAGGTTCACGTAGCGGTCGACGTGCTCGAACCATTCGGTCGAATTGCGCGCCGCGTTCTGGATCCGCAGCACCTCGATCGCGCGCAGGTCCTGGTAGTGCTGCAGCGCGGCGTCGAGGTCGCCGGGGTGCCGGGCGATCGAGCGCGCGAGCTCGATCGAATCCTCCAGCGCGAGCTTGGTGCCGGAGCCGATCGAGAAGTGCGCGGTGTGCGCGGCGTCGCCCATCAGCACGACCGGCGCGCGGCCGTTGTGGTGGACCCAGCGCTGGCACACGACGCGCGGGAACTTGATCCACTGCGCCGAGCCGCGCAGGTGGCCGGCGTTGGAGATCAGCGCGTGGCCGTCCAGGTGCTTCGCGAAGAGCTTCTCGCAGAACGCGATCGCGTCGTCCTTGTCCATCGTGTCCAGCCCGGCCGCGAGCCAGACGCTCTCGGGCGTCTCGACGATGAAGGTCGAGGTCGTGTCGTCGAAGCGGTAGGCGTGGGCCTGGAACCAGCCGTGCTCGGTCTGCTCGAACGCGAAGGTGAAGGCCTCGAACAGCTTGTGCGTGCCGAGCCAGACGAAGCGGCACAGGCGCGTGTCGATGTCGGGCCGGTAGGTGGCCGCGTGGCGCGTGCGGATGCGGCTGTTCAGGCCGTCGCTGGCGATGATGAGGTCGGCGTCGGGGTAGTCCTCGTCGCCCTGCACGTCGGTCTCGAACACCAGCTTGACGCCGACGTCCTCGCAGCGCGCCTGCAGGATGTTGAGCAGGCGCTTGCGCCCGATGCCGCAGAAGCCGTGGCCGCCCGAGCGCAGCTTGTGGCCGCGGATGTTGACCTCGATGTCGTCCCAGTGGTTGAAGGCGCCCAGGATCTGCGCCGCGCTGGTCGGGTCGGCCGCCTGCAGGTTGCCGAGCGTCTGGTCGGAGAACACGACGCCCCAGCCGAAGGTGTCGTACGGGCGGTTGCGCTCGACGACGCTGACCTCGTGCCTCGGGTCCTGCTGCTTCATCAGCAGCGCGAAGTACAGGCCCGAGGGGCCGCCGCCAATGCAGACGATGTTCATCGACCACCTTCCAACAGGCGGCATTCCGATCCGGGGCCGCGTTGGAATTACTTTAGTGGTCAATCATTCGAGTGTCAAGCAATCAACGTCGTCCAGGGCACGTTGTTCAGGGCGAGCTGCAGGTGAAGCTCGCGGCCGCGTTCACATCGCCGGTGCCGTTGTAGCGCGCGTACTTCGGGTACTCGCAGACCGGCAAGCTGCGCGTGCTCGTGCCGGCGGGGAAGGTGTAGGTCAGCTGAACCGGCGGCTTGTCGTTCTCGACCCAGTCGATGATGGCGCTGAACCAGTCGACCTGGCTCAGATCGCCGCCGGCGCCGTGCGTCGAGCCCGGCACCAGGAACAGCCGGGTGGCCGTCCGGGGGTCGGCCAGCCCGAGACCGGACGCCATCTGGACCATCGTCGCGTGGTTGCGCGCGTGGTCGGCCGCCGACACCAGCGGATCCCCGGCATCGTTCCACGACAGCAGCTTCTTGCCCGAGGCCACGAACGCGGCGATCGCCGCCTTGTCGTGGTCGGTTCCGCGCCGCAGCATGCCGTCGCCGAGCAGGTAATAGTCCGTGTTCAGATTGAACGCCGCCTGCCGGGCCGGCGTGAGCCAGCTCGGGTCGTTGGTGCCGAGCAGCGCGAAGCCGCCCGCGAGGCCGCCGCCGGCCGGTGCCGCGAGGCCGTTGAAATTCGTCCACGCGTAGTGCGAATAGGCGGTGGTCCCGTCGTTCAGCACGAGGTCGGAGAGTTGACCACGCAGCGTCGCCACTTGCGGGGCCGACAGGCACAAGGTCGGGTCGGCGTTCGCGCCCGGTTGGCCGCATTGCAGCGTGGCGGGATCCACGGTGCAGCCGGCCGGATTCGTCAGATAGCCATCGACGAGGCCATCGCCCGCGTCGCACGAGGCGACGGCGCTCGCGTAGGCCGCGGTGTATTGCGCCGGGCTGAGCCCGGCCGGCGTCCCGGCCTTGCCGGAGACGTTCAGGATGCCGGAGACGAGCGCATTCATGTCCATCGTCTCGCAGCCTTGCACGATCCCGTCGTACTGGTCCGGATAGCGCTGGGCGACCTCGTAGGCTTCGCGGCCGCCTTCGGAACAGCCGTTGAAGTAGCTCCACTTCGGGGCCGCGGCGTAGAAGGCCTGCGCGAGCGCCTTCGCGAAGGCGGTCGTGGTGCCGAGCGCGCGGTACGAGAAGTCGTCCCCGGAGGTTTGCGCGTCGGCGCTGCTGACGGCCCACACGCCCGGAGCCGCCTGCGCGGGCACCGCGGCGCGGTTGCCGCCGTTGGAGGTCGCGTAGATCGCGGCCTTCTGCGTCACGGCCAGGTTGACGGCGCTCACGCTGCCGTCGGTGGCCAGCGTGAGGGCAGAGGCGATGCGCCCGTCGAAACCGCCGCCGCCCTGGTGGAACAGCCGGCCGGACCAGTTGTCGGGGACGTCCACCTCGATATCCAGGTACGGCGCCCGCGTGCCCAGCACCTGGCACAGCCCCGCGGCATTGACGTTCGCGGTCGCCTCGAAGCGCTTCGTTGCGGTCACCGTGACGCCGGCGATCGTCTGGCCCTTGAGAGAGGTGCAGGTCGCCGTCAACGCCGCGACCGTCGGCCCGGCGGGCGCCGGCGCGTCATCCGAGCCGCCGCAGCCGGAGAGCGCCAGCGCGATGGCCGCTGCCAGCATCAGGCTGGTCGTTCTCCCGGTGCCGGCGGCACGCCGGCGCGATCTCGATTCTTCGTGGGCCCGCATCGAATGGTCTCCTGTTGGATTGATGTGGGCGGATTACAGCGAGGCGGCGCGGCAGCGTCTTGCACCGCCGGCTCGGCATGGCACGAATGGATCTGGCGCCGGCCCGATCCAGGGTATTCACTCTCGGCCCCGGCGCCCGCGGACCCTAGCCTGTCGGGTTGTGGCACCGATCGAGGAAGGACCGGATGACACCCGCACGAGGCCACGGCGCGCCGAGCGAAGCGCACAGCCAGCCTGGAAACCTGTCACTGCTGACGCCCGAACAGATGGGCCGATGGCGCGGCCTGCCGTTCGCCTGGGTCGGCACGCCCGCAGGGTCCTGGAGCGCGCGCTTCACCCCGTCCAGCACGGTGCTGTCGATGCTGGACACGGGCGCCGTCACGACCCGCATCAACATCGCCGGCCGGACCTGCGATCTGGATGCGAAGCCCGGCGCGATGACGCTGTTCTCCGCCGATTCCGAGATCCGCGTGAAGCAGATCGATTGCAGCGAGTCGGCGCACCGGATCCTGGTTCACTTCGACGTCGCGGCGCTGGCCCATCAGAGCCTGTTCGACGACGAGCTCGTGACGACGCCGCTGCGGCCCAGCCACGGGTTCCACGACCCGGAGCTCGGCGCCGTGCTGTCGGAGATGCTGCGCGAGATCCGCCGCGGCTGCCCGAACGGGACCTTGTTCGCCGAATCGCTGTCGGTCGGCGTGGCCCTGCACCTGTGCCGGACGCGCGGCCTGCACGCGCCGCCGGCGGCCGGCGAACGCGGGCAGCTCAGCCGCTGGCAGTGGTCGCACCTGCGCGAGCTGATCGAGAGCGAGCTGACCGGCGACCTGTCGCTGTCGACGCTCGCCGCGAGCGTGAACCTGAGCAGGCCGCACTTCGTCCGGCTGTTCCGCAACACCGCCGGGACCTCGCCGCACCGCTACATCATGCAGATGCGCGTCGAACGCGCGCGCCGCATGATCCAGGGCTCGGACCTGCCGCTGGTCGCGATCGCCGCGGAGGCCGGATTCGCGAGCCAGAGCCACCTCGGCCGCATCTTTCGCAAGACCTACGGCGTCACGCCGGGCGAGGCGAGAAAGCAGCTCGAGCGAAAAGACGGCCGCTGAGCAGCGGCCGGCGCGCTACGGCTTCCTGGGCACGCGCTGGGCGGGGTCGTGGAAGAACGTTTCCTCGGCGCGGTGTAGAACTCCTCGCAGGCTTCGGCGTGGGCGCTTTGTTCGACCCGTGCGATGAATCGTTCGAGCGTTTCGGCGGTGGGCATCGGGAAGGCTCCGGTGAATGAGGGGTCAAGAGGAGGACAGCGATACCTCGCGCAAGCGCTGGTGTGCCACGCCTTCGGCTTCGACGGGCCGCTGGTTCTTCGCTTGCAGGTAGTGGTGCGTGAACACGTCCAGGTAGGCCATCAGCATCTGGGCCGCCATCGAATCGCCGGCGAGGTCCAGGCACAGGGCGGCCACCTCGCTGGTGCAGAAGTGGTCGTCGCGGCGTGAGCGGCGCAGCCGGTAGCGCGAGCCCTGCTCCGGCTCCAGGCTGAGCACCGGCAGGTGATTCAAATACGGGCTGCGGCTGAACATCTTGCGGGCCTCGGCCCAGGTGCCGTCCAGCAGGATGAACAGCGGGCGTCTCTGCGCCTCGGCCTCGGCACCGGGCACGCCGGGCGGCGCCACGGTGCGCAGCACCCGCTCGGGCGCCGCGTACTCGCCCGGGAACACCACATAGGGCTGCCATTCCCGGTCGCTCAGCAAGGTCAACAGCGCGGGGTCGGTCTCGGTGCGCGCCCAGGCAAACGCAAAAGTGTCGGCCACCATGTCGGCGATCAGCCAGCCGGTGTTGCTCGGCTTGAGCGGCTCGATGTCGGCCATCAGCAGGCAGACCCCGGCGCGCGTGCGGACCGAAGGGCGCAGCGCGCACAGGCAGTGGCTCGGAACCAGCCGGCAGCCCTCGCAGCGCTCGCGCTTGAACCCGCCGCGGGCCAGGAAGGGCTTGGTGCTGCGCGCCAGGCGCGCGGCGCGCAGGAGGGAGACGGCGTGGGGCATGCGCGGAGCTTGCCACAGGGCCGAAAGGCGCCGATTCGGTACGATGACCCTGATGGACACCTCCCTCACCTACCCGTTCGACACGCCGCCGGCGCGCGGCGAGACGCTCGAGATCGCCCCGGGCATCCTGTGGATCCGGATGCCGCTGCCGTTCCGGCTCGACCACATCAACCTCTGGGCGCTCGCCGACGGCGACGGCTGGACCATCGTCGACACCGGCGTGCGCAACGAAGAGAGCCTCGCCACCTGGCGCGCGCTGTTCAGCCGCTTCGCCGACGCCGGCCCGGTGCGCCGGGTGATCGTGACCCACATGCACCCGGACCACGTCGGCCTGGCCGGCTGGCTCACGCGCAAGTTCGATTGCCGGCTGTGGATGACGCGCCTGGAATACCTGCACTGCCGCACGCTGCTGGCCGACACCGGCCGCGAGGCGCCGGCCGATGCGCTCGCGTTCTACCGCCGCGCCGGCTGGAGCGAGGCCGCGACGGAGAGCTACAAGGCCCGCTTCGGCGATTTCGGCAAGCTGATCTATGCGCTGCCCGACAGCTACCGGCGCATCCGCGATGGCGAGGTGTTGCGGATCGGCACGCACGAGTGGCGCGTCGTCGTCGGCAGCGGCCATTGCCCCGAGCACGCCTGCCTCTATTGCGAGGAGTTGAAACTGCTGATCTCGGGCGACCAGATCCTGCCGCGCATCTCGTCCAACGTCTCGGTCCACCCGATGGAGCCGGACGCCAACCCGATGGCCGAGTGGCTCGCGTCGCTGGACAAGATCGAACGCGAGGTGCCCGACGACGTGCTGGTGCTGCCGGCGCACAACGACGCGTTCCGCGGCCTGCACGCGCGCATCAAGCGGCTGCGCGACGGCCAGCACGAGGCCTTCGAGCGGCTGCGCGCCCGGCTGCAGGAGGGCCCCCAGCGTGCGGTCGACGTCTTCGCCGCGTTGTTTCACCGGCCGATCGGCGAGGCGAACGTCGCGCTGCTCGGCATGGCCACCGGCGAGAGCACGGCCTGCCTGAACTACCTGACTGCCTCCGGGGAGGCGCAGCGCACGCTCGACGCCGAAGGGGTCGCCTGGTACCGCTCCTCGGCAAGCCGCGCCGAACTGGTGTAAAAGCCCGGAGTTCTGCGGCGGCGCCCCTGGCCGCCGCGCCCACCCCACCGGAGTAACCCCCATGCCTTCTTCTTCCGTCACCCTCACCGCCGCCGATGGTTTTAAATCCTTCGCCTATGTCTCCGAGCCGTCGGGCAAGCCGAAGGGCGCGATCGTCGTGCTGCAGGAGATCTTCGGCGTCAACTCGCACATCCGCGCGGTCGCCGACGGCTATGCGGCAGCCGGCTATTTCGCGATCGCGCCGTCGACCTTCGACCGCTCCGAGCGCAACATCCAGCTCGGCTACCAGCCCGACGACATGACGCAGGGCGTGCGCCTGAAGGCGGCGATCGAGGCGCTGCCGGCGCCCGGCGTGCTGCAGGACATCCAGGCCGCCGTCGACCACGCCGCGAAGGCCGGCAAGGTCGGCATCGTCGGCTACTGCTGGGGCGGCCTGCTGGTCTGGCGCTCGGCCGAACAGGTGCGCGGCCTGTCCGCCGCGGTCGCCTACTACGGCGGCGGCATGACGGTCGGCGGCGAGCCCGCGCGCCAACCGGCGGTGCCGACGATGGCGCACTTCGGCGACGAGGACGCCCACATCTCGGTCGAGAGCGTGAAGGCGCTCGAGAAGGCCCACCCGGAGGTCGAGGTGCACCTGTACGCGGCCAACCACGGCTTCAATTGCGACCAGCGCGGCTCCTACAACGCCGGCGCCGCGGCGACCGCGCTCGAGCGCTCGCTGTACCACTTCGGCAAGCACCTCGGGTAGGCGCACGGCGCCGCACGGCGGCGCAGCGCGCGATCAGGCCTTCGCGGCGAGCGAGCCCGGGTAGCTCAGCGAGCTGGCGTCGGCCGAGAAGCTGAACACCGCGACGCCGCCGGCCGATTGCTGCATCAGCGAGGTGTACAGCGACATCACGCCGCCGCCGGCCTTGCCGCCGTAGCGCGCGGCCTGCGAGATCGCGGCGTGCTGCTGGATCGTCGCCGAGAGCTTCAGCGCGTCGCGCGCCTGGGTCGCGATGCGGGTCGCGAAGCTGGGGTTACCGGTGTCGGCCTTCAGGAACGCCGTCATCGCGGTCTTGTCGGCATCGCTTCCCTTCATCGACACGCTGCCGTCGCTGCCGACCGAATACTCGATCGGTCCGCCCAGTGCCACGCCGGCCTTGCCCAATGCGGTGCGCAGGTCGCCGGCCAGCGTCGCCTGCTGCTTGTCGAGCGCGTGCTCGGCCGTCAGGGCCGGGTGGGTGGTGCCGGCCGCCAGCAGCGCGGCCTGCGCCGTCGCGGCGACCCGGGCGTTCACGCTCGCGTTTGCATTCGCGTTCGTGCCGGCCGCGGCCGCCGGGCTGCTGCCGGACCCGGCGTTCTGCGCGCTCAGGTAGCTCATCAGCGAATTGCCGGTCGAGGCGGCGGGAGGAAACGAGATCACGGCACCCATCATGCGCAAGCGCGGGGTGACGCCATCGCTGCAGAAGGCACGGGTTCGACCCGTACTTCCGCGCGACCCGATTCGGCCACCGCTCAGCGCGGCCCCACGCCCCGCAGCACGATCGCCTCCAGGCTCGCCACCGTCTGCTCGAAGAACACCGGGTTCGCCAGCGTCTGGCCGGTCAGTGCCTGCACCTGCACCGCGAAGTCGGCGTAGTGCTGGGTCGTCGCCCACAGCATGAAGAACAGGTGCTGCGGGTCGACCGGCGCAAGCTTGCCGGCGGCGACCCAGGCGCGGATCACCGCGGACTTGCGCTCGACCAGCTCGCGCAGCTCGCGGTCGAGCTCGTCGCGCAGCAGCGGCGCGCCCTGGATCATCTCGAGGCAGAACAGGCGCGAGGCCTCCGGGCGGTCGCGCGAGACGGCGAGCTTGCGCCGGATGTAGGCCCCGATGACCTGCTGCGGGTCCTGCTCGGCGCTGAATTCGCGCAGCGGCGCGAGCCAGACCTCGAGCAGGTCGCGCAGCACGCAGACGTAGAGCTCTTCCTTGTTCGGGAAGTAATACAGCAGGTTGCTCTTGGAGACGCCGGCGCTCGCCGCGACCTGGTCGACGCTGGTGCCATGCAGCCCGAAGCGGGAGAACAACCCCAGCGCGGCATTCAGCACCGCGCCGCGCTTGTCCTTGATCGGGGCGGGCTTCGTTTTCGGGGTCGTCACGCGGCGAGTCTCCCATACCTGGCCCGCCGGCCGCCCCGGCTCCGATAGGTATTTGTCCATATGGTCAAACTGGCACGCGGGTTGCATGCTTGGTCATGAACGATGGACGCACGCCGCTTATGGGTGCATAAATCGGGTCTCGTTGAACCTCGCAGGAGCGTGCCATGGCAGAGATGAAGATCAACGGCGACCGCCTTTGGGCGAGCCTGATGGAAATGGCCAAGATCGGTGCGACGCCGAAGGGCGGCGTCTGCCGCCTGGCGCTGACCGACCTCGACAAACAGGGCCGCGACCTGTTCGTCAGCTGGTGCAAGGAGGCCGGCTGCACGGTCAAGGTCGACCAGATGGGCAACATCTTCGCGCGCCGCCCCGGCCGCAACAACAGCCTCGCGCCGGTCGGCACCGGCAGCCACCTGGACAGCCAGCCCACCGGCGGCCGCTTCGACGGGGTCTACGGCGTGCTCGCCGGGCTGGAGGTGATCCGCACGCTGAACGACCACGGCATCGAGACCGAGCGCCCGGTCGAGGCCTCGGTCTGGACGAATGAAGAGGGCTCGCGCTTCGCGCCTGCGATGGTGGCCTCCGGCGTCTATGCCGGCGTGTTCACGCTGGACTACGGCCTTTCGCGCGCCGACGCGGACGGCAAGACGATGGGCGAGGAGCTGAAGCGCATCGGCTACGCCGGCAGCGAGCCGGTCGGCGGGCGCCCGGTGCACGCGTTCTTCGAGACCCACATCGAGCAGGGCCCGATCCTCGAGAACGAGGGCCAGACGATCGGCGTCGTCACCGACGCACAGGGCCAGCGCTGGTACGAACTGGTGCTGACCGGCCAGGACTCCCACGCCGGCCCGACGCCGATGCCCTCGCGCCGCGACGCGCTGCTCGGCGCCGCGAAGGTGATCCAGCTCGTCAACGAGATCGGCCTGAAGCACGCGCCGCTGGCGGTCTCGACGGTCGGCATGCTCAACGTCTACCCGAACTCGCGCAACGTGATCCCGGGCAAGGTGTTCCTGACCGTCGACTTCCGCTGCCCCGACAACGAGCAGCTGACGCAGATGGACGCCGAGTTGAAAGACGGCGTCGCGAAGATCGCCGCCGCCGGCAAGCTCGAGCACGATCTGAAGCAGATCTTCCAGTACGACTGCGTGCACTTCGACGAAAGCTGCGTCGCGATGGTGCGCAACGGCGCGAAGGAGCTCGGCTACACGACGCGCGAGATCGTCTCGGGCGCCGGCCACGACGCCTGCTACATGAGCAAGGTCACGCCGACCGCGATGATCTTCGTGCCCTGCATCGGCGGCATCAGCCACAACGAGATCGAGGATGCGAAGCCCGAGTGGATCGAGGCCGGCGGCAACGTGCTGTTCCGCGCGATGCTCGCGAAGGCGAACGAGCTGCCCGAGGTCTTCAAGAGCAACGCGACGACCGCGCTCGCCTGATCAACGATCAACGTCAAAGGAACACTCCCATGACCAGCGTTCTGATTCGCGGCGGCACCGTCGTCAATGCCGAGGCCAGCATCCAGGCCGACGTGCTCACCGAAGGCGGCGTGATCCGCGCCGTCGGCCCCGATCTGAAGGCCCCGCCCGGCGCGACCGTGGTGGACGCCGGCGGTTCGTTCGTGATGCCAGGCGGGATCGACCCGCACACCCACATGGAGCTGCCCTTCATGGGCACCGTGACGAAGGACGACTTCTTCACCGGCACCTCGGCCGGCGTCTCCGGCGGCACCACGATGATCATCGACTTCGTGATCCCCGATCCGAAGCAGCCGCTGATGGAGGCGTTCAGGAACTGGCGCGGCTGGGCCGAGAAGTCGGTCTCCGACTACAGCTTCCACGTCGCCGTCACGTGGTGGGACAAGACGGTGCACGAGGACATGGGCACGCTGGTGCGCGAGCACGGCGTGAACAGCTTCAAGCACTTCATGGCCTACAAGAACGCGATCATGGCCGACGACGAGGTGCTGGTGAACAGTTTCACCCGCGCGCTCGAGCTCGGCGCGCTGCCGACGGTGCACGCGGAGAACGGCGAGCTGGTGTTCCAGATGCAAAAGCGCCTGCTCGAGCAGGGCATCACCGGGCCCGAGGCGCACCCGCTGTCGCGCCCGCCGGCGGTCGAGGCCGAGGCCGCCGAGCGCGCGATCCGCATCGCCGAGGTGCTGGGGGTGCCGCTGTACATCGTGCACGTCTCGTGCGAGGACTCGGTGAATGCCATCATCCGCGCGCGCAGCCACGGCCAGCGCGTCTACGGCGAGGCGCTCGCCGGGCACCTGACGATCGACGAATCGGTCTACCGCCACGAGAACTGGGACATCGCCGCGGCCCACGTGATGAGCCCGCCGTTCCGCGCCAAGCACCATCAGGATGCGCTCTGGGGCGCGCTCGCCGCCGGCCACCTGCACACGACCGCGACCGACCATTGCGCGTTCTGCGGCGACCAGAAGGGCATGGGGCGCGACAACTTCGCGAAGATCCCGAACGGTTGCGCCGGCGTCGAGGACCGCATGTCGGTGCTGTGGAGCGCCGGGGTGAACACCGGGCGGCTGACGCCGAACGAGTTCGTCAAGGTCACCTCGACGAACTGCGCGCAGATCTTCAACCTGTACCCGCGCAAGGGGGCCGTTCAAGTCGGCAGCGACGCCGACCTGGTGGTCTGGGACCCGACCGCGACGAAGACGATCACGACCTCGGGCAGCCTCTCCAAGGTCGGCTACAACGTGTTCGAGGGCCGCTCGGTGATGGGGCTGCCGGTCGTCACCTTGTCGCAGGGCAAGATCGTCTGGATGAACGGCGAGCTGCGCGTCGAACGCGGCGCCGGCCGCTACGTGAACCGCCCGGCCTTCGCGCCGATGTTCGAGGCGGCCAAGCGCCAGGCGAGTTTGCACGTTCCGCACGCGGTCGCACGGGCCGCCGCCTGATCGACCCCTGATTGACCACGAGGATGCCTTCGATGCCCCTGCCCGACATCAAGCCCGGCCGCCTGTCCGCCTGCCAGTACACCGACAACTTCAGCGACGCCCACCCGCCCCTCACCTCGGTGCAGGCGCTGATCGAGGCCGAGCGCTGCTACTACTGCTTCGATGCGCCCTGCGTCGCGGCCTGCCCGACCGGGATCGACATCCCCTCCTTCATCCGCCGCATCGGCGAAGACAACCTGCGCGGCGCCGCCAAGACCATCCTCGACGCCAACGTGTTCGGCGGGATGTGCGCGCGCGTCTGCCCGACCGAGGTGTTGTGCGAACAGGCCTGCGTGCGCAACACCAACGAAGACAAGCCGGTCGAGATCGGCATGCTGCAGCGCCACGCGACCGATGCGTATTTCAAGGCCCCTCAACAAGGCCCCGCGCCGATGTTCTCGCGCCAGCCGCCGACCGGCAAGCGCATCGCGGTGATCGGCGCCGGGCCCGCCGGACTGTCCTGCGCGCACCGGGCGGCGATGCTCGGCCACGAGGTCACGGTGTTCGAGAGCAAGCCCAAACCCGGCGGCCTGAACGAGTACGGTCTCGCGACCTACAAGACCGTCGACGGCTTCGCGCAGAAGGAGATCGACTGGCTGCTGTCGATCGGCGGCATCTCGATCCACTACGGCCAATGGCTGGGCGAGCAGATCACGCTCGCGACACTGGGCCTGCATTTCGACGCGGTCTTCCTCGGCCTCGGGCTGGGCGGCGTCAACGCGCTCGGCCTCGCCGACGAGAGCGCGAACGGCATCGGCAACGCGGTCGAGTTCATCGCCGGGCTGCGCCAGGCCAACGATTTCTCGGCCGTGCCGGTCGGCCGGCGCGTCGTCGTGATCGGCGGCGGGATGACGGCGGTCGACGCCGCGGTCCAATCGCGCAAGCTCGGCGCCGAGGAGGTGACGATCGTCTACCGGCGCGACCAGCCGCGCATGCCGGCCTCCACGCACGAGCAGGAATGGGCCCAGCGCAACGGCGTGACGATCCGCACCTGGAGCGTGCTGAAATCGCTCGAGGTCTCGATGGGCCACGTGCAGGGCGCGCACTTCGCCGAAGTGCGCGACGTGAACGGCCGGCTCGAAGTCACCGGCAAGCAATGGGAGCTGCACGCCGACACGGTGCTGAAGGCGATCGGCCAGACCTTGACGCTCGCCGACCCGACGCTCGCGACGCTGGCGTTGCAGTCCGGCCGCATCGCGGTCGACGCCGAGGGCCGCACCTCGCTGATGAACGTCTGGGCCGGCGGCGACTGCACCGCCGGCGGGCAGGACCTGACGGTCGAGGCGGTCGAGCACGGCAAGATCGCCGCGTATTCGATCGACCGCGCGCTCGGCTTCGCACGCACCGACGCAGGCTCGAAGCGGCGGCGCCGCGTCGCCGCCTGATCGACCGATCGAGCGACCAATCGACTCCAACGGAAACCACACGATGGCCGACCTGAGCACCACCTTCGCGGGCATTCGCAGCCCGAACCCGTTCTGGCTCGCGTCGGCGCCGCCGACCGACAAGGAAGTCAATGTCGTGCGCGCCTTCGAGGCCGGCTGGGGAGGCGTCGTCTGGAAGACGCTCGGCGAGGCCGGACCACCTGTCGTCAACGTCAACGGCCCGCGCTACGCGGCGCTGTACTCGCAGGACCGGCGCCTGATCGGCTTCAACAACATCGAGCTGATCACCGACCGGCCGCTCGAGGTGAACCTCGAGGAGATCGCGCGCGTGAAGCGCAACTGGCCGGACCGCGCGGTGATCGCGTCCATCATGGTGCCCTGCACCGAAGAGGCCTGGAAGGCGATCCTGCCGCTTGTTGAGGACACCGGCTGCGACGGCATCGAGCTGAACTTCGGCTGCCCGCACGGCATGAGCGAGCGCGGCATGGGCTCGGCCGTCGGCCAGGTGCCCGAGTACATCGAGATGGTCACGCGCTGGTGCAAGCACTACACCCGGCTGCCGGTGATCGTGAAGCTCACGCCCAACATCGCCGACATCAAGCCGCCCGCGCTCGCCGCGCACCGCGGCGGCGCCGATGCGGTCTCGCTGATCAACACGATCAACTCGGTGATGGGCGTCGACCTGGAGTCGCTGCTGATCTACCCGAACACCGGCGGCACCGGCTCGCACGGCGGCTACTGCGGCCCGGCCGTGAAACCGATCGCGCAGAACATGGTCGCCGAGATCGCGCGCTCGCCGGACATGGTGAACTTGCCGATCTCCGGCATCGGCGGCATCACGACCTGGAAGGACGCGGCCGAGTTCATCGCGCTGGGCTGCGGCAACGTCCAGGTCTGCACCGCGGCGATGACCTACGGCTTCAAGATCGTGCAGGAGATGTGCGACGGCCTGTCCAACTACATGGACCAGAAGGGCTTCAACGGCATCGAGGCGTTCCGCGGCCGCGCGGTGCCCAGCATCGTGAACTGGAACCAGCTGAACCTGAACCACATCGAGAAGGCGAGCATCAACCAGAGCGCGTGCATCCAGTGCGGGCGCTGCCACGTCGTCTGCGAAGACACCTCGCACCAGGCGATCACCGCGATGAAGGACGGCCAACGCCACTTCGAAGTCAATGATGCCGAGTGCGTCGGCTGCAACCTGTGCGTGTCGGTCTGCCCCGTCCCGGAGTGCATCACAATGCACGCGTTGCCGCCCGGTGCGGTCGACGCACGCACCGGCCTGACGGTGCCGGGCGGCTACTCGAACTGGACGACCCACCCCAACAACCCGGCGCGCGTCTGAGCATCCCTTGACTGCCTCTTCCTTGTCCGCGTTCCCCACCGTTGTCGACGTCAAGGACGTCTCGGTCGTCTACCCCGCGAAGGACCACACCGTCACCGCGCTGGATCGCGTCAGCCTCACGATCGCGGAAGGCGAATTCATCTCGTTGATCGGCCCCAGCGGCTGCGGCAAGACGACGCTGCTGCGCGTGATCGCCGACCTCGAGCAGGTGACCGCCGGCAGCGTGCACATCAACGGCCTGAGCGCGCGCGACGCGCGCATGGCGCGCGCCTACGGCTACGTGTTCCAGGCCCCGGCGCTGTTCCCGTGGCGCAGCGTGCTTGCCAACGTCTGCCTGCCGCTGGAGATCCACGGCATCGCGAAGGAGCAGGCCCGCGCAACCGCGCTGGCGCACCTCGAGCGCGTCGGCTTGAAGGGGTTCGAGGGCAAGTACCCGTGGCAGCTCTCCGGCGGCATGCAGCAGCGCGTCTCGATCGCGCGCGCACTCGGCTTCGAGCCCAAGCTCTTGATGATGGACGAGCCCTTCGGCGCGCTCGACGAGATCACGCGCGACCGCCTGAACGAGCAATTGCTGCGGCTGTGGGAACGTGAAAAGCGCACCGTCGTGTTCGTCACGCACTCGATCCCCGAGGCGGTGTTTCTGTCGTCGCGCATCGTCGTGATGTCGCCGCGGCCGGGCCGCATCGTCGACGTGATCGACTCCGGCCTGCCGGCCGACCGCACGCTGGACATCCGCGACACGCCCGAGTTCACCCGCATCGCGCACCGCGTGCGCGTCGCGCTGCAGCACGGCCATGGCGGCGAGCACTGACGCCGCCGCCCGCAGCGGCTGGCAGCGCGCGGGGTGGCGGGTCGGCCCGATCCTCGCGGTCGGCGCGATCGTGCTCGTGCTCTGGTATGCCCTCGCGATCGGGCTGAACTCGGCGCAGGTCATCGAACGCACGCTGTCGAACCAGCCGGGCTGGAACGCGCTCGACCTCGCCCGGCTCACGCTGAACATGAACCGCCCGGTCCTGCCGGCGCCGCACCAGATCGTCGTGGACCTGGTCGATTCGATCTTCGGCTGGCCGCTCGATTCGCCGCGCAACCTGCTGTTCCACGCCGCGGTGACCAGCTCGGCGACGCTGCTCGGCTTCGTGATGGGCAGCCTGCTGGGCGCGCTGCTCGCGGTCGCGATCGTCCACTCGCGCACGTTGGAGCGCAGCCTGTTCCCGTGGATCATCGCGTCGCAGACGGTGCCGGTGCTGGCGATCGCGCCGATCGTCATCGTCATCCTCGGCAGCATGGGCATGACCGGCGTCTTCCCCAAGGCCGTGATCTCGATGTACCTGTGCTTCTTTCCGGTCGCGGTGGCGCTGGTCAAGGGCCTGCGCTCGCCGGGCGTGATGGAGCTCGAGCTGATGCACACCTACGCCGCGCGCCGCACCGACACCTTCTGGAAGCTGCGCGTGCCGGCCTCGCTGCCGTTCCTGTTCCCGTCGCTGCGCGTCGGCATCGCGGCCGGCCTGGTCGGCGCGATCGTCGCCGAGCTGCCGACCGGCGCGCAGGCCGGCCTGGGCGCCCGGCTCTTGACCGGCTCCTACTACGGCAACACGGTGCAGATCTGGTCCGCGCTGGTGATGTCGGCGCTGCTCGGCCTCGTGCTGACCGGCGCGGTCGCGCTCGCCGAGCGGCTGCTGACGCCGGGGGGGCGCAAGTGAGCCTGCTCACCATCGCCGTCGTCAGCGTGGTGCTGCTGGTGCTCGCGGTGCTGAGCGTGCGCGCGCTGGCCGCGCTCGACGAGCGCAGCGCGATCGGCCGCGCCGGCACGCCGCTGCTGTTCGGCGCCTGGGTGCTGGTGTTCTGGCAGCTCGGCGTCGTCAGCTTCGACGTGCCGCGCGTGCTGCTGCCCGCGCCCAGCATGATCGGCCAGTCGCTGGTCGCGAACCTGCCGGTGCTGGCGAGCGATTTCGCGCAGACGGTGCTGCATTCGGCGCTGATCGGCCTGGTCGCCGGCTGCGCGCTCGGCTTCGCGACCGGCGTGCTGATCGACCGCAGCCCCTTTTTGCAGCGCGGCCTGCTGCCGCTGGCCGCGCTCGCCAGCGCGGTGCCCTTGATCGGCATCGCGCCGATCATGGTGATGTGGTTCGGCTTCGACTGGGAATCCAAGGCTGCCGTCGTCGTCATCATGACCTTCTTCCCGATGCTCGTGAACACGCTCGCGGGCCTCGCCGAGAGCGGCCACATGGAGCGCGACCTGATGCGCTC
The DNA here is from genome assembly GCA_036500445.1 of Burkholderiaceae bacterium. Classification (GTDB taxonomy): domain Bacteria; phylum Pseudomonadota; class Gammaproteobacteria; order Burkholderiales; family Burkholderiaceae_C; genus LMDS01. The sequence continues at coordinate 1,542 of DASYCA010000205.1, read as the reverse complement.
GTATGGCGCGAGCTATTGGCGCACGCTGTTCGCGCTGCGCATCCCGGTCGCGCTGCCCTTCGTCTTCAACGCGCTGAAGATCAACTCGACGCTGGCGATGATCGGCGCGATCGTCGCCGAGTTCTTCGGCTCGCCGGTCTCCGGTCTTGGCTTTCGGATCTCGACCGAGGCCGCGCGGCTCAACATGGGGCTGGTGTGGGCCGCGATCCTGGTCGCCGCACTCAGCGGCTCGGTGCTGTACGGCGTGCTCGGCTGGATCGAGCGGCGCATGACATTCTGGCATCCTTCGATCCGCGGCAGCTGACGCTCCCCTTCCCTCCCCCCAACGCCGCAAGGCACAACCTCCGGAGTCTCCTCACATGCGTAAAACAACTCTCACGACGCTCACGTTGGCGCTGATGCTGACGGGGGGTTCGGCGTTCGCTGCCGACAAGGTGACGGTGCAACTGAAATGGCTGCCGCAGGCGCAGTTCGCCGGCTATTACGTGGCGGCCGCGAAGGGCTTCTACAAGGAGGCCGACCTGGACGTCACGATCAAGCCGGGCGGCCCGGACATCGCGCCCGCGCAAGTCCTCGCGGCCAAGGGCGCCGACCTGACGGTCGACTGGATGCCGAGCGCGCTGGCCGCGCGCGAGGCCGGCGTGCCGATGGTCAACGTCGCACAGGTCTTCAACCGCTCCGGGATGATGCTGACCTGCAAGAAATCCAGCGGCGTGATGACGCCGAAGGACTTCAAGGGCAAGACGCTGGGCGTCTGGTTCGGCGGCAACGAGTACCCGTTCCTGAGCTGGATGGGCACGCTCGGCCTGAAGACGAGCGGCGCCTCGCCGGACGTCAAGGTGCTGAAGCAGGGGTTCAATGTCGACCCGCTGCTGCAGAACCAGGCCGCGTGCATCTCGACGATGATCTACAACGAGTACTGGCAGGTGATCGACGCCGGCGTGAAGCCGGCCGACCTCGTCACCTTCCCGTACGAGGACCAGGGCGTCGCGACGCTCGAGGACGGCCTCTACGCGCGCGAGCCCGACCTGAAGGACCCGGCCTACGTCGCGAAGCTGGCGAAGTTCGTGAAGGCCTCGATGAAGGGCTGGGAGTACGCGATCAAGAACCAGGACGAGGCCGTCAAGATCGTGCTGGCCGCCGACACCTCGGGCGGCTCGACCGCCGCGGTGCAGAAGCGCCAGCTCGAGAACGTCGCGAAGCTGATCACCACCGCGGGCACACCGAAGATGGGCGTGCTCGACCCGGCGGCCTACCAGCGCACGGTCAAGGTGCTGCTGGCCGGTGGCAGCGACCCGGTGATCAAGAAGGACCCGGGTGCCGCCGCGTGGACCCACGCGGTCACCGACAAGGCGATGGCCAAGTAAGGCCTTGCTGCGCGAGCGCATCCGACAGCGCCTGCGCGGCTTCGACGTGCGCGCGGTGGGCAACCACGCGCACCGCGCCGCAGCCGTTGCGGTGGCGGTGACCGAGGAAGGCTTCGGCGCCGCCCTGCCCGGCCTGCCGCAGCACGCGACCTGGAGCGAGCGCTGCGCCTTGATC
>DASYCA010000204.1:0-8873 GCA_036500445.1 Burkholderiaceae bacterium | reverse complement strand
GCTGCTCGCCGAGCGAGAGCCGGCCGGACCAATCGGCCACTTCATCGAGGTGCGGCTGCAGATGGCCGAGCTGGACGTTCTGCAGCGCGCTGCGCAGGCGATCGTCGTCCGGCGTCGGGCCGGGATAGGCGAGCGCGGTGCGCAGGCTGCCGAGCGGCAGGTAAGGGCGCTGCGGCAGGAACAGCGCCTGCGCGCCGACCGGGCGCTGAACTTTTCCTTCGACGTACGGCCACAGCCCGGCGAGGGCCCGCAGCAGCGTGGTCTTGCCGACGCCCGACGCGCCCTGCACGAGCAGCGAGCGGCCGGGGCCGAGCGCCAAGTTCAAGTCTTGCACCAGCAGGGCGCCGTTCGGGCGGCGCACCTGCAGCGCTTCGATCGCGAGCGCGTCGGGTCGCGCGTCGATCGCGATGCGCGGCAGCGCGCGCGAGGTGGCGTTCGCCGCGACGAAGCCGCTCAGGCGATCGAGCACCGCACGGTAGCCCGCGAAGCCGTCGTACGAATTGCGGAAGAAGGACAGCGCGTCGTGCACCTGGCCGAAGGCCTGTGCGGTCTGGATCACGTCGCCGAGCTTGATCGCGCCGCTGAAGAAGCGCGGCGCCTGGATCAAAAACGGGAACACGACAGCGGTCTGGGTCACGACGAGGTTGAAGCCGTCGAATTTCAAGGTCCGAAACACGATCGCCCAGAGGTTCGCGATGTACGCCGCGAAGCGCTGGGCGAGGGTCTGGCGCTCGTTCGCCTCGCCATGGTAGAACGCGATGTTCTCGGCGTACTCGCGCAGCCGGATCAGCGCGTAGCGGAAATCGGCCGAGAGTTTCTCGCCCATGAAGCTGAGCCGGATCAGCGGCCGCCCGAGGCGGAACGCGACGACGCTGGCGATCAGCACGTAGAGGTAGACGAGGAACACCATCCCGCGCGGCACGACCACGCCGGCGATCGGCAGCGGGCCCGACAGGCCCCACAGGATCGCCGTGAACGTGACCAGCGAGACGATCGAGCTGACCGCGCCGAGCGCGAGGGTGCGGGTGCTGTTGACGAAGCTGCCGATGTCGACCTGGATCCGCTGGTCCGGGTTGTCGCCGGGGGCCGCGACGAACTGGGCGCGGTAGAAGGCGTCGTCGGCGAGCCAGTCGTCGGTCAGGCGGTCGTTCATCCAGCTGCGCCAGTGGATCTCGAAGGCCTGCGCGACGAAGTAGGCGATCAGCGCCTGCAGCACCATCAGGCTCGCGATCAGCCCGAACACCTTCATGAAGAACCAGAACGCGTCCTGCTTCATCGACTGGATGCTGTCGTAGAAGCCGTTGTTCCAGTAGGAGAAGACGACGTCCAGCCGCACCGAGGCGATGCTGAGCAGCAGGATCAGCGCGAGCATCGCGAGCGGCCGGCGGCTGCGGCGCGGATCGAAGTAGGGCCGCGCGAGGGCCCAGAACTGGCGGCCCCAATGCGTCAGCCGCGCGACGAGGGCGGTCGCGACCACGAAACCGATGCCGGCGATGAACCAGGTCTGGATGATCCAGATCAGGCTGCGGGTCCATTCCTCGGCGTTGAAGTCGTGCATCGGCGGGCATCTGATACCGAACGGCGCGGAACAGTTCCCCGTCATTCATTCGCTGCCCCTGCTCGGTGCGTGGGCATCATTCTGGGGCGCGCGGCGGCGGCTTCGGCGAGAATAGCAGGCTCGCCACAGAATGAATTCGGGCCTTCATGTCGACCGTCGCCTCCAACATCATCTCGCCCGGCGCTTCGACGAAGACCGGCGGCACCGCGTTCCGCGTGCTCGGGGCCATCAGCGCGTCGCACCTGATCAACGACATGATGCAGTCGCTGATCCTGGCGATCTACCCGATCCTGAAGGGCAATTTCAACCTGAGTTTCGTGCAGATCGGCCTGATCACGCTGACGTATCAGCTGACCGCGTCGCTGTTCCAGCCGCTCATCGGCCTGTACACCGACCGCCGGCCGCTGCCGTATTCGCTGCCGTTCGGGATGGGCTTCACGCTGTCCGGGCTGGTGCTGCTCGCGTACGCGCCGAGCTATGCGGTCGTGCTGGTCGCCGCGGCGCTGGTCGGCACCGGCTCGTCGATCTTCCACCCCGAGTCGTCGCGCGTCGCGCGGATGGCCTCGGGCGGGCGGCACGGCCTGGCGCAGTCGCTGTTCCAGGTCGGCGGCAACACCGGCAGCGCGCTCGGGCCGCTGCTCGCGGCCGCGGTGATCGTGCCGTTCGGCCAGCACAGCGTCGCGTGGTTCGCGCTCGCCGCGCTGCTCGGCATCGCGCTGCTGAGCCAGGTCAGCCGCTGGTACGCGCACCAGAACGCGACCGCGCGCAAGGCGCAGCGGCCCGCGCTCGCGGCGCTGCCGCGGCGCACCGTGCTGACGGTCACCGGCGTGTTGCTGCTGCTGATCTTCTCGAAGTACTTCTACATCGCCGGGATCAGCAGCTTCTACACCTTCTACCTGATCGAGAAGTTCGGGCTGTCGGTGCAGAGCGCGCAGGTTCACCTGTTCGTGTTCCTGTTCGCGTCGGCGCTCGGCACGCTGGTGGGCGGGCCGATCGGTGACCGCATCGGGCGCAAGCCGGTGATCTGGACCTCGATCCTCGGCGTCGCGCCGTTCGCGCTGCTGCTGCCGCACGCGGACCTGTTCTGGACCACGACGCTGACGATCCTGATCGGGCTGATCCTGTCGTCCGCGTTCTCGGCGATCCTGGTCTACGCGCAGGAGCTGATCCCGGGCAAGGTCGGGATGGTCTCGGGGCTGTTCTTCGGCTTCGCGTTCGGGATGGGCGGCCTGGGTGCTGCGGTGCTGGGGCTGTGGGCCGACCGCATCGGCATCGATTTCGTGTACCAGATCATCGCGTACCTGCCGCTGCTGGGGATCGTCGCGGCGCTGCTGCCGAACCTGCAGAAGCTGCGCGCCGCGAGCGCCGCGCTGCCGGCCGCCGCGTAAGGCCGCGGGCGACGGCGGCCGCCGATCAGCGCAGCGCGGTCCAGTCGAAGAGGCAGCTCATCGGCGTCCATTTTTCAGCCGCCGGCGTCCACGGCGTCGGCGCCTGGAACGTCCACATCAGCGTCTCCCAGCGCGCGATCACCGGGTCGGTGGCACTGGCTTCGGCCATGCGCGCGGCGTCGAAGACCGCGTCGTCGGTCGTCATCACCATCACCATGCGGGTGCCGAGGCGGTGGATCGTCATCGAGCTCACGCCGTGGCGCGCGAGGTGGGCCCGGACCTCGGGCCAGACTTCGCGGTGGTGGGCCTCGTAGGCCTGGATCAGCGCCGGATCGTCCTTCAGGTCGAGCGCGAGAACGTGCTGCATGGTCAATCAGGGCTCGTCGGCGCACGCGCCCTCGTGGGCTTCGCGCAGTCTTCGACGAAGGCCTGCAGCAGCGCGTCGAAGCTCGCGCTGTCTTCCCATTGCGGCATGTGGCCGGCCTGCGGCAGCGTCTGCAGCGCGCCGCGCCAGAGCGTCGGCAAGGTCAGCGCGGCGATGTAGCCGGCATTGACGACGCGGTCGTGCGCGCCGTGCAGCACCGCGAGCGGCTGGCGCAGCTCGCGCGTGATGACGACCTCGTCACCGAGGCCGACGCTGCCGAGGCTGGCCGCGAGCATCGCGCGAAAGCGCCCGTCGCTGCGCCGGATGTCTTCGGGCAGCCACGCCGGCACCGGCGCGCCAGGCGCGACCATGCCTTCGGCGCGGAGGCGGACCTCGTCCTCGGTGTAGTGCTCCTGGAACAGGATCGGCGCGGACGGATCGGGCAGGAAGGCCTGGTCCATCGCCGGCGGCCAGGCTAGCGGGGGCGTGCCGAAGATGCAAAAGCCCGCGGCCTCACGCAGGCGCGGCGCGGCCTCGAGCACGATGTGGCCGCCCAGGCTCCAGCCGGCGAAGACCGCGCGGCGCAGCTCGAGCGCGCCGGCGAGCTGCTCCAGCACCGAGGCGAAGCCGGGCAGCGAATACACCGCCTGCGGATCGGCCGCGTCTTCGGATTGGCCGTGGCCCGGCAGGTCGATCGCGACGACGCGCAGCGCGCGGCCGAGCGGGCCGTTCAGCTGCCGGTCGAACGCGCGTGCCGAGGCGGAGTTGCCATGCACCAGCACCAGCGCCGGTCCGCGGCCCTCGCTGCTGTGGACGGCGATGCGGGTGTCGGCGACGTGGACGAAGGTGGTTTGCAAGAGGCGGCTCCAGAGTGGCGGATCCAGTATAGGAGCCGGTCGTGCCGGGCGGGATACGATGGCGCCCGCATGTCGACTCCGCCACCGATCCTCTTCGCCCGTCCGGGCGTGCGCGCGGCCGTCTGGGTCACGTTCTGGGCACTCCTCTTCATGCTCGGCGTGCAGGAGTATCTGTGGAGCGGCGGGCACCGCCTCTGGCAGCCGGTCGTCGACTACGGCACCGCCGCGCTGGCCGGCACGCTGATCGCCAACTGGCAGCTGCGCCGCGCGCGCCGGCTGCAAGGTCTGCTGGGCCGCCCGCTGCAATGGTTCATCCAGCAGTGGAAGTGGATGCCGCTGCAGGCGCTCGGCTTCGTGGCGGTGACCTACGGCATGCGCATCGTGATCTACCGCCTCGCCGGGCTGACGCGCGAGCTCACGAACTGGGGCGAGATCGTCGTCTACGAATCGGCCAAGTTCGTGCTGTTCTACCTGCTGCTCAGCGGGGTGCAGTTCGGCGCGCTGTCGTACCGCGCGTGGGTCAACGAGCGGCTGCGCGCCGAACAGCAGGCGCGGCTCGCGCAGGAGGCGCAGCTCGCTCAGCTGACGCAACAGCTCCAGCCGCACTTCCTGTTCAATGCGCTGAACACGATCTCGTCTCTGATCCACACCGACCCGGACCTCGCCGACACCTTGCTGACGCAGCTTGCTTCGCTGCTGCGCGCGGCCACCGACGCGAGCCGGCGGCTCGAGCAGCCGCTCACTGATGAGCTCGCGTTGCTGCGGGCGTATGCGTCAATCATGACGCAGCGGTTCGCCGACCGGGTGCGCATCGAGTGGGCGATCGACGCTGCCGCGCTCGCTTGCCCGGTGCCGACGCTCGCGCTGCAGCCGCTGCTGGAGAACTGCTTTCGGCACGTCGTCGAGCGGCGCCGCGCGCCGACGCGCATCGCGGTGCGCGCGCGGCGCCTCGGCGCGACGCTGTGCATCGAGATCGAGGACGACGGCGACCCGATCACCCAGCCGCCGGTGTTCGGCGTCGGCCTGGGCAACCTGCAGCGCCGGCTCGAATCGCTGCACGGCGAGCGTGCGCGCCTGAGCCTGAACCCGCAGGCCGGCGGCGGCCTGGTGGTGCGGGTCGAGCTGCCATGCGCGTGCTGATCGTCGACGACGAGGCCCCTGCGCGGGCGAAGCTGCGCCGCATGCTGGGCCTGCACGCCGATGTCGAGATCGTCGGCGAAGCGGTGGACGGTGCCGAGGCGCTCGCGCTCGTCGCCCGGCTCGCCCCCGACGTCGTCTTCATCGACGTGCAGATGCCCGAGGTCGACGGCTTCGACGTCGCGGCCTCGCTGCCTGACGATGGCGACGACCGCCCGGCGCTGGTGTTCGTCACCGCGTTCGACCATTACGCGCTGCAGGCCTTCGACGCGCGTGCGGCCGACTACCTGCTGAAGCCGGTCGCGCCCGAGCGGCTGGAGCGTGCGCTGCAGCGGCTGCGCGGCGCGGCACGCAAGATCGAGGCGCACGACACGCCGAACACGCTGCCCGCGCCGCCGACGCGGCTGCTGATCCCCGACCGCGGCCGCACCGAGGTCGTCGCGGTCGCCGACATCGCGTGGCTGCAGTCGGCCGACAACTACGTGGACGTGCACGCCGGTGGCCGCACGCTGCTGATGCGGCGCACGCTCGCCGCGCTGCTCGCCGACCTGGGGCCGGGCTTCATCCGCATCCACCGCGGCGCGGCCGTCGCGCTCGCGGCCGTGCACAGCGTGCGCCCGCGCGGCAAGGGCGACGCGATCGTCGTGCTGCGCGACGGCAGCGAGCTCGCGTGCAGCCGCCAGCACCGCGCCGCGCTGGTCGAGCGGCTGGGCCGTTAGACTGGGCCACGCAGATTTTCCCGGTTGGCCCCGCCGCGAGCCCGCTTCGTCCCAGCGCACTGGCGGCGCGCGCCGAGCTCCCGTAGATTGGCGCCATGGACATCCTGTACACGATCCTGAAGTTCGCGGTGCTGACCGTGCTGATCGCCTCCGCCGCAGAGGCCGTCGTGCTCTCGCTGCGCAAGACCGGCCCGCGCTACGACTGGCGCGCCAGCGGCATCTCGCTCATTGACTTCCTGGTGCGCGAGTACCCGCTGCGCTGGCTGCTGCCGCTCGCGTTCTGGACCGACGGGATGGGCTGGCTCTACCACCACCGGCTGTGGACGCTGCCGATGGACCACTGGACCGGCTGGGCCGCGTGCTTCGTCGGCCAGGAGTTCTGCTACTACGGGTACCACCGCGCCGCGCACCGCGTGCGCTGGTTCTGGTGCACCCACGCGATCCACCACACGCCGAACGACCTGAACCTGTCGGCCGCGTACCGGTTCGGCTGGACCGGCAAGCTCACCGGCTCGCTGCTGTTCTTCATGCTCGCGCCGCTGCTCGGGATGCCGCCGCGCGTGATCCTGGTGATGCTGTCGCTGAACCTGCTGTACCAGTTCTGGATCCACGCGACCTGGATTCCGCGGCTCGGCCCGCTCGAGTGGATCCTGAACACGCCGTCGGCGCACCGCGTGCACCACGCGTCGAACCTCGAGTACCTGGACGGCAACTACGGCGGCGTGCTGATCGTGTTCGACCGGCTGTTCGGCACTTATATTGCCGAACGCGCCGAGCTGCCGTGCCGCTATGGCCTGGTCCGCCCGGTCGCGGGCCACAACCTGCTGAAGATCGAGTTCGACCAGTGGCGCGGCCTCTGGCGCGACCTGCGCGGCGCGCGCTCGGCCGCCGACGTGCTCGGCTATCTGTTCAAGCCGCCCGGCTGGCGGCCCGTGGGTCCCGGCGAGACGACCGAGGATCTGCGCCGGGCCGCACACCTGCCCGCGGCGGACCCGACGGCTTCCCAGCCCCAGCTCGCGCCGCAGTCCAGCCCGCAGACCTGAAGGTCGGTCGCGCGGGTTCGCGCGGGTCAGTCGCGCGGGTCAGTCGTACAGCACGGCCGCGATCTTCGGGTCCGTCATGTTCGACTTGTCGTACCAATAAAAACCGGTGTCGATGATCTTCGGCAGCTTCTCGCCCTTCAGCGCCTTGACCGCCGCCTCGACCGTCTTGAAACCGATGCCGACCGGGTTCTGCGTGATCGCGCCGGCCATCGCGCCGCTGGCGATCGCGTCCTTCTGCTGCTTGCCCGAGTCGTAGCCGATGATGACGATCTTGCGTTTCATTTCGCGCGCGCCGTTGATCACGCCGATCGCCGAGCCCTCGTTCGCGCCGAAGATGCCTTTCACATTGGGGTTCGCCTGCAGGATCGCCTTCGTGATCTCGGTCGATTTCAATTGATCGCCGGCGCCATATTGCACGCTGACGATTTTGATCTTCGGGTAGGTGGACTTCACGCGATTCAGAAAGCCGTCGCGCCGGTCGATGCCGGTGCGGCTGGTCTGGTCGTGCACGACCAGCGCGACCTCGCCCTCCTTGCCGATCAGCTCGGCCATCTTGTCGGCGGCGAGTGCCGCGGCGGCGACGTTGTCGGTCGTCGCGGTCGTGACCGGGATGTCGCTGTCCACGCCCGAGTCGAACGCGACGACCGGGATGTGCTCGGCCTGCGCCTTCTTCAGCAGCGGCAGCGCCGCCTTGCTGTCGAGCGCGGCGAAGCCGAGCGCCTTCGGGTGCTTCGCGAGCGCGGCCGAGAGCATGTCGATCTGCTTGTCGACCATCGCCTCGGTCTCCGGGCCCTCGAACGTGACTTTCACCTTGTATTCTTTCGCGGCCTGGTCGGCGCCGAGTTTCACGGCTTGCCAGAACTGGTGCTGAAAACCTTTGGAGATCAGCGGGATGTAGACCTCTTGTGCGTGCGCGGGCAGCGAGAGGGCGGCGCTCGCGCTCAGCGCCAGTGCGAGCGCGAGGGTTCTTCTTTTCAACATGGTGTCTCCTTGGGTTTTGTGAGGGTCTGACGGGAAAAACTCAGGCACGCCTGCGCCGCAGGATGTCGGTGTAGACGGCCAGGATGATGATCACGCCGGTGACCACGGTCTGCCACTCCTGAGCGACCGACATGATGCGCAGCCCGTTCGTCAGCACGCTCATGATGAACGCGCCGATGATGGTGCCGATGATGGTGCCGCTGCCGCCCGAGAGCGAGGTGCCGCCGATCACGACCGCGGCGATCGCGTCGAGCTCGTAGCCCTGGCCGAGCGCGGGCTGCGCCGAGTTCAGGCGCGACGCGATCAAGAGCCCGGCGATGCCGCAGATCGCACCGTTGAGCGAATACACGCCGATCTTCCACAGGTCGACGTTGACGCCCGACAAGCGCACCGCCTCTTCATTGCTGCCGAGCGCGAAGGTGTAGCGCCCGAGCACCGTCTTGTTCAGGATCAGGCTCGCGCCGATCGCGACCAGGAACAGGATCAACACGGCGTTCGGGATCGGCAGGGCCGGAATGAACCAGCCGATCAGCGACTCCTGCGAGATCTGCGGGAACTCCGGCGTGTCGTTGAAATAGATCGGCTTGGTGCCCGAGATCACCAGCGACAGGCCCTTGAGCAGCATCATCATCCCGAGCGTCGCGATGAACGGCGGGATCTTCAGCTTCGCGATCAGCAGGCCGGAGCTGCCGCCGACCAGCGCGCCGAACGCGATCGCGGCGAGCACGCCCCACCCGATCGGCAGGCCCCAATCCGTCAGCACGACGCCGGCCATCACGGCGCAGAAGGTCATCAGCGTGCCGACCGAGAGGTCGATCCCGCCGGT
>DASYCA010000203.1:0-10192 GCA_036500445.1 Burkholderiaceae bacterium | reverse complement strand
CCTTGAAGCCGTCGAGGTCGATCAGCAGCAGCGCGACCGAGCCGCCGCGGCGGCGCGTGCGCAGCAGCGCGTGGCGCAGCCGGTCCTCGAGCAGGCGGCGGTTCGGCAGGCCGGTCAGCGCGTCCTCGTGGGCGAGCCGGTGCATCGCCGCCTCGCGTTCGCGCCGGTCGGTGATGTCGGTGAAGACCACGATCAGCGCGCCGTCGGCACGCGCCGGATCGATCGCGCGGCTCGCCAGCGCGACCCACAGCAGGCTGCCGTCGCGCCGCCGCACCTGGACGTCGCGCTCGATCGTCAAGCCGCGCGCGAGCGAATCGCGCAGCTTGCGGAGTTCTTCGCCGCCCGGCGCGACCGGGTACAGGATCGCGATCGATTCGCCGAGCAGCGCCGCGGCGTCGTGGCCGAGCATGTTCAGGAGCTGGGCATTCGCCCGGACGATGCGCTCGTCGCGGACCTCGGCGATGCCGACCGAGGCCAGATCGAACAACAGTTGATGCTCGGCCAGGCTCTTGTTCAACGCCGCGTCGGTCTGCCGCAGTTGGGCGACCAGCTCGTCGTTGCGCATCTGGGCCAGCACCTGCTCGACGAACCTATCCTCGACCATGCGCTGCGCGACGATCAGAAAGAACAGGTACAGCAGCGCCAGCGCGCCGAGCAGCAGGTGCTCGACACCGCCGCGCACCAGGTACGCCAGCGTCAGGCCGAGCACCGAGGGCACCACGTAAGCACGGAACGCCGGGCCGCTGATGCCCAGAGCCGCCAGCGTCGACGTCATCACGCCGGCCAGCGTGATGACCATCACGGCCTCCAGCGCGGGCCGGTCCGGCATCGTCAACAAGGGCAGCGCCGCCCACAGCAGGCCGAACAGCAACGCGGCCGGGCCGAGCCGCTGCTCCCAGCGCGGGCTGCGCCGGCTCAGCGCATCGCTCCTGAAATAGGCGAAATTGACCCGGGTTTCCCGGGCGAGCACCGCGAACATCGCCGCCACCCACAGCCCCAGCCACGCCGAACCGCCGGTGAGCCACAGGCCGAAGGCGAGCATCCCCGCGGCGGCCACGGTGGCCGGCTGGCCATACACGCCGAGCGTGTAGATCCGCAGCGTGCGCTCGACCTGGATCCGCTGGCGCGCGGAGTTCGAAAGCGAAGGGGTGGAGTCGTTCATGGGGTCTGGGAAGCGCGGGGGCCGCGCGAGCGGGTTCGTCAGCGGCGCTCAACGATCACCGGCACCAGTTTCAAGCCGTCGCGGATCCGCTCGGCCGCGGCACGCGCGTCGACGCGGCTCGGGTACGGGCCGGCTTGCAGCCGGTACAACGCGGCGTCGCTGAACACCGCGAGCAGCGGCGAGAGCCAGTCCAGTTCGGCCTCGACCTGCTGCTGAAAGCCCTCGGCGCCCTCGCGCTGGCGGAACGCGCCGAGCTGGATCCAGAAGCCGCGCGCCGCGGCGGTGTAGGCACGCGCGGACGGCGCGTCGGCCACCGGCGGCGGCACAGCCGCGACGGGTTCGGCGACGCCGGCGACCGTGGCGACGCTGGCGACCGCGGCGTCAGCGGCCGGAGCGGACGCCGGCACAGGCCCGACCTCGGCCGGCGCCGCGACGACGGGCGCCGCGACGATCATCACGGTCGGCGCCGCTGCTGGCGCCGGGGGGGGCGCGGGCGGAGCCGCCGCCGCGACCGCCACGTCGCCCGCCCCCGCGCCGCTGCCGTCGCGCCGCCATGCCCCGGTCCGGATGTCCTCGAACGTGATGCGCTGCACCTCCACCTGCCCGACGCCGCGCAGATCGAGCCTGACCGCCGCGGTGTAGCTCAAATCGATGATGCGCCCCGTGTGGAACGGCCCGCGGTCGTTGATGCGCACGATCACCTCGCGCCCGTTGGCCGGGTTGCGCACCCGCGCGTAGCTCGGGATCGGCAGCGTCGGGTGCGCGGCCGTCATCGCGTACATGTTGTAGACCTCGCCGCTGGCGGTGCGCTTGCCGTGAAAGAAGCGCCCGTACCACGAGGCCAGGCCGCGCTCGGTGAACGGCGCGTCGCGCGTGATCGGCACATAGCTGCGGCCGAGCACGTCGTAGGGCTTGTTCGGCCCGCCCTCGCGGAACGGCTCGACCTGCGGCTGCGCGTCGGGCACGCGCTCGAGATTCGGCGGCGGGTTCGGCTCGGGGCCGTCGCGCGACGGCCACGCCCCCGACGGCAGGTTCGTGCCGCCCGGCCCGCTCGCGCCGCGCGGCCCGGCCGCGCAGCCGGCCAGCACCGCCAACGCCGCGGCGATCGACAGCCATGGCGCGGCACGGCGCGTTGCGGTCTCCATCATGGGCGCGACCATACACGAGGAGCGCACCGATACGCTCGTGCGAAGGCCCTCAGGCGGCGACCACCGTGCGACTTGCCGCACGCAGCCGCCCGAACAGGAACAACGCGATCGCGAGATTCAGCAGATTCCAGCCGATGCCGTTCAGGAACGCCGCGTGGTACGAGCCGGTCAGGTCGAACACCTTGCCCGACATCCAGCCGCCCAGCGCCATCCCGAGCAGCGTCGCCATCAGCACGGTGCCGACGCGCGCGCCGGCCTCGGCCGACGGAAAATGCTCGCGCACGATGATCGCGTAGCTCGGCACGATGCCGCCCTGGAACAGGCCGAACATGCCCGAGATCACGTACAGCGACAGCAGCCCGTCGAAGCGCAGGAACAGCAGCAGCGCGAGGCCCTGCAGCACCGAACCGAGCAGCAGCGTGCGCAGCCCGCCGATGCGGTCGCAGATCAGCCCGGAGACGATGCGGCTGACGACACCCGCGCCCAGCATCAGCGAGAGCATCCGGGCCCCGCGCGCGGCGCCGAAGCCGAGGTCGCCGCAGTACGCGACGATGTGAACCTGCGGCATCGCCATCGCGACGCAGCAGGCGACGCCGGCGATGCACAGCAGCGTCTGCGCCGCGCCCATGCTCAGGCCGAACGGCCGCGTCGAGGGCCGCGGCGCGTTCGCCGACGTCCGCGCCGGCAGCGCGCCCGAGGCGGGCGGGCGCGGGCGCAACCACAGCGCGAGCGGCAGCATCGTGACGACGCAGAACACGCCCAGCCCGGTGTAGGTCTGGCGCCAGCCGACGAGCTCGACGAAGTGCTGCACGATCGGCGGCCAGACCGCGCCGGCGAGGTAGTTGCCGCTCGCGCAGATCGCGACCGCGACGCCGCGCCGGCGCACGAACCACAGCGAGGTGTCGGCCACCAGCGGCGCGAACAGCGCCGAGCTGCCGAGCGCGCCCATCAGCACGCCGTGCGCGAGCGCGAAGCCGAGCAGGCTGCCGGCGTGGCCCGCGACGACGAAGCCGGTTCCCAATCCGAGCGCGCCGATCAGCACGACCCACATCACGCCGACGCGGTCGGCCAGTTTGCCCATCGCGACGCCGCCGAGGCCGAAGCCCAGCATCATCAGCGTGTAGGGCAGCGAGGCCTCGGCGCGCGCGACGCCGAACTCGGCCTGCACGTCCGGCAGCACGACCGCGATCACGTAGATCCCGCTGTTGCCGATCGTCACCAGCGCGAGCACGATGAAGAGCCGGATCCAGGCGTAACGGGAGTCGGCGGTGGCGCGTGAGGTCATCGCCCTATTGTGGTGCGTGCCGTCATTGCCGTGCGTTTCTGTTGCGAGCGCGCGTGGCAGACTCGCGCCATGCCCGGTTCACCTTCGCCGCCCTCGCCCCCCACGCGCGTGCTGTCGCTCATCCCGCCGATGACGCAGCTGAACACGCCGTACCCGTCGACCGCCTACCTGACCGGCTTCCTGCGCTCGCGCGACATCCCCGCGGCGCAGGAAGACCTCGCGCTCGCGCTGGTGCTCGAGCTGTTCTCGAGGCACGGCCTGCGCGCGGTGCGCGAGTGCATCCACGCGCTGCCGCCCGAGCAGCGCACGCCGTGCGCGCGGGCCTTCGACGCGCAGTTCGAGCGCTACCTCGCGACGATCGAGCCGACCATCGCGTTCCTGCAGGGCCGCGACACGACGCTCGCGCACCGCATCAACAGCCGTTTCTTTTTGCCCGAGGGCGCGCGCTTCGAGTCGCTGGAGGTCTACATCGCCGAGGACGGCGAGGACCCGCTCGCCTGGGCCTTCGGCGCACTCGGCTCGAGCGACCGCGCGCGCCACCTCGCCACGCTCTACCTGAACGACATCGCCGACGTGCTGCGCGACGCCGTCGACGCGCGCTTCGAATTCGTGCGCTACGCCGAGTCGCTCGCGCAGAGCCAGCCGAGCTTCGACCCGCTCGCCGACGCGCTCGCGGCGCCGCCGAACCTCGTCGACCGCACGTTGATCGCGCTGACGCTCGCGGCGATCCGCCGCCACGCGCCGACGCTGGTGCTGATCTCGGTGCCCTTCCCCGGCTCCGTCTACGCGGCGTTCCGGATCGCGCAGGCGATCAAGGCGCACGATTCAAGCATCGTCACGATGCTGGGCGGCGGCTTCGTCAACACCGAGCTGCGCGAGTTGAGCGATGCGCGCGTGTTCGACTTCTTCGACTATGTGACGCTCGACGCCGGCGAGCGCCCGCTGCTCGCGCTGATCGAGCACCTCGAGGGCCGGCGCGGCGCGCAGCGGCTGGTGCGCACGTATCTGCGCGAGAACGGCGCGGTGCGCTACGTCAACTGGATCGAGGCCGACATCGCGTTCGCCGAGGTCGGCACCCCCACCTGGGACGGCCTGCCGCTGGACCGCTACCTCTCGCTGCTGGACATGCTCAACCCGATGCACCGGCTCTGGTCCGACGGGCGCTGGAACAAGCTGACGGTCGCGCACGGCTGCTACTGGAAGAAGTGCAGCTTCTGCGACGTCAGCCTGGACTACATCTCGCGCTACGAGGGCGCGTCGGCCGAGACGCTGGTCGACCGCATCGAGGCGATCGTGAAGGAGACCGGCCAGACCGGATTTCATTTCGTCGACGAGGCCGCGCCGCCGAAGGCGCTGAAAACGCTCGCGGCCGAATTGCAGCGGCGCGCGCTGTCGATCTCGTGGTGGGGCAACATCCGCTTCGAGAAATCTTTCAGCCCCGAGCTGTGCCAGCAGCTCGCCGACAGCGGCTGCATCGCGATCTCGGGCGGCCTGGAGGTCGCCTCGGACCGGCTGCTGAGCCTGATGAAAAAGGGCGTGTCGGTCGAGCAGGTCGCGCGCGTCACGAAGGGCTTCAGCGACGCCGGGATCCTGGTCCACGCCTACCTGATGTACGGCTTCCCGACCCAGACCGTGCAGGACACGGTCGATGCGCTCGAGTACGTGCGCCAGCTGTTCGAGACCGGCTGCATCCAGTCGGGGTTTTTTCACCGCTTCGCCTGCACCGTGCATTCGCCGGTCGGCCAGAACCCGCAGGACTACGGCGTCACCCTGCAGCCGCTGCCGCCGGTCACCTTCGCGAAGAACGACATCGGCTTCATCGACCCGACCGGCGTCGACCACGACGCGCTCGGCGTCGCACTGAAAAAGGCGCTGTACAACTACATGCACGGCATCGGGCTGGACGAGGACGTGCGCAGCTGGTTCAAGGGCACGGTGCCGCGCACGCGGGTCGCGAAACACCGGATCGCGCGGGCGCTGGCGGTGCAGGCGCGCGCGGCCTGATCCAGGGTCGAGGCCGCGGCGTCAGCTCGCCGCGAGCACCCTCAGCCGAGCCAGCGACTCGCGCACGATCTCGCCGAAGCCGCGCCGTTCGGATTCGCCCACCCAGATCCCGAACGCGACGCGGAACACCGCGATGCCGGCCTCGCCGGCCAGGCTGGCGTCGGGCTCGGGAACACCCCGGCTGCGCAATGCCTGCGCGAGCGCGGCGGACAAGGTCGCCAGCTTGATCAGCTCCCGCTCGTGCAGCTCCGGGTTGGCCGCGATCACCGCGTTTCGCATCCGTGCGAACTCGCGGTTGTCGGCGAAGAAGTCGGACGTCGCGTCCAGGGCCGCAGCGACCGCCTGCACTGCCGACGCGTCCGCGGCGGCGCTCGCGAGCGCATCGACCATCGCCTGCTGCAGACTCTCGGCGCCCTGGAAGAGCACCTCGCGCTTGTCCGCGAAATGGCGAAAAAAGGTTCGCGGCGTCAGGCCGGCGCGTTCGGCGATGTCGGCGACCGTCGTCTGCTCGTAGCCGCGCTCGACGAACAAGGCCATCGCCGCCGCCCGCAAACGGCCCTGCGCATCGGGCTCCCAGCGACCCATGGATTCACCCTGTTGTTGGCACAGAGTGACATCATAGGTCTATACTGATGTCACTGAATGACATCATGTCGAAAGGAACCGGATCATGCGAATTCTCGTTACCGGCGCGTCGGGCTGGATCGGCTCGGCCAGCGTCACCGAGCTCATCGCCGCGGGGCACCACGTGCTCGGCCTGGCTCGAACCGATGAAGCTGCCGCCAAGATCGCGGCGCTCGGCGCCGAGGTCGTGCGCGGCAGCCTCGACGACGTGGCCGGCTTGCGTGCCGCCGCCGCGCGCGCCGAAGGGGTCGTGCACCTCGGCTACAACCACGATTTCTCGCAGATGGGTGCCGCGGCGCAGACCGACCGCGCCGCGATCGACGCGTTTGCCCAGGTCCTCGAGGGCTCCGGCGGCCCGCTCTTGATCGCCTCGGGCACGCTCGGCCTCTCGCCCGGCCGGCTCGGCACCGAGCGCGACAGGCCCAACCCGGCGGTCCATCCGCGCATCGGCAACGCGGCCTACACGCTCGGTCTGGCCGAACGCGGCATCCGCTCCATCGTCGTGCGATTCGCGCCGACCGTGCACGGCGCCGGCGGCGACCACGGCTTCGTCGCGGTGCTGGCCGGCATCGCGCGCGAAAAGGGCACATCGGCGCGCATCGGCGCCGGCCTGAACCGCTGGCCCGCGGTGCACCGGCTGGATGCCGCGAAGCTGGTGCAACTGGCGATCGACAAGGCGACCCCGGGCACCGTGCTGCACGCGGTCGCCGAGGAGGGCATCGCGACGCGCGAGATCGCCGCGGCGATCGGCCAATCCCTCGACCTGCCTGTCACCAGCGTGCCGGCCGACCGCGCGGCGCAGCACTTCGGCTGGATCGGCATGTTCTTCGGCGCCGACGCACCGGCCTCGAACACCTTGACGCGCGAGCTGCTGGATTGGGTGCCGACGCAGCCGACCTTGCTGGAGGACATCGCGGCCGGGCACTATCCCGGCGCTTGATTCAATCCACCGGCCAGGGCATTTCCTTCGGCAGCGTCATCGGTTCCTCGGCCACCGGCGCGCGAGGCCGGCCGCGGCCGACCTCGCGCCACCACGGCGTCACGCGCTCGACCCGCGAGGGCTCGACCGGCTCGCCCAGGCGCGGCATCACGAGCTGCACGCCCTGCTTCGGCGCGAGCTCGACCAGCGTCTCCGGCGGAGCGTCCCAATCGTGCAGCCCGAGGTTGAAGGTGCCCCAGTGCACCGGTAAAAAAGCACCGCCGCCGAGCAGCGCGTGGGCCTCGAGCGCGTGCTCGGGGCCGAGGTGGATATCGCCCCACGACGGGTGAAAGGCGCCGACCTCGAGCATCACGAGGTCGAACGCGCCGAGGCGTTCGCGGATCGTCGCGTACTCGCTGGTCAAGCCGGTGTCGCCGCTGAAGAAGACCGAATGCTTCGGCGTGCGCATCGCGAGCGAGGACCACAGCGTCGCGTTGCGGTCCTTCAGCCCGCGGCCCGAGAAGTGCTGCGACGGCGCGGCGGTGATCGTCAGCTCGGTGCCCGGCACGGTGTGCGATTCCCACCAGTCCAGTTCGGTGATGCGCTCGGGCGCGACGCCGAAGGCCTCCAGGTGCGCGCCGACGCCGAGCGAGGTCACGAAGGGCACGCCGATCTTCGCGAGCTCGCGGATCGTCGGGTAGTCGAGGTGGTCGTAGTGGTCGTGCGAGACGAGCACGATATCCACGGGCGGCAACGCTTTCAGCTTCACCGGCACCGGCTGGAAGCGCTTCGGCCCGGCCAGCCGCGACGGCGAGGCGCGCGGGCCCCAGACCGGGTCGGTCAGCACGCGGTAGCCGTCGATCTCGATCAGCACCGTGGAGTGGCCGAGCCAGGTCGCGCGCAGGCCGGTCTCCGGCGTACGCCCCCAGGTGTCGGTCGGGTTCAGCAGCGGCAGCGGCGCGTCCGGCGTGCGGCGCGGGCCGCCGCACAGGAACTCGCTGATCGACGGCCGCGCGACCGCCGGGTCGCGCAGCCCGGGCCGGATCGGGTGCTTGTTGCGGAACGAGTCACCGGCCCACAGCGGTGATGCCTTCATGCGCTCCAGGCGCAGGCCTTCGGGCTTCTTGCCAAGTGTCTTCATGGGCGAAGTGTGGGGGCAAGCGCGAAAGTTGCAAGAGTGCAGTTCGTGCAGTTCGTGCGGCTCGATTCAGGCGGCTTCGAACGCCGCGCCGACGCGACGCGCCGCGGCGTCCCAGGTGAAGCGGCGGGTGCATCGCTCCCCGGCCTCGATCAATTCACCGCGAAGCGACGGGTCCCGCAGCAAGCTCGAGAGCCTTTCGCCGAGCGCCACGGCGTCGTCCGCCGGAAAGAAGCGCGTGGCGCGCTCGAACAATTCGCGGTGCACCGCGATGTCGGAGCACACGGTGGCGACACCACTGGCCATCGCCTCGAGCACCGGCATGTTGAACCCTTCGTCTCGCGAGGCGCTGACGAAGAGCGCCGCGCTTCGGTACAGCGCGGCGAGCTCGTTCTCGCCGACGAAGCCGACCATGCACACGCGCTGCTCGAGCCCCTCCTCGCGCGCGATCCGGCGCAGCTCGGCGGCATAGACGGCATCGCGAACGCCGCCGGCGACGACGAGCTGGGCGCACAGCTCGACCGGCACGTGCCGCATCGCGCGCATCATCGTCTCGACGTTCTTGCGGCGCTCGAGCGCGCCGGACGTGAACACGAAAGGCGCCACCAGCCCCAGCTGGCGCAGGGTCGAGGCGCCCGCGTCGCCCTCGTCGCCGTCGCGGGCGGCGTGGAAGCGGGTGCCGTCGACGCCGTTGTAATAGGCGTGGAATTTCTCGGGCGGTTCGCCCGACAAGGCCGCCACTTCCCGGCTGACGGCCCGCGCGGGCGTCAGCACCACCTGGCTGCGGCGCACGCTGGACGCCGTCGTCAGGCGAATCAGCGCGTTGGTCAGGCCGCGGTACTGCGCCGGGAACTTGATCGGCGTCAGGTCGTGCACCGCCAGTGCGACCCGGCAGCGGCCCATCGCCCACGGCGCCAGGCGCTGCACGAACAGCACATCGAGCCGGTGCCTGCGCGCCAGCCACGGCAGCACCAGCGCGCGCTCGATCAACGGATTCGAAAACGGCAGGGGCGCCCACTCGACATTCCTGCCGCGCGGCATCGTCCCGTCCGCGATCGCCTGCGCATTGCAGAACAAGATGAACCGGTGCTGCGGGAACAACACCGGCAAGCGCAGGCACATTTCGCGCAGGAAGCGCTCGACGCCGCCCTTGCCGGCGCCCACGATGTGGGCGTCGATGCCGATGCGACGGCTTTCGCGCGCGCTCATGACGATCGGCTCATTCGGGCAGCCGCCTCAGCGCGCCCAGCAGATCGAGCAGGCGCACCCAGGACGAGCGCAGCAGATAGCGTTCATCGGCCCGCAGCCGCAGCAGCCCGGCCGCCAGCCGCAAGACCTGGCCGGGCGCCATGCCGAGCCGCGTGAACAGGGCCCAGGCCCGGCCGTGGTGACGGCGGATGATGTCGAGCACGTTGCGCTGCTGCCAGACGGCGTTGCGCAGGCGCTTGGCGATCGGCCGCGAGCTGGCGCCGCCGAGGTGCACGAGCGGCCAGTCGTCCACGTGGACGATCTTGCCGCCGTGCTGCTGCATCCGCAGGCACAGGTCGATGTCTTCGCAGTACATGAAGAACGCGGCGTCGAAGCCGCCGATGGCCCGGTAGTCGCTGGTGCGCATCGCCATGCAGACGCCTGAAATCCAGCCCACCGGCGCGATCGGTTCGGCACGGCCTTCGCAGTCGATGCCATCCAGGCCGTGCCAGAGCGGCGACAGCCGCGACAGGCCGAGGCTTTGCAGGATCGCGCGCCGGGGCGACGGGCGGTGGCCGCGGATCCGGGGCTGGCGCGTGCCGTCGGGCAGGTTGACGCGCGGCCCGACGCAGCCGACCTCCGGATGCGCCGCGAGGTGGTCGACCAGCCGATTGGGCGTGTCCATGCCGAGGATCGCGTCGCTGTTGAGCAGCACCACGTAGGG
>DASYCA010000202.1:0-3283 GCA_036500445.1 Burkholderiaceae bacterium | reverse complement strand
CCCGACGCGCGCATGTACCGCCACCTCGCGGCGCGCCTGAAGGTGCGCACGAGCGACTGCGTGCTGGTCGAGGACGTGCTGGAGAACCAGCGCACCGCGCGGGGCGTCGGCATGCGCACCGCGTGGATGCGGCGCTACCTGGAGGGCCGTTACCGCGGTGCGCTGCGCGGCGGCGCGACCAGCGGCTTCAACAATGCACGCCGCGCCGCCGCGAGGCCCTCGTCCGGGGGGGCGAAAGTTGGTGTTCACCCTTGCCCCAGCCCTCGATACGTGTGTGCCAAAATGAACTCGCTTCTGACGCTTCTCAGGCTTTGATGATCCACGACCACGACGCCAGCGCTGCCGAACCGGTTGGTTCCCCCGAGGAGGCGGCGGAGGTTGAAGGAGTGCCTGCGGCAAACGTGGCCCCCATGGCCGCTGCGGCCGTTGCCACCGCCGTCGCGCCGGTGCGCAAGCGCCCGAAGCCGGGCGAGCGCCGGATCCAGATCCTGCAGACCCTCGCCGGCATGCTCGAGCTGCCCGGTGCCGACCGCATCACGACGGCGGCGCTGGCCGCCCGGCTCGAGGTCTCCGAGGCCGCGCTGTACCGCCATTTCGCCAGCAAGGCCCAGATGTTCGAGGGCCTGATCGAATTCATCGAGACCAGCGTTTTTTCGCTCGTCAACCAGATCCACGAGCGCGACGGCGAGCCGGCGGCCCAGGTCCGCCAGATGCTGACCGTGCTGCTGCAGTTCGCCGAGAAGAACCCGGGCATGGCGCGCGTGATGGTCGGCGACGCGCTGGTGTTCGAGAACGACCGCTTGCTGGCGCGCATGAACCAGTTCTTCGAGCGCTTCGAATCCCAGCTGCGCCAGGGCCTGCGCGGCCGCGCCGAAGGGGCCGGGTCGGCCACGCCGACGGTCGATGCGAACGTGCAGGCCTCGGTGCTGACCGCGTTCGCGGTCGGCCGGCTGCAGCGTTTCGCACGATCGGGTTTCAAACGCAGCCCGGTCGAGCACCTCGAAGTCGCACTCCAGATGCTCGCCGGTTGATTGGAACCCGCGGCCGGGCGAATACGCCCGGCCACCGCCCGAGGGGGTCGCCGGCCGCTCCGGAGCGGCCGCGCGCTGGCCGGCGACGCCGTCGCGGTGCGCAGCTAAACTGCCGCCCCATGTCGACCGAACCCCTGCTGAACCTGATCTCCCGCGCCGAGGCGCTCCTCGTCCGTCTTGAAAGCGTGCTGCCGATGCCGCTGACGGCGCCCGACTGGTCCGCCTCGATCGCGTTCCGCTACCGCCGCCGCGGCGCGTCCGGCGCGATCGCGCCGGTGCGCCACGTCGCCGACATCCGGCTCGACGCGCTCGTCGAGGTCGAGCCGCAAAAGGAAAAGCTGCTGCGCAACACGCGCCAGTTCGTCGAGGGCGTCGGCGCGAACAACGTGCTGCTGACCGGCGCGCGCGGCACCGGCAAGAGCTCGCTGATCAAGGCCTGCTTGAACGAATTCGCCGGCCAGGGCCTGCGCCTGATCGAGGTCGACAAGGCCGATCTGGTCGACCTGCCCGACATCGTCGACCTGGTCGCCGACCGGCCCGAGCGCTTCATCGTGTTCTGCGACGACCTGAGCTTCGACGAGGGCGAGCCGGGCTACAAGGCCTTGAAATCCATCCTCGACGGCTCGGTCTCGCAGGCCTCGGACAACCTGCTGATCTACGCGACCAGCAACCGCCGCCACCTGCTGCCCGAGTACATGAAGGAGAACCTGAGCTACCAGCACCTGGAGAACGGCGAGGTTCACCCCGGCGAGGTGGTGGAGGAGAAGATCTCGCTGTCCGAGCGTTTCGGGCTGTGGGTCAGCTTCTATCCGTTCAGCCAGGACGAATACCTCGCCATTGCCGCGCAGTGGCTGCGCGGCTTCGGGGTGCCGGAGGAGGCGATCGTCGCGGCGCGCCAGGAGAGCCTGGTCTGGGCGCTGGAACGCGGATCGCGCTCGGGCCGGGTCGCTTTTCAATTTGCGAAGGATTACAGCGGACGGCACCACACATGAGCACCGAGCGCGTGCCGGTGGATGTGGCCGTCGGGGTGTTGATCGACGCGCAGGGCAGTTTCTTGCTCACCTCCCGTCCCCAAGGCAAGGTCTACGCCGGCTACTGGGAGTTCCCGGGCGGCAAGCTCGAGGCCGGCGAATCGGTCGAGCAGGCGCTGCGCCGCGAGCTGCACGAGGAGCTCGGGATCGAGATCGGTGCCGTTGAACCGTGGAAGATCGAGCTGATGGACTACCCGCACGCCCGCGTCCGCCTGCATTTCTGCAAGGTCTTCGCCTGGCAGGGTGAATTCCAGATGCGCGAGCAGCAGACGATGTCCTGGCAGGGCCTGCCGGTCGCGGTCGGCCCGGTGCTGCCCGGGACGCTGCCGGTGCTGGATTGGTTCGCCCAGGAGCGCGGCTTCGTCGGCGCCACTACACTGGCCGCATGACCACGAGCACGCACTGGTTGGACGAGGTGAAATGGGACGCGAACGGCCTGGTGCCGGCGATCGCCCAGGAGGTCGGCAGCAACGACGTGCTGATGTTCGCCTTCATGAACCGCGAGGCGCTCGCGAAGACCGCCGAGCTCGGCGAGGCGGTGTATTTCAGCCGCTCGCGCGGCCGGCTCTGGCACAAGGGCGAGGAGAGCGGCCACATCCAGAAGGTGCACGAGCTGCGCTTGGATTGCGACAACGACGTCGTGCTGATGAAGGTCACGCAGCTCGGGCATGAACCGGGCATTGCCTGCCACACCGGGCGCCATTCCTGCTTTTTTCAGCTGCTGAAGAATGGCGAATGGACGGCCGTCGAGCCGGTCTTGAAAGACCCCGGGAGCATCTACAAATGAGTGTCGAAGCGAACGGAAATGACACCTTGGCGCGCCTGGCCGGCGTGATCGCGGCCCGAAAGGGCGGCGACCCGGACAAGAGCTACGTGGCCCGGCTGTTCCACAAGGGCGGCGACGCGATCCTGAAGAAGATCGGCGAAGAGGCGACCGAGGTCGTGATGGCCTGCAAGGACGGCGTGCCGGAGAAGATCGTCGGCGAAGTCGCCGATCTGTGGTTTCATTGCCTGCTGGCGTTGCACGCCCACGGACTGGCGCCGGCCGATGTCTTGAAGGAACTGGAGCGCCGCGAGGGGCTCTCAGGGCTCGAGGAATTCGCATCCCGCAAGGCGCAAATGCGCGAAAAAGAGCGCGAGAAGGACGGATCATGAACGACGTCATCGAGAACGGCCTTTCTTCCGACGGAGGCCCCGGCAGCGAGCGCGATTCGTCGCTGA
>DASYCA010000201.1:0-8936 GCA_036500445.1 Burkholderiaceae bacterium | reverse complement strand
AAGTTCGTCGCCGACAAACGCGTCGACACCGACAAGGTCCATGTCTTCTTCACGACGCCGCCCTACTACGACTACAACTGGTCGGTCAGTTCCGAGATGCCCGAGGCGCTGCGCGCCAAGCTGACCCAAGCCTTCCTGACGCTGGACCGCACGACGCCGGAAGGCAAGGAGATCCTCGACCTGCAACGCGCGACCCGCTTCGTGCCGACGCGGCCCGAGAACTACAAGGGCATCGAGGCCGCCGCGAAGAGCGCCGGCCTGCTCTGAGCGGCGTGGAGCTCGAGCTCGAAGCCGTCCAGGCGCGGCACCCGGCCGCCGCGGCCGGCACGAGCGCGCTGCGCGGCGTCAGCCTGAGGCTGCGCAGCGGCGAGCAGCTCGCGGTGATCGGGCCGTCCGGGGCCGGCAAGACGACGCTGCTGCAGGTCGCCGCCGCGTCGCTGAAGCCTTCGGGCGGCCGCCTCCTGTTCGCAGGCACCGACCCGTGGTCGCAGAGCACGCGCGCGCTGCAGCGGCTGCGCGGGCGCCTGTTCCTGGCCCCGCAGACGCCGCCGCTGCCGCCACGCCAGCGCGTCGTCACCGCGGTGCTGGCGGGCCGGCTGCCCGGCTGGAGCCTCGCGACCAGCCTGCGTTCGCTGTTCTACCCGGCCGACATCGCCGGCGCGCACGAGGCGCTCGACCGGTTCGCGCTCGCCGACAAGCTATTTGCGCGCGTCGACCGGCTCTCGGGCGGCGAGCGCCAGCGCGTCGGCCTGGCGCGCGCGCTGCTCGCGCCGGCGACACTGTGGCTGATCGACGAGCCCTTGTCGGCGCTCGACCCGACGCGCGCCGAGCAGGCGATCACTCAATTGATCGCGATCGCGCGCGAGCGCGGCATCACGCTGATGACGACGATGCACCAGGTCGAGACCGCGCTGGCCCACTTCGACCGCATCGTCGGGCTGCGCGACGGGGTGCTGGCGTTCGACCTGCCGACGCCGCAGGTCAGCCGCGAGCACCTGCTGCGGCTGTACGCGCAGCACGAGGACGAGTTGGCCGGCGCCGCCGGCCCGGCGGTGTCGCCGCCGAGCGCCGCGCCGCCGCCGGTCGCGATGACCTGCCGATGAACGCGCGCCTGCCGCGCCGCGACCCGGCCTGGCTCGCCCGGCTGTTCTGGCTCGGCGCGGGCCTGGCGCTGCTGTGGCCGATGCTGGTCGCGACCGAGTTCCGTCCCTGGACGCTGCTCGACGCCGACAGCCGCGGCCCGACCTTGCGTTTTCTCGCCACCTTCGTGCCGCCCGCGCTTGGCGCCGACTTCCTCGCGCTCGTCGCGCGCGAGACCTGGCGCACGGTCGCGATCGCCACCGCCGGCATCACGCTCGCGCTCGTGATCGCGATTCCCGCGACGCTGATCTCGACCCGCGCGCTCTCCGTCTCGGCGCTGTCCGGCCGGATGGCGCCCGGCCCGGCCGCGCTGCGGCAGGCCTTGCGCTGGGCGCTCGTCGTGCTGCGCAGCATCCCCGAGCTGGTCTGGGCGCTGATTTTCGTCCGCGTCGTCGGGCTCGGCCCGACCGCCGGGGTGCTCGCGATCGCGCTGACCTACGGCGGCATGCTGGGCAAGGTCTATGGCGACATCCTCGAGAGCGGCGAGACGCCGGCCACGCGCGCGCTGCTCGCGAACGGCAGCGGGCGGCTGCAGGCCTTCGCGTACGGGCTGCTGCCGCAGAACGCCGCCGAGCTGACCTCCTACACCGTGTACCGCTGGGAGTGCGCGATCCGCTCGTCGGTCGTGCTCGGCTTCGTCGGCGCCGGCGGCCTCGGCCAGCAGCTCGACAACTCGACCAAGATGTTCGCCGGCGGCGAGGTCATGACGATGCTGCTCGTCTTCGTCGCACTGGTCGCGCTCGCCGATCGGGCCAGCGCGTGGTTGAGGCGGGCGCTGGCATGACGCGCGCGCGCTGGTTCGGCGCCGGGCTGGTGCTGCTGGTGGTCGCCAGCTTCTGGAGCCTGGACCTGCAGTGGAGCGCCTTTTTGTCCATCGACGCGGCGCGCGGCATGGGGCGCTTCGTCGGCGAGTTCTTTCCGCCCGACCTGTCGCCGGGTTTTCTGCGCAAGGTCGCGGGCGCGTCGGTCGAGACGCTCGCGATGTCGGCGCTCGGCACCTTGCTCGCCGCGGCCGGCGGGCTGCTGCTCGCGTTGCCGGCGAGCCGCACGCACGACGGCGATCCGGCCCGCGCGCGCCCGCTCACGCGGCTGCTGCTCAACGCGCTGCGCGCGGTGCCCGAGCTCGTCTGGGCGGCGCTGCTGCTGATCTCGGCCGGCCTGGGGCCGCTTGCCGGCACGCTCGCGCTGGCGCTGCACACGACCGGCGTGCTGGGCCGGCTGTTCGCCGAGGCGGTCGAGAACGCGACGCCCGGGCCGTCGGCCGCGCTGCGCACGCAAGGCGTGGGAGAAGCGCGCATCTTCCTGTACGCGACCCTGCCGCAGCTGCTGCCGCAGCTGATCTCCTACACGCTGTACCGCTGGGAGAACAACATCCGGGCCGCGGCCATCCTCGGCGTGGTCGGTGCGGGCGGGCTGGGGCAGCTGCTGGCCTTCCACATGGGCCTGTTCCAGATGGGCAAGACCGCGACCGTGCTCGCCGCGATGCTCGTGCTCGTCGCGATCGTCGACGCGCTGAGCCACGTGATCCGGCGCCTGCTGGCGTAGCGCCGGCCCGGGTCAGACCAGCGCCAGATCCCTCGGCGCCGCCCCTGCGAACACCTGTTGCACCTGCGCGGGCGAGAGCCCGTAGAGGCGCGTGAACAGGCCGCCCAGCATCGCGCGGTATTCGTTCAGCACCGGGTAGTCCCGGTTCTGGAACAAGCTGCCCGGCGCGACCGCGACCTGCTCGCCGGCGACCCGGCCGCCGCGCACGCCGCCGCCCAGCACCCAGTAGACGCTGCCGTGGCCGTGGTCGGTGCCGCGGTTGCCGTTCTCCTTGAAGGTGCGGCCGAACTCGCTGATCACGACGACGGTGCTGTCCTGCCAGGCCGGCCCCATCTCGTCGGCATAGGCCGCCAGCCCCTTGCCCAGCTCGGCGAGCCGGTTCGCGAGGTAGCCGGTGCCGGCGCCCTGGCCGACGTGCGTGTCCCAGCCGCCGACGTCGATGAAGCCGAGGTGGTAGCGTTCGCGCATCAGCCGCGCGACGCGGCGCGCCTCGCCCTCGAAGCCCTTCGCGGTGATCGCGTTGCGGCTCGCGGCGATCATCTCGGCGGCCAGGCTGCTCTGTGCCGCGCCGGGCGGCTCGCCGTTGATCTCGCGCATCGCCTCGCTGCGCACCGCGAAGCCTTCCTGCACCGGCGCGGCAAGCGCCGAGCCCTGGTACATCCCGGCGATCAGCTGCGATTGGCGCGCGTCGAACGACGGTTTCGTGAGGTTCGCGAGCGACAGATTCGGCACCTGCAAGCCGCCGCGAAAGGTCAGCGGCAGCCGATCCGTGAATGCGATCGAATCGTTGGCCGCCGCGCGCGTGCCGAGCACCTGCGCGAGCCGGTTCATGAAGCCCGACTGAAAATCGCGCGTGCCGACCAGCGGCTGGCCGAGCTCGATGCTGTCCTGCGTCTCGAAGTGGCTGCGCGAGACGTCCTCGGTGCCGGCGAACGGCACGAACGCGAGCTGCTGGCGCTCGAACAGCGGCAGCATCGTGTCGATCAGCGCGGGGTTCAGGCCCCACTCGGCGTTCAGCGGGATCGCCGCGTCGGCCGCGCTGCCGGGCCGCGCGATCGCGATGTTCGGGCGCTGCTCGTAGTAGAAACTGCTGCCCACCGGCACCAGCAGGCTGGTCGCGTCGTAGGCACCGCGCAGGAACACGATCAACAGGCGCGGCGTGCCCGGCGCGGCGGCCATCAGCTGAACGCCGCCGGCGGCCAGCGGCAGCGCCGCGGCGTGGCGCAGGGCCTGGCGCAGGAAGTGTCGACGTTGCATGGGGGTACTCCTTCCGACCTTTCGACGATTCAGCGAAACATGAATTCCGGCGACGACAGCAGCATCACGTTCCACTCCTGCGGCGAGGTCGCGGCGGCCAGCGCGGTGCGCGTGCGCTCGCCGAAGGTGACGTTGAGCGCGCCGTGGTACAGCGCGTTCGAGAGCTGCGGAAACGCCGGCGCGTCGGCCGGCGCGCCCTCGGCGCGGAACAGCCCCGCGCTGCCGCTGCCGATCACGCGCGCGATCTCGAAGCGCGTGCTCATCTGCCCCGAGCCCGACCACGCCGCCTCTTCCATCGGATAGCCGTCCGGCGTCTGCCGGTTGTACAAGCCCTCGCCGAGCCGGTTCAGCCAGCCCAGCATCGGCCCGCAGTTCAGGATGGTCTTGCCGTCGTAGGCCAGCCGCACCGCCGAGACGAGGTAGTGAACCGGGTCCTTGAACTTGAGCGTCAGCGAGGCGTTGAACTCGGGCGCGTCGAACATCGCCTGCAAGGTCGCGGCGATGTCGCCGTCGCTGGCGAAGAACGCGCGGCTCATGCGCCCGACGATCGCCGGCGGCGGGTCGTCGGCGACGAAGAACACCGCGAGCCGGCGGCTGACGTGCCGCGCGGTCGCCGGGTGGCGCGCCAGGCGCGTCAGCTCGTCGAGGATCTCCTCCCAGCCGCGGTTGGCGATCTTCACGCCGAGCACCATCTTCTCGCCCAGGTCGTGGCGCGCCGGGTTGAACTCGGTCGCACCGACGTGCCGGTACAGCGGCTGCAGTGCCGGGCGCAGCGCCGGCTGCTTGTCGCCGAAGTTAAGCCCGAGGCCGGTCAGCACGCGGGCGAGCTCCTGCACGTCCTTCTGCGAATAGCCGCCGTCGACGCCGAGCGTGTGCAGCTCCATCAGCTCGCGCGCGTAGTTCTCGTTGAGCCGGTTCGCGGCGTTCTGCTCGTTGTCCAGGTAGCGGATCATCGCGGCGTGGGTCGCGCTCGCGATCAGCAGGTCGCGGAATTTGCCCAGCGCGTGCGTGCGCAGCCCGCTTTCGTAGTCGCCGACCATTGCGCGCAGGTTCGACTTGTACTGGTGGACGTTGAAGTGGTTGAACCAGAACCAGGTCAGCTGCTCGTTGAGCTGCGTCGGCGCGTACAGGGCGCGCAGCAGCGAGCGCGTCGCGGCGTCGCGCGCGAGGCGGTTCAGGTCCTGCTGGTAGGCCTGTTGCGCGGCCTTCTTCGCGTCGTCCGTGGCGATCGCATCGGCGTCGCGGCGGCGCTGGTCCATCTCCTGCACCAGCGCGAGCATCGGCTTCTGGAACGCCGGCAGCGCGTCGATCTGGGCCTGCACCGCGTCCGGCAGCTTCGCGTCCGCGTCGGGGTGCAACTGGGCCTGCAGGTAGTCGCGCCGCTGCAGGTGGTTCCAGGCCGCGAGCGAGGCGCTGTCGACGCCCCAGGTGACGCGGTTCAGCAGCGCGAGATCGCCGGCCGGCCCGTGCGGGCCCGTGTCGGCGGGCGGCGGCGGCGCGGGGGTCGCGCAGCCGGCCAGCCACGCCGGGCCGGAGAGCCCCGCGGCACTGGCGATCAGCAGGCTTCTGCGTTTCATCTTCGCACCTCGTCAGACGCTCGTCCACAGCATGAACGCGACCGCCATCCCCATCACCGCGGTCGCGGCCCAGCCGAAGAAGCGGTGTCGTCGGCTGATCGTCAGCGGCCCCATCAAGGCCTTGGACTGCCCGATCCACATCATCACGACCATGATCGGCACCGAGATCACGCCGTTGACGACCGCGCCCATCACGGTGCCGATCACGGTCGCCGCGATGATGATGCCGCAGAAGCCGCGTGCCTCCCGGAACCCGCGCGACAACCCCCAGCGCCAGCCGAACACCTCGCTGACCGCACAGGCCGCCGAGCCGGCCAGCACCGGCACCGCGAGCAGCCCGGTGCCGATGATGCCGATCGCGAACAGCGCGAACGCGACGTCCCCGGCGACCGGCCGCAGCGCCTCCGCGGCCTGGGCCGAGGTCTGGATGTTGGGGATGCCGTGCTGGTTCAGCGTCACCGCCGTCGCGACGACGATGCAGACCGCGATCACGTTCGAGAAGATCATGCCGACATAGGTGTCCTGCTTGATGCGCGACAAGTGCTCCGCGGTGTACGCCGGGTGCGTGCGCAGCTCGGCCGCCTCGGGCCGGCGGTTGTTGTCCTCGACCCCCTGCGAGGCCTGCCAGAAGAACAGGTAGGGGCTGATCGTCGTGCCCAGCACCGCGACGACCATCGCCGCGTCGTCGCTGGTCGAGACGCCCTTCGGGAAATAGTTCCACGGCGTCACGGCCTCCTTGAAGAAGTCGCGCCACGGCACCGAGACCGACAGGATCACCGCGACGTACGAGAACAGCGCCAGCGTCAGCCGCTTCAGCAGCCGCACGCTGCGCTCGTACGAGAAGAAGACCTGGCCGACGATCGACAGCGCCCCGAAGCCGATCACGTACGGCAGCACCGGCGCCTTCACCAGCGGCTGCAGCGCCTCGGCCATCGCGCCCAGGTCGGCCGCGGCGCCGGTGATCGGGCCGGGGCCCAGGCGCTTCGCGAACGCGTTGTTTCTGGGGGTGTACATGGTCTGGAGTGTGCACGCGGCAAAGATGGCGGGTACTTCGCCCGGATTTCGGGCCAATGCCGGCGGCGCCACTGCGTAGCCTAGAGGCCTCATGACCGGAAATTCGCCCCCTGTCCACCTTTACGTCGCCGGCGGCCTGCTGGCCGCGCTGGTGCTGTCGTTCGTCGCCGTCTTCCTGCTGCCGGGCCTCGTGCACTGGCTGCGGCTGCGGCGGCTGAACCGCGCGATCAATGGCTTCGAGCTGCGCACGCCGCCGGGCGAGTTCCGCAAGCTGTTCGCCGGCGACGCGCGCCTCGCGCACCTGTGGAAGGAATACCAGGATTCGCTGCACGTCCAGCGCGAGGAGCGCGACGGCCAGATGCTGCCGGTCGCGGTGCGCGCGACGCTGCCGGCCGAGACCTTCTTCAACACCCAGTACGTCGTCGACGCGCGGCTGCGCACCGAATTCTTCAAGCACCTGCCGGGCATCTTCACCGGCATCGGCATCATCGGCACCTTCACCGGGCTGATCGAGGGCCTGCGCCAGTTCCAGGTCAGCGCGGACGCCGCGACCGTGCGCGCCAGCCTCGAGTCGCTGATGCATTCGGTCGGCCAGGCCTTCCTGATCTCGGCCAGCGCGATCGCCGCGGCGATGGTCGTGACCTTTCTCGAAAAACTCCTGCTCGCCGCGCTCTACGGCCGCACCGAAGACATCGCCCACGCGATCGACGCCCGCTTCGAAGCCGGCGCCGGCGAGGACTACATGTCGCGCCTCGTCAAAGCCTCCGAAGACGCCGGCGCGCAGAGCAAGTCGCTGAAGGACGCGCTCGTCGCGGAACTCGGCGCGGTGATGCGCGAGCAGACCGACCGCCAGATCGCCGGCCTCGCGGGCGCGATCTCGCAGGCCGTCGCCGGCGAGGTCGCCAAGGCCGTCGGCAGCGCGATGTCCGCGAGCCTCGAGAAGGGCTTCGGCGGCCAGGTCGCGAACCTCGGCGAGCTGAACCGGCAGACCGGCGAGGCGATGCAGGGCAGCGTGCAGGCGATGCACGCATTGATCGAGAAGATGGCCCAGACCGGCCAGCAGACCGTCACGCAGGTGATCGAGCACGCGGCCGAGAGCCAGCGCCGGCGCGAGACCGCGCTGGTCGAGCATTCGAGCGGCGCGATCGACAGCCTGTCCGAGCTGCTCGCGAAGGCCGTCTCCGAGATGAGCGGCGCCTCCACGCAGATGGCCCGCAGCGTCGATGCGCTGACGCACACGACGACGAGCGCGCTCGCGCGCATGAACGACGGCGCGACGCAGCTGAACACCGCGTCGCAGCGCTTCGCCTCGGCCGGCGACCGAGTCAGCGGCGTGATGGAGCAGGCGGCGGTCGTCTCGACGCAGCTCGTCGCGGCCTCCGGCACGATGGTCGAAAGCGGCGACGCGATGCGCAGCGGGCTGGACGACTACCGCGCCCACCGCGAGGCCGTCGGCCAGCTCGTCACCGAGCTGCGCGCGACCGTCGAGCTCGCGCGCAAGGAAGCGACCTTGACGGCCGACGTGCTCGGCCGCATCGAGCAATCGAGCGCGCGCCTGGGCGAGGCGCAGCAGCATGCGGATCTTTACCTGAACAGCGTCAGCAAGGTCCTCGGCGACGCCCACCAGGCCTTCGCGACCGCGGTCAAGAAGACGCTGGAGCTCGCGAACACCGAGTTCCACACCAAGCTCTCGACGGCGGTCGGGCTGCTGTCGTCGACCGTCGTCGAGCTCGAGGCGACGCTCGGCAACGCGACGCCGCAGCGCCACTAGGCCCATGCTCGTCACCCATCTGCCCGCGCGGCGCCGGCCCCGAGACGAGGCCGAGAAGCCGTTCTGGATCTCGTTCGCCGACCTGATGACGGCGCTGATGGTGCTGTTCCTGGTCGTGATGGGCGTCGCGCTGCTGGCGATCACGAACAACGTCTCGGAACGCGAGCAGCGTGAAGAGCAGCACCGCAAGGACATCGAAGAGGTCTTCGACCGCCTGAGCCAGGCGGCGGCGCGCCACGACGGCGTGAAGATCGACCGCGCGCGCCACGTCATCGACTTCGGCGACCGCGCGCGCTTCGGCTTCGGCAAATCCACTCTCGCGCCCGAGCAGGAAACGGTGCTGCGCCAGTTCGTCCCCGAGATCATCGAGCTGGCGAATTCGGCGCTCGGGCGCCGCGCGATGAAGCGAATCGTCGTCGAGGGCTATGCCGACCGCACCGGCACCTATCTCGCCAACCTGAACCTGAGCCTGCAGCGCAGCCAGCGCGTGCTGTGCGCGATGTTCGCGACGAGCGGCGAGAACCTGCTGTCGGAGGCGCAGAAGCAGAACGTGCGCAACCTGTTCCTGGTCGGCGGCTATTCGTTCAATGCCTCGAAGGAGACGGACGAGGAGAGCCGGCGCGTCGAAATGC
>DASYCA010000200.1:0-5490 GCA_036500445.1 Burkholderiaceae bacterium | reverse complement strand
CGACGAGGAGGTGTCGCCGACGGTCTGCGCCGACGTGCTGAGCCATGCGAAGGGCGGCTCGGTGACCGTGAGCGTCTACGACGACGCGACCCACGACTTCGACGACCCGGGCGCGGCGCGCCAGGCCGTCGCCGCGAACCGCAGCGCGAAAGACGACGTGATGAAGCGGGCCCAAAACCTGTTCGACGCCTTGCACTGAGCGCACGCCGGCCCGCGGCGTGGGACGCGCCCTACGTGCGAACGACCGCTCCGCCGACTGTGGCGCGCGGCACAAAGCCTCAGAGTCGCCGCAACAGCGAAGGAGGCCCGATGGCGAACGCCGCGCGCGTGATGAATCCTGCAGGCCCTCCCAAGACCGGCCCCGCCGCCGCCCCGAAACCGACACGCTGGTGGGCCTCGCTCGGCCCCGGCCTGATCACCGGCGCGGCCGACGACGACCCGAGCGGCATCGCCACCTACACCCAGGCCGGCGCGCAGTTCGGCTACGGCCTGGGCTGGACGGTGCTGCTGACTTGGCCGCTGATGGTCGGCATCCAGCTCGCGAGCGCGCGCATCGGCCGCATCACCGGCAAGGGCCTGACCGAGAACTTCGCCCGCTTCTGCCCCGCCTGGATCGTCTACGGGCTGGTCGGGCTGCTGGTCGCCGCCAACGTCATCAACCTGGGCGCCGACCTGAACGCGATGGGCGACGCGCTGCACCTGGTCGTGCACGGGCCGGCCGCCGCCTATGCGGTGGCGTTCGGCGTGGTTTCGCTGCTGCTGCAGGTCTTTCTGCCCTACCGCCGCTACGTCGCGGTCCTGAAATGGCTGACGCTGTCGCTGTTCGCCTACGTCGGCGTCGTCTTCGCCGTGCACGTCGACTGGCCGGCCGCGGCGCGCGGCGCGGTCTGGCCGCACCCGCACTGGAGCAAGGACTGCGTGACGACGGTGGTCGCGATCCTGGGCACCACGATCAGCCCCTACCTGTTCTTCTGGCAGGCGGCGCAGGAGGTCGAGGAGATCCACCGCGTCCCCGAGGACCGGCCGCTGCGCGTCGCGCCGCGGCAGCGCACGGCGCAGTTGCGCCGCCTGCGCATCGACACCGTCGTCGGGATGGGTTTCTCGAACCTGATCGCGTTCTTCATGATCACCGCCGCGGCGGCGACGCTGAACCAGCAAGGCGTCCACGACGTCCAGACGACCTCGCAGGCCGCGCAGGCGCTGCGCCCGATCGCCGGCGATTTCGCGTTCGGGCTGTTCGCCGCCGGCATCATCGGCACCGGGCTGCTCGCGCTGCCGGTGCTCGCGGGCTCGGCCGCCTACGCGGTGGCGAGCCTGTTCAAAATGAAAAAAGGGCTGGACCAGCCGGCCTCCGCGGCGGTCTCGTTCTATTCGATCCTGGCGGCCGCGATGGTCGTCGGGATCGCGATCGGCCTGGCCGGCTTCAAGCCGATCCAGGCGCTGTATTGGGCCGCTGTGATCAACGCGGTGATTTCGGTGCCGATCATGGTCGCGGTGATGGTCGCGGCGTCGAACCCGAAGCTGGTCGGCCAGATGACGCTCGGGCGGCGCTGGAAGCTGCTGGGCTGGGGCGCGACCGGCGCGATGGCGATCGCCACCGCCGCGATGTTCGGCTCGATGCTCGTGTAGCGGCGCTCCGGCGCCCGAATTTCCTGTTGTCCGACAGCGTCGGCACGGGCCGATTTCGATACTTGGGGCGAACGTCCAACACGCTGAAGGAAGACCATGTTGCCGACCAGCTCGCCCTCCACGCCGACCCGTCTGCCGACGCTGCGCCGCGATCTTTCGCGGCTGAGTGCGCGCAATCTGCGCCGCCCGAGCAGCTTGCCGCACGGCCCATCGCAGTTCGGCGGCTACCTGTCGCGCTTGAAATGGCTGTTCACGGGCAGCCCGTTCTAGCGCCCTGAGCGGCGGCCGGCCGCGATGCCCCGCTAGAGAAACTTGTCCAGCGTCAGCGGCAACGAGCGCACGCGCCGGCCGGTCGCGTTGAAAGCCGCATTGCCGATCGCGGCCGCCACGCCGGTGATGCCGATCTCGCCGATGCCCTTGGCGCCGAGCGGATTGACCTCGGCATCGTGCTCGGGAATGAACTCGATCTCGATCCGGCCGATGTCCGCGTTCACCGGCACGTGATACTCGGCCAGGTTCGCATTGACGATCCGGCCATTGCGCGCATCGCGCCGCGATTCCTCGAACAAGGCCATTCCGACGCCCCAGACGATGCCACCGAGCAACTGGCTGTGCGCCGTCTTCGCATTCAACAATCGGCCGACGCCGTACACGCCGGTGATGCGTGGAACGCGGATCGTGCCGAGCTCCGCGTCGATCCAGACCTCGGCGAAGACGGCGCCGAACGAATGCATCGAGAAGGTCTTGCGCTCGGTGCCGGGCGTGGTCTCGGCACGCTCGATGACCGGTTGCCCGCCGTTGCGCGTGACCAGCGCCGCGACGGTTTCCGACGCGCCGGATGGCGCGCGCAACACGCCGTCGACGAGTTGCACGCTGTCGGGCGGAGCCCCGTGGATCGGCGAGCGCAGGTCGCCGAGCGCCATCGCGATCAGCCGGGCCTGGGCCTTCAGGCACACCGCCTGCACGGCCGGCGCGACACTCGC
The DNA here is from genome assembly GCA_036500445.1 of Burkholderiaceae bacterium. Lineage (GTDB taxonomy): Bacteria > Pseudomonadota > Gammaproteobacteria > Burkholderiales > Burkholderiaceae_C > LMDS01. Next base: position 2,878 of record DASYCA010000200.1, on the reverse strand, counting down.
GACCGATTGAGAACCGCCCGAGACCGGCGCCTTCGGCATGCGCGAATCGCCGAGCTCGAAGCGCACCTTCTCGATCGGGAACCCGAGCGCGTCGGCGGCAACCTGCGTCATCACGGTGTAGGTGCCGGTGCCGATGTCCTGGGTGCCGCAGAGCACGACCGCGCTGCCGTCCGGCATCACGCGCACCAGCGCCTCGGCGGCGCTGCGGTTGGCCGGGTAGCTCGCGCTCGCCATGCCCAGGCCGACGCGCCAGTGGCCGTCGCGCAGCGTGCCAGGTTCGGGCCGGCGGCGGGCCCAGCCGAAACGCTCGGCGCCGACCCGGTAGCACTCGAGCAGCGACTTGCTCGAGAACGGCAGGTTCTTGTCCTCGTCGCGCTCCGCGTGGTTGCGCAGGCGCAGTGCGAGCGGATCCATCCCCAGGCGGACCGCGAGCTCGTCGATCGCGGTTTCCAGCGCGAAGCTGCCGCTGGATTCGCCCGGCGCGCGCATGAAGGTCGGCGTGCCGACGTTCAGCTTGGCGAGCCGGTGGCTGGTCGCGACGTTCGGGCAGCTGTAGAGCATGCGCGTCAGCAGCGCCGAGGGCTCGACCCAGTCTTCCAGCATCGAGGTCTCGGAGACGACATCGTGGCGCAGCGCGCTGAGCGCGCCGTCCTCGCGCGCCGCGATCGTGACGGTCTGCTCGGTGTGCGGCCGGTTGCCGACCATCCCGAACATCTGCGGCCGCTGCAGCGCCAGCTTGACCGGCCGGCCGACGCGGCGCGAGGCGATCGCCGCGAGCGCGACGTGCGACCACATCGAGCCCTTGCTGCCGAAGCCGCCGCCGACGAACGGCGAGGTCACGGTGATCGCCTCGGGCGCGATGCCCAGCGTCTTGGCCAGCGTGTTCTTGACGCCGCTGACGTACTGGGTCGAGTCGTAGACGGTGAGCCGGTCGTCGGCCCAGACCGCGATCGTCGCGTGCGGCTCCATCGCGTTGTGGTGCTCGATCGGCGTCGTGTAGGTCGCGTGCAGCGGCGTGCCGCCGTCGCGCAGGCCCTGCTCGATGTCGCCGCGCAGGCTGTCGGTCTTGTCCTGGTTGACCTTCTCGGGCGTGACCGGCGTGCGCTTCGCGCGCTCGAAATCCAGCGCCGCATCGGCCGGCGCGTAGCTGACGACCACCTGCCGGGCGGCCTCGGTCGCGTGTTCGAGGGTGTCGGCGACGACGACGCCGATGGGTTCGCCGTTGTAGTGCACCTGCGTGTCCTGCAGCAGCGACAGCACGCGTCCCGCGGGCGGCTCGACGGCGGCCTTGCCGCCATTCGGCAGCCGCGGCGCATTCATCGGCGTCAGCACCGCCAGCACGCCGCGCGCCCGCTCGGCGTTCTCGACCGCCATGCCGGTGATGCGGCCGCTCGCGACCGTGCTCGTCAGCAGCACCGCGTGGACCATGCCCGGCAGCGCGAATTCGGCCGCGTAGGTCGCGCGGCCGCAGACCTTCAGGCGGCCATCGACGCGGGCGATGCCCTGCCCCACCCACGGTGTCGTGCTCACGTCGTCTTTCCTCCGCCGGACGCGTTGTGCAGCGCCCGCGCGATCGAGTTCCGGGCCAGCTCGAGCTTGAAGGCGTTGTGGCGCAGCGGCTGCGCGCCGTGCAGCAGCGCGGCGCTCGCGGCCGCGATGCTCGCGTCGTCCAGGCGCCGGCCGATCAGCGCCCGTTCGGCCGCCGTGACGCGCCAGGGCTTGGGCGCGACGCCGCCGAGCGCGAGCGCGGCATCGCGCACGACACCGTCGCGAAGCTCCAGCGCGGCGGCCACCGACACGAGCGCGAACGCATAGCTCGCGCGGTCGCGCACCTTCAGGTAGTGCGAGGCCGCCGCGAACGCGTTCGGCGGCAGCTCGACCGCGACGATCAGCTCGTCGTGCGCGAGCGTGGTGTCCAGCTGCGGCGTGCTGTCCGGCAGCCGGTGGAAATCGGCGAACGCGATCCGGCGCTCGCCGCGCGGGCCGGCCGCGACGACCGACGCGCGCAGCGCGGCCAGCGCGACGTTCATGTCCGAGGGCTGCGTCGCGACGCACTGCTCGCTGCCGCCCAGGATCGCGTGGATGCGGTTCTCGCCGTCGCGGGCGGCGCAACCGGTGCCCGGTGCGCGCTTGTTGCAGGCCCTGAAGCCCGTGTCGTAGAAGTAGTGGCAGCGCGTGCGCTGCATCAGGTTGCCGCCGACGGTCGCCATGTTGCGCAGCTGCGGCGAGGCGCCGGCCAGCAGCGCCTGGGTCAGCAGCGGGTAGCGGTGGCGCACCAGCGGATGGTTCGCGAGATCGCTGTTGCGCACCATCGCGCCGATGCGCAGCCCGCCGTCGCGCCGCGCCGCGACCGCCGCGAGCGGCAGCGCGCGCAGGTCGATGAGCCGCGTCGGTTGCGCGACGCCGCCCTTCATCAGGTCCAGCAAGTTGGTTCCGCCGGCGATGAACGCGCTGCCGGGCCGCGCGATCATCCGCAGCGCCTCCGCGACGCTGCCCGGGCGTTCGTAGTCGAAATCGGTCATCGTGGCGCTCGCATCGGTTGGCCGCTCAGCCGCGCGGCGCGGCGCTGGCCGTGCGCACGGCGGCGACGATATTGGCGTACGCGCCGCAGCGGCACAGGTTGCCGCTCATGCGCTCGCGGATTTCGTCGTCCGTCAACGCCACCTCCCGTGCGGCGAGGTCCCGCGTCACGGCGCTGGCGTCGCCGGCGCGCTGCTCGTTCAGCAGCGCCACGGCCGAACAGATCTGGCCCGGTGTGCAGTAGCCGCACTGGAACGCGTCGTGCGCGATGAAGGCGCGCTGGACCGGGTGCAGCGCGTCGGGCGTGCCCAGCCCCTCGATGGTCGTGATCTCCACGCCCTCGTTCATCACCGCCAAG
>DASYCA010000199.1:0-8855 GCA_036500445.1 Burkholderiaceae bacterium | reverse complement strand
GCCTCGGCCGAGACGTCGCGCATCACCGCGGAATAGCGGTCGATGCAGCCGTCGGCGCCGCGATGCGCGATCACCATGTGGCTGACCGGGATCTCGCGCCGATCGGCCGCGTAGACCGTCGTCTCGCCGACCCAGACGTTCGCGCGCTGCAAGGCCGGCACGATCACGTCGGCGAAGAGCCGGTTCGTCGCCGGCGTGTTGAACTCGCCGAAGTGGCGCTGCGCGAGCGATTGCGTCGCCGACAAGCCGCTGGCGCGGCGCGCGGCGGCGTTCATGTACTTGATCGCGCCGTGCCGGTCGGTCTGCACGACGTAGTCGGTCGTGTTGTCGACGATCGTCGTCAGCTCGCGCAGCCCGCGTTCGGCGGCGGCGCGCTCGGTGATGTCGACGCCGGTCGTGAACACGCCGCGGATTTCGCCGGTCTCGGAGACGTCGGGAATCAGCTGCGCGTCGAAGCGGCGCAGCTCGCCGTGCTGCATCTCCTCGAACTCGAGGTGCTGGGCCTGGCCGGCGAGCGCCGCGGTCAAGGTCGGTTCGACGACGGCCGAGCTGCTCGGCGGCGCGAGCTCGGCGCGCGTGCGGCCGAGGATGTCATCGCGGTCCAGGCCGAAGCGGCGGCAGTGAGCGAGGTTGACGAAGCGGTAGCGCCGGTCCTTGTCGATGTAGGCGATGCGCAGCGGCAGGCCGTCGGTGATCTGGCGCACGAAGCGTTCGTTGTCCGCCAGGCGGCGCTCGAGTTGCTTGCGCGTCGTGATGTCCTGCAGCGCGCCGATCAGGCGCACCGCCACGCCGTCGCTGAACTCGACCTCGCCGGCCGCGCGGACCCAGAGCGAGCCGCCCTTCGCGGTGATGAAGCGCAGCTCGAGGTCCCACGGCACGCCGCGCTCGATGCCGAGCCGCACGGCGGCCTCGATCAACGCGCGGGTCTCGGGCGCAAAGAAGGCGATCGCGCCGGCCAGCGTGGGCACGTAGTCGGGCCCGACGTCATGGATTCGGCGCGTCTGCTCGGACCAGGTCATCGCATGGGTCACGAGATCGAGCTCCCAACCGCCGACACCGGCGATGCGCCCGGTGCGCACCAGCAGCGCCCTGCGCATCGCGAGCGCCTGCGTCGCGATGCCGGCCAGCGAGCGCAGCAGGCGCGCCTGCGTGGCGTCGAGCCGGCGCGGCTCGCGGTCGATCACGCACAGCGTGCCGATGCGTTCGCCGCCCGGCAAGGTCAGTGGCGCGCCGGCGTAGAAGCGGATGTCGGGCCGTCCGGTGACGAGCGGGTTGGCGGCGAAGCGCGTGTCGCGCGTCGCATCGGGCACCTCGAAAAGCCCGTCGTCCTCGATCAGGATCGTGTGAGCGCAGAAGGCGGCGTCGCGCGGCACTTCGTTGATGGCCGGCAAGCCGACATTGGCCTTGAACCACTGGCGCTCGGCATCGATCAGGCCGATCAACGCGATCGGCACGCCGCAGATCTCGCAGGCCATGCGCGCGATGTCGTCGAACACCGGCTCCGGCGCGGTGTCGAGGACGGCCAAGTCGCGCAGGCGCGCCAGCCGAAGCGATTCGTTGGGCGGAAGCGGCGGCGTCGAGATGGCGCGAACGCGCGGACGCGGCGCGATCGTGAGGCCGGTGGCGCCGACCCGGCGCAGCGTTCCCACCGGCGCCGACCCGCTAAGGCTGCGAGTGACTCACGCGCCGCCGGGCGAACTGGCGCAATGCCGTCAGCTCGCGCAAGGCTTCCGGCGGAAAGCCGCGCCGCGTGCCGCGCGTGTCGACGAAGTACTCGTCGAGCAGGCCGAGGGCCAGCTTGGCGTCCGGCCAGCACATCGCGAGGCGGTTGGCGATGCGCGCGTAGCGCTCGCACAAAAACACCGGCTTCGCCTCCATCGGCAGCGACGCGATCCACGGCGGCACCAGGGGCGACAGCGTCTTGTCGCGTTCGCTGGCTTGCGCGCGATCGGCTTCGGAGTGCGCCGGTGGCACCGGGACGGAGGGAAGGCGTCGCTCAGGGACCGACCATGAGCGTTCGCTCTTCAGCTCGTGTTCCCATCCGTAGCCGCGCGTGGGCTTGTTCATGCGAAAAGTCTATTGACTGGGCGTCAACGGACTGTTAACAATGAAGCGCGGCCCCTGCTAGTTTTCGGCGGTTTTGATCCGCGCTCTCGGGATGGCGATCAGAACGGAATGTCGTCGTCCATGTTGTCGAAGCCGGTCGACGACTTCTGCGGCGCCGGCCGGCTGGCCGCCTGGGGCGCAGGACGCGGGGCCGGGGCCGCGCGCGGCGCCGGCGCGGCGCGCTCGCTGTAGCCGCCGCCGTCGTCTTCGGCACCGCCGCCACCACCGCCGCCGCCTTCACGGCCGCCGAGCAGCTGCATCGAATCGGCGACGATTTCGGTCGTGTAGCGCTCCAGGCCTTCCTTGTCGGTCCATTTGCGGGTCTTCAGGCGGCCCTCGATGTAGACCGGGCGGCCCTTTTTGAGGTATTCGCCGGCGATCTCGGCCTGGCGGTCGTACAGCACGACCGAGTGCCATTCGGTCTCTTCCATCTTTTCGCCGGAATCCTTGCTCTTCCAGTTGCGCGTGGTCGCGATGCGCAGGTTGCAGACGGCGCTGCCGCTGGGCGTGTAGCGCACTTCGGGGTCGCGGCCGAGGTTGCCGAGAACGATGACTTTGTTGACTGAGGCCATGGTGCACTCCGGGTGGATCGGGCGGGTAGATCGGGCCGATCGCGAGCGGATCGGCAGATGGGGCCAATTATCGCTCCAGCGCCCCCGAAAGCGCTCCCCCCGCCGGTGGACATGACGGGGGCCCCACCAAAGGGCCGTACCATCGTGGCTCCGCTCTCCTTGACCCGATCCCGACCGCCGTGACCACGCAGCCCCAAGCCATCCTGAACGAAGTCTTCGGCTACAGCGCGTTCCGCGGCGCCCAGGCGGAGATCGTCGATCACGTGATCCAGGGCGGCGACGCGCTGGTGCTGATGCCCACCGGCGGCGGCAAAAGCCTCTGTTACCAAGTGCCGGCGATCGCGCGGCACCGGCGCGAGCAAGGCGTCGCCGTCGTCGTGTCCCCGCTGATCGCGCTGATGCAGGACCAGGTCGGCGCGCTCGAAGAAGCCGGCGTGCACGCCTCCTTCCTGAACTCGACCTTGACGCTCGACGAAACCCAGAAGATCGAGCGCGAGATGATGAGCGGCCGCCTGGTGCTGCTCTACATCGCGCCCGAGCGGCTGACGACGCCGCGCATGCTGGCGCAGCTCGATTCGCTGGAGGAGCGCGGGCTCCTGAGCCTGTTCGCGATCGACGAGGCGCATTGCGTCAGCCAGTGGGGCCACGACTTCCGCGAAGACTACCTCGCGCTGAACCTGCTGCACGAGCGCTACCCGGGCGTCCCGCGCATCGCGCTGACCGCAACGGCCGACGACCTCACGCGCGCCGACATCATCGAGCGGCTGCAGTTGCAGAGCGCGCGCGTCTTCATCAGCAGCTTCGACCGCCCGAACATCCGCTACGCGGTGGTCGAAAAGGACGACGCGCGCAAGCAGCTGCTGCGCTTCATCCAGGACGAACACGAGGGCGACGCCGGCATCGTCTACTGCCAGTCGCGCAAGAAGGTCGAGGAGACGGCGAGCTGGCTCAGCGACGAAGGCATCCCCGCGCTGCCCTACCACGCCGGCCTGGACGCCGCGGTGCGCAAGAAGCACCAGGACCGCTTCCTGCGCGAGGACAGCCTCGTGATGGTCGCGACGATCGCGTTCGGGATGGGCATCGACAAGCCCGACGTGCGTTTCGTCGCCCACATGGACCTGCCGAAGAACATCGAGGCCTATTACCAGGAGACCGGCCGCGGCGGCCGCGACGGCCAGCCCGCCGACGCCTGGATGGCCTACGGCCTGGCCGACGTCGTGAACCAGCGCCGCATGATCGACGAGAGCCCGGCGGCCGAGGAGTTCAAGCGCGGCCAGCGCGGCAAGCTCGACGCGCTGCTGACGCTCGCCGAGGCCCACGACTGCCGGCGCGTGCGCCTGCTCGCCTATTTCGGCGAGCCCAGCGAGCGCTGCGCCGCCTACCAGAACGCCTGCGACAACTGCCTGAACCCGCCCGCCACCTGGGACGCGACCGAGGCGGCGCGCAAGGCGCTGTCGTGTGTCTACCGATTTCATCAGAACGGCGGTCAGCGCTATGGCGCGGCGCATCTGATCGACGTGCTGCGCGGCAAGGCGACCGAGAAGGTCCAGCAGCGCGGGCATGAAAGCTTGAGCACGTTCGGCATCGGCGCCGACGTGGCCGAGACGCAGTGGCGCGTCGTGCTGCGCCAGCTGATCGCGCTCGGCTATTTGCGCACCGAAGGCGAGTACAACACGCTCGAGCTGACGCCGAGCGCGCGCGAGGTGTTGCGCGGCGAGGTGCAGATGCTGCTGCGCCAGCCCAGCGAAACGAGCAAGCGCTCCAGCAAGAGCGGCCGCGTGACGCGCGCGGCGCGCGGCGGCGCCTCGGCCAAGGACAAGCCGCCGCCGCTGCCGCTGGACGCCTCCGCGCTGCAGCGCTTCGACGCGCTGAAATCCTGGCGCGCCGAGGTCGCGCGCGAGCACAACCTGCCGGCCTACATCGTGTTCCACGACGCGACGCTGGCCGAGATGGCGCAATCGCAACCCGACACGCTGGACGCGCTCGGCCAGATCAGCGGCGTCGGCGCGAAGAAGCTCGAAGCCTACGGGCGTGAAATATTGCGCGTTCTGGAAGCGGCGTGAGGGGACGAGCGCCGGGCAGCATTCGTCACGAACGCTTACCGCCTGAGGGAGTTCGGTTGCACTAACGAACACCCGCGGCAGGGCCGCCCCCGTACGATTCATTTCCGTTTCGCTCTCGCCCAGGTTGCGCATGAGCCGTCTTGTGCTTCGTTGGGTCTTGCTCCTGCTTGCCGCGTCCGGCCTGGTGGCCACGAGCGCCTGCACGACCCCTGCGTCGATCGCGCTCGGCGCCGTCGGCGTCGCGAGCGACCACAGCATGGGCTGGGAGATCGTCAAGCACCTGCACGCCAAGCTGACCGAAGGCGACCCGGCGCCCTGCCTCACGCTCGACCCGGTCGAACGCGCGCTGAGCCCGCGCTGCGGCGAGTTCGTGCCCGGCAGCCTGAAGCCCGCGGACCTGGCCGCCAGCCCGTTCGGCGCCTGCGCGCTCGCGACCGCTGCCGGCGACGCGCGCCTGTGGCCGGCGCTGCCCGGGCTGCTCGCCGTCGGCGCACGCCCCGAGACCTGCGCGCAGCCGGCGCTGGTCGCGCTCGCACAGGCCACCGAGTGCCCCGACCTGGCGGCCGCCTCGCCCGAGGTCCGCGGCGCGTTCGTCACGCTCGCGCACACCGACCCGCGCAGCGTGCAGCACGACGTCGTGCGCTGGCTCAGCTGCCCGGCCAGCCGCGCGGCGGGGCTCGGCGGCGTGCTCGACGACTGGCTCGCCAGTGGCGCACTGAACCCGGGATCGTTGTCGTTCAGCCCGCTCGCCGCACTCGACCCGAGCGCGATCGGCACGCCGCTGTCGGCCGCGCTCGAAGCGCATGGCCACACCGCGCAAGCCGCGCTCGGCGGCTACGTGGGCCAGCGCAACACCGGTTTCGAAGAGGCGCTGCGCACCAGCAACTGGGTCGCGCTCGACTGGTGGTTCGACCGCGTGCCGCGGCTCGCGAACCGCGCACCCGGCCCGCAACTCGATTGGCTGCCGCTCGCGCGCGTGCTGACGCCGGGCTTTCTCGCCGCGCCCGAGAGCCGCGCCGGCATGGTCGGCTTCCTGATCGCGCACGGCGCCGATCCGCGCGCGCGGCTGCCGTCCGACCCTGCGCAGACCGTGATCGGCCTGGCCCGCACGCTGAACAGCCCGCAGCTCGCGATGCTCGACGCCGCGCCGCCGGGGCTGGAGCCGGTTCACCTCGTCGCGAGCAACACGCGCGCGCTGCGCCTGATCGGGCCGTAGCCAGGCCCCGGCGCGCCGCGCTCGGCGCGCCGAGTTCACCCCGGTCGCGCGCCCGGGCCGTGTCACCTCGACATGAGGCAGACTCCAGCCCGTGCCCGCTCCGCCCCTTTCCCCGCCCGACGACGCGCTGATGGCCGCCTACGCGCGCGGCGATGCGCGGGCGTTCGAGCAGCTCTACGCGCGCCACCAGGCCGGCCTGTACCGCTTCGTGCGGCGCCTGCTCGGCAGCGCGCTGAATGCGCAGACCGACGAGGTGTTCCAGGACACCTGGCTGCGCGTCGTCCAGGCGCGCACGCGCTGGGAGCCGCAGGGCGCGAGCTTTCGGACCTGGCTCTACACGCTCGCCCACCACCGCGCGATCGACATGCTGCGCCGCAGCGGGCGTGAAGTCTCGCGCGACGCGCTGGGCGACGAAGGCGAGGCGCCCTGGGAGCCCGCCGCGGCCGACGGCGCGGCCTGGCAGCACTGGCCCGTGCCGTCGAGCGCGGCCTCGCACACCGAGGAACTGGCGTTCTGGCGCCGCGCCGGTGAAAAGCTGCTGCACTGCCTGGAGCAGTTGCCGCTGCCGCAGCGCAGCGCGTTCCTGCTGCATCACGACGACGGCCTCGCGCTGGCCGAAGTCGCCAGCGCGCTCGAGGTCGGTTTCGAGACCGCGAAGACGCGGCTGCGCTATGCGATGAGCAAGCTGCGCAGCTGCATGGGCGCGCACCTCGCGCCGCTCGGCGATGGAGGCGGCCGATGACGACGCCCGACGACCCGCACGACGACCCGGCGCGGGATGCCGAGGGTGAGCCGGCACGCGACGCCTGGCTGAGCGCCGCGCTGCGCCACGCGCCCGATGCCGACGCGGCGCCGCCGGCCGAGCTCAGCGCCCGGATCCTGCGCGCCGCCCGCAACGCCGTGAAGTCGCCGCAGACGGCGCCGCCGGCACGCCCGAACCGGCTGCTGCATTGGTGGTCGTGGCTCGCGCGGCCGCCGGTCGCGGCCGGCTTCGCGACCGTGATGGTCGCGACCGTGGTCGGCCTGATGTGGTGGGATCGGCCGCTCGACGAGGCATTGCCGGAGCGCTCCGCGCCGGCGGTCGCGCCGGCCCCGGCCCCGGCCCCGGCCCCGGCCGCGCCCGCACCCGCGCCCGCGGTCGCGGTCGCCGCGGCGCCGACGGTGGGACCGCCGCACGAAGAGGCGGCGAAGACGATCGCGCCCGAGCAGAACGCGGCGAAGCCGGCGCCGCGGGCGGCGGCACCGGCGCCCGCCCGTGCACCTGCGCGTGCTGCGAAGCGCGAGCCCGAGGCACGCGCCGACGCGACGAACCCACCGGACGAGTCGCGCGCACGCCGCACCCCGTCCGCAGTCGCCGCGGCACCGGCACCGGCACCCGCGCCCGCGCCCGCGCCCCCACCAACGTCCGCCACAGCAGCACCGCTCATCGCGCCGCCGCGCCCCTCGCCGGCCGCCGCCGCGCGCGTGCAGCGTGGCCCGGACAGCGACGTCGCCGGCGCGCTGACCCTGGCCGGCCCCGGACACTGGACCTGGCAGCGCGGTGCCGACCCGCAGCCGGTGACGCCGGCGCTGCAACGCTGGCTCGTGCAACTCGATCGCGCCGCGCGCTGGGAGCCCGCGAGCCGCCCGCCGCCGGCATCCGCCGAACGGCTCACGCTCGCGCGGGACGCCGCGCCGAGCGCGACGATCGACCTCGGCGACGACGCGGTCTGGCTCACCCGCATCGGTGCGCCCGCGCTGATGTCGCCGCTCTCGCCCGAGAGCGCCGCCGCGCTCAAATCCGCGCTGCACGCCGCCACGCCCTGAGCCGCGCCGGGGCGGCGGCTCGACGCCCGAAGCCCTTCGTCGTTATGATGCTTGGTTTTGCGCGACCATAAGATGCCTGCCCCCGCCGACGACAAGCCGACCGTCGCGAACGCGATCCGCGTCCGCGGAGCACGCACCCACAACCTCAAGAACATCGATCTCGACATCCCGCGCAACCAGCTGGTCGTGATCACCGGGCTGTCCGGCTCGGGCAAGAGCTCGCTCGCGTTCGACACGCTGTACGCCGAGGGGCAGCGCCGCTACGTCGAGAGCCTGTCGGCCTACGCGCGGCAGTTCCTGCAGCTGATGGACAAGCCCGACGTCGACGTGATCGAGGGCCTGTCGCCCGCGATCAGCATCGAGCAGAAGGCGACCTCGCACAACCCGCGCTCGACGGTCGGCACCGTCACCGAGATCCACGACTACCTGCGCCTGCTGTTCGCGCGCGCGGGCACGCCGTACTGCCCCGACCACCACCTGCCGCTGCAGGCGCAGAGCGTGAGCCAGATGGTAGACGCAGTGCTCGCGCTGCCCGAGGGCACGCGGCTGATGGTGCTCGCGCCGGTCGTGCGCGACCGCAAGGGCGAGTTCACCGAGCTGTTCGCCGAGATGCAGTCGCAGGGTTATGTGCGCTTCCGCGTCGACGGCGCCGCGTACGAAGCGGCCGACGTCCCGAAGCTGAAAAAGGCTGAGAAACACGACATCGACGTCGTGATCGACCGCATCAAGGTCCAACCCGGGCTGCAGCAGCGCCTGGCCGAAAGCTTCGAGGCCGCGCTGCGCATCGCCGACGGCCGCGCGATCGGCCACGAGATGGACGGCGACGAGAAGGAGCACCTGTTCTCGAGCAAATTCGCGTGTCCGGTCTGCAGTTATTCGCTGAGCGAACTCGAGCCGCGCCTGTTCTCGTTCAACTCGCCGGTCGGCGCCTGCCCGACCTGCGACGGCCTGGGCCACACGACGGTGTTCGACGCCGAGCGCGTCGTCGCGTTCCCGTCGCTGAGCCTGGCCAGCGGCGCGGTGAAAGGCTGGGACCGGCGCAACGCCTACACCTTCTAGCTGCTGGAAAGCGTCGCGAAGCACTACGGGTTC
>DASYCA010000198.1:0-16004 GCA_036500445.1 Burkholderiaceae bacterium | reverse complement strand
TCGTGGAAGCTCGCCGACGACGGCAAGTCGCTGACGCTCAACCTGCGCAAGAACGCGCTTTTCCACGACGGCAAGCCGGTGACCTCGGCCGACATCGCGTTCACGGTGATGGCGATCAAGGCGAACCACCCGTTCCAGACCATGATGGGCCCGGTCGAGAAGGTCGACACGCCGGATGCCGCCACCGCGATCATCCGCATGAGCACGCCGCACCCGGCGATCGTGCTGGCGATGAGCCCGGCCCTGTGCCCGATCCTGCCCAAGCACATCTACGGCGACGGCCAGGACCTGAAAACCCACCCGCGCAACAGCACCGACGTGATCGGCTCGGGGCCGTTCAAGGTCACCGAGTTCAAGGCCAGCCAGCGCATCGTGCTGGAGCGCTTCGACCACTTCTTCCTCGCCGGCAAGCCCGCGCTGGACAAGATCGTGATCACGATCGCGCCCGATTTCGCGAGCGTGATGCTCGGCCTGGCGCGCGGCGACATCCACATGGTGCCGTTCATCACGCTGCCGACCGACCTCAAGCGCGTCGCGCAGGACAAGAACCAGACGCTGACCGCGAAGGGCTACGAGGGCATCGGCCCGCTCAACTGGCTCGCCTTCAACACCGCGAAGAAGCCGCTGTCGGACGTCGCGGTGCGCAAGGCGATCGCGACCGCGATCGACAAGAACTTCATCACCAAGGCGCTGATGGGCGGCTTCGCGGAGGTCTCCGACGGGCCGATCGTCGCGAGCAGCCCGTTCGCGGTGCCCGACCTGATCAAGTACCCGTTCGACCTGAAGAAGTCGGCCGCGATGCTGGACGCCGCCGGCTACAAGGCGGGCGCGGACGGCGAGCGCTTCAAACTGACGATCGACTATTTGCCCGGCACCGACGACCAGCAGAAGAACGTCGCCGAGTACCTGCGCGGGCAGCTCAAGAAGGTCGGCATCGCGGTCGAGGTGCGCGCGTCGGCCGACTTCCCGGCCTGGGCCAAGCGCATGGCGACGCATGAGTTCGATTTGTCGATGGACGTCGTCTTCAACTGGGGCGACCCGGTCATCGGCGTGGCCCGCACCTACCTGTCGACCAACATCAAGCCGATCGTCTGGACCAACACCCAGTCCTACAACAACCCGAAGGTCGACGAGCTGCTGAACAGCGCCGGCACCTTGCTGGACCCGGTCAAGCGCAAGGCCTACTACGCCGCGTTCCAGAAGATCGTGACCGACGAGCTGCCGATCGAGTTCATCAACGTGACGCCGTACCACACGGCCGCCAACAAACGCGTCGGCAACGTGCCGGCGACGATCTGGGGCGTCTTGTCGCCGATGGACGAGGTCTATCTGCGCAGTTGATCGGCGGCCACGGCAGCCGCCCAGCCGGTGAACTGGCGCATGAAGCCGCACGGGTCGCCCTGCACCGTGCAGTCGTCGCCGACCAGGCGGTAACGCCCGCGCTGCGGCCCACGCGGCGCCGGCGCGGGGGTCGAGACGGCGGCTTGCGCGGCCGGCGCGGCCACCTCGGCCAGGCTGCTCGCGGCAGGCGAGTCCAGCAGGTGGACCTCGCCCTCGAACACCGTGCCGGCGACGCGCACGTCCTTCAGCCGCTTCGCGCCGAACTCGAACGGATCGTCTTCCAGCACCGTGAAATCGGCCTTCTTGCCGGTGACGATCGAGCCGATCTCGTCGTCCATGCGCAGCGCAAACGCCGCGTCGATCGTGATCGCGCGCATCGCCTCGTAGACCGTCAGGCACTCCTCGATCGCCACTTGCTTGCCCGAGCGCGTGGTGCGCGCGGCGACGCACCAGGCGAGCGTCAACGGCTCGGTCGGCGCCATCATGAAGTCCGAGTGCAGCGAGACGCGCACGCCGTTGCGCAGCAGCGAGCCGGCGCGCACCAGCTGCGACGCGCGCTCGGGCCCGAGGCCGAACAGGCCGTAGGTGTCGGCCAGCGCGTGGATGAAGAACGGGTTCACCGAGGCGCAGGCGCCGAGCGCGGCCATGCGGCGCGACTGCGCGTTGGTGTGAAAGCCCACGTGCTGCATCGTGAAGCGGTGGTCGAAGCGCGGCTTGCGCTCCTGCGCCGCGGCCAGGGCGTCCAGCACCGCGTCCATGCCGGCGTCGCCGTTGACGTGCATGTTGATCTGGTAGCCGGCGTCCCAGAACACCCGCACGCCTTCGGCGACGACCTCGGGCGTCATCAGCCACTCGCCGGGGTGCCCGTCGAGGTAGCCGGGCGGCTTCATCTGCATCGTCTGCGAGAACATCGCGCCGTCGGCGAACAGCTTGACCGCCTTGCTGAAGCGGATCCGGTGCGTGCCGCGCCGGCGCGCCGCGTCGATCGCCGCGATGCCCTGCTCGAACGGCGGGCATTCGCTCGGCACGCCCGACACGGGCTTGCCGATCGTGCGGTTCGAGAAGCTGCGGGCGTCGCAGACATTGACGATGCGCAGCGGGCGCTGCGGCTTCTCGATGCAGGCATCGAGCGCCTCGAGTTCGAGCTCGAGGTTGAGCGCGCCGAACATCATGTCGCACGCGGTCGTGATGCCGCCGCGCTGCATCAGCTCGGCGGTGATCTTCAGGCCTTTGTGGAACCACTCGGGGCGCAACAGGTAGGGCAGCAGCCGCCCGGCCATCACCTTGTTGCCGGTCTCGTAGAAGCGGCCCGCGGGAAAGTCGATCTGCGGGTGGCCGGCGACGATCTCGGCGGTGATGCCGAGCTTTTCGATCGCCGCGGTGTTCAGGAAGCTCTCGTGGAACGAGCGGTGCCACAGGATCACCGGCCGGTCGGGGCACAGCGCATCGAGCTCGACGCGGGTCAGATGGCCGTGCTCGGCCGGCTGGTAGCCGAAGGTGATGAACCAGTCGCTCTTGTCGGGCCTGGCCTTGAGGCGCTCCTTCAGCAGCTCGAGGTAGCGCGCGGGCGTGGTCGCGGCCGGCGCGATGCGCCCGCCCTCCAGGCGCCAGGGCTCGGGCGCGATGATCTCCATCGGCGTCAGCAGCGCGCCGAGGTAGGGGTGCAGGTGGTTGTCGATGAAGCCCGGCATCAGCACCTTGTCTTTCAGACGCTCGTCGACGACGACCTCGCGGCCCTCGCGCCAGACGTCCATCGAGGCCAGGTCGCCGACCGCGACGATGCGGTCGTCGATCACGCCGACCGCGGTCGCGAGCGGCAGGGTCTCGTCCATCGTGTGGATGCGGCGGGCGGTGTAGATCGTCAGCCGGCCGGGGCGGGTCGCGGTGGGGTCGCTCATGGGTCGAGTCTCCTGATCAGGTCTTGGTGAGTTCGTGCTTCGGGTCGTACCACGCGCCGAGCTGGGCCTGCGCCGGCACGCGCCGGTCGCCGACGCCGATCTCGAAGCGCGTCGCGGCGATGCGCTCGGCGGTCAGCGGCGCGGCCAGGCGCACATAGCCCATGCCGAGCGAGGCGCCGATGCGGTGGCCGTACATGCCCGAGCTGATCACGCCGACGGCGCGGCCGTCGGCGAAGATCGGCTCCTCGTGCACCAGCAGCTCGGCCGGGTCGGCGAGACGGAACTGCAGCAGGCGTTTATAGGGCGTGCCTTGCGCCTTCTGCGCGAGCAGCGCCTCGCGGCCGATGAAGCCATTGGGTTTGTCCCAGGCGCAGGTGAAGGCCAGGCCGGCGTCGATCGGCGTGTCCTCGATGCCGATGTCGTGGCCCCAGTGGCGGTAGCCCTTCTCGGTGCGGCAGGCGTTGAGCGCGTGAAAGCCGGCCAAGGTCAGGCCGTGGCGCGCGCCGGCGGCGATCAGCCGGTCGAACACGTGCAGCGCGAATTCGGCCGGGATGTAGAGCTCCCAGCCAAGCTCGCCGACATAGGTGATGCGGCTCGCACGCACGACTGCGTAGCCGATCTCGATCTCGCGCGAGCTGCCGAACGGGAACGCGGCGTTGCTCAGGTCCTCGCCGCTGACCTCGGCCAGCAGCGCGCGCGCGTTCGGGCCCATCAGGCCGAGCATCGGCAGGCCCGAGGTGATGTCGGTGACGACGCAATGCGCGTCCGCCGGGATCTGCCCGGTCAGGTGCGCCAGGTCGTGGATGTGCGAGGAGACGGAGGTCACGACCAGGAAGCGGTCCGGCGCGAGCCGCGTGACGGTCAAATCGGCCTCGATGCCGCCGCGCGAATTGAGCCACTGCGTGTAGACGATGCGGCCGACCGCGACGTCGACATCCGCCGTGCCGATCCGGTTCAGCACCGCGCAGGCGTCGCGCCCCTGGACCAGGAACTTGGCCATCGACGACTGGTCGAACAACGCGACCGCGTCGCGCACCGCGCGGCATTCGGCGGCGCAGTTGACGAACCAGTTCTGGTGCCCGAACGCGTATTCGTACCGCGGTGCCGAACCGCGCGCGCCGAACCAGTTCGCGCGCTCCCAGCCGGCGAGCTCGCCCATGCAGGCGCCCTGCTCCACGAGCCGGTCGTGGAACGCGGTGCGGCGCGCGCCGCGCGCCGTCTCCACCTGGCGGAACGGCCAGTGCATCGCGTACAGCAGGCCCAGGCTCTCCTCGGTGCGGTCTTTCAAATACGCGCGCGTGCCCTGACACGGGTGCATGCGCCGCACGTCCATGCCGGGCAGATCGATCGGCGCCTGGCGGTCGCGGATCCACTGCGCGAGCACGCGGCCGGCGCCGCCCGAGCTCTGGATGCCGATCGAGTTGAAACCACAGGCGACGAACAGGTCGCGCACCTCGGCCGTCTCGCCGAGTAAATAGCGGTCGTCGGGCGTGAAGCTTTCGGGGCCGTTGAACCAGGTCGCGATGCCGGTCGTCTGCAGCAGCGGCACGCGCTCCATCGCCTTGGTCAGCACCGGCTCGAAATGATCGAAATCCTCGGGCAGCTCGTCGAAGCAGAAGTCGGTCGGGATGCCGTCCAGCGCCCACGGCTTGGCGACCGGCTCGAACGCGCCGAGCAGCAGCTTGCCGGCGTCTTCCTTGTAGTAGGCCCACTCGTCGGGCACGCGCAGCACCGGCAGATTCCTAGGCACCGCGGCGACCGCTTCGGTGACGATATAAAAGTGCTCGGCCGCCTGCAGCGCCAGGCGGATGCCGAGCTTGCGCGCGATCCAGCCGCTCCACATGCCGGCCGCGAGCACGACGCTCGGCGCACGCAGCTCGCCCTCGGCATCGTTGTGCGTCAGGCGCACGCCGACGGCGCGGCCGTTCTCGACCACGATGTCCAGCACCTCGGCGTTCTCGACGAGGCGCGCGCCGCGCTGGCGCGCGCCCTTCGCGTACGCCATCGTCGTGTCGACCGGATTCGTCTGGCCGTCGTTGGGCGTCCACAGGCCGCCGACCACGTCCTTGGCCGACAGCAGCGGGTATTTGGCCAGCACGTCCGACGGTGTCAGCAGCTCGGCCTCGACGCCGAACGCGCGGCCCATCGCGCCGCTGCGCTTGAATTCCTCGAAGCGGGCCCGGTTCAGCGCGACGGCGATCGAGCCGTTCTGCTTGAAGCCGGTGGCCTGGCCGGTCTCGGCCTCCAGCGTCTTCAAGAGTTCGGAGGTGTACTTCGCGAGCTCGGTCAGGGTTCGGGTCGCGCGCAGCTGCGGCACCAGCCCGGCCGCGTGCCAGGTCGTGCCGCAGGTCAGCTGCCGGCGCTCCAGCAGCACGACGTCGCGGATGCCGAGCTTGGTCAGGTGATAGGCGATCGAGCAGCCGATGATGCCGCCGCCGATGATGACCACGTCGGCCGTCGAAGGAATCGAACTCATGCCGGCGACGTTACGCCGGCACCTGAATCACCCTTGTTGAAAAGCGCCACCGGTTTGCCAAATTCCGCCGCGAAGACGGAGCTTTGAACCGCATCGGGGTTGCATTGCGGTCGAACCCGCCGTACGCATGCGAGCCTTTCTTGCAATAGTAATCAAAATTGTTTATTATTCGTCCGCGATCCACCGACACGCTCGGAATCGAACGGTCCATCCAACGTCCTGACTTCGGCAGACGAATCGGAAACCGCGCTGCACCCGCCTCAGCGATCTTGGGCGGAGACCACGAAGGTAGCGACATGTTCGATAAACAATTACCCATGGATCGCCATGAAATATTCGGAATTCAAACGCCATCTCGCATCGCTCGGAGCCACCTTCTCTGAAGGTGCCAAGCACACGAAGGTCTATCTGAACGGCAAACAATCGACGCTTCCGCGGCACAAGACGCAAGAGATAGGCGAGGCCTTGCGCCGCGCGATATTGCGTCAACTGGGCGTGAAGCAAAAGGGCAAATGACATGCTGAGTTACCCCGCTCGTGTAGCGCGGGACGGCGCCGGGTTCATGGTGTCGTTTCCCGACATTCCCGAAGCCCTGACGAGTGCGGCCACGCGCGAGGCTGCGCTCGACATGGCGGTCGACGCGCTGACGACCGCCATGGATTTCTACTTCGAAGACCGCCGCACCGTACCACCGCCCTCGGCGCAAAAGCGCGGGCAGGTCCTGATCGATCTTCCGCCCAGCGTCGGTGCAAAGGTGCTGCTGCTCAACGAGATGCTGGCGCAGGGAACTCGACCAGCCGATCTCGCGCGACTGATGAACGTACGGCCGCAAGAAATCAATCGACTCACGACGCTGCGGCACCCGACCAAGATCGACACCGTGGCGGAGGCGCTGAAGGCCATGGGTCGGCGGCTCGAACTGAGAATCGCCTGACCCGCGCGCGACGCCAACTCACTGAAACAGACGGCGCCAACACGACATTGCTGCGGTGCAGCATAATGTCCGGACATCGCGGGCGAGATTCGACGCCCGCGGCTCTTCCGCAGCCCTTCATTGCGCCATGACCTCGTCCGCAAGCTCGACCTTCGGTGACGCCGCGGCCCTTCCTGCCGCCGAGCGCGCCTTCTGGCCCGCGGTGATCTCGCTCGGCGTCGGCAGCTTCGCGATCGGCACCGGCGAGTTCGTGATCATGGGGCTGCTGCCCGAGGTCGCGAGCGACTTGCACGTGACGATCCCGCAGGCCGGCCACGTCATCAGCGCCTACGCGCTCGGCGTCGTGATCGGCTCGCCGGTGCTGGCGGTGCTCGCCGCGCACTGGCCGCGGCGCAGCTTGCTGACGTTGCTGATGGCCTTGTTCGCGGCCGGCAACCTCGCGAGCGCGCTGGCGCCCGGCTATTGGTCGATGAACCTGATGCGCTTCGTCACCGGGGTGCCGCACGGCACCTACTTCGGCGTCGCCGCGCTGGTCGCCGCGGCGCTCGCGCCGCCGGCCCGGCGCGCGAGCGCGGTCGGGCTGGTGATGCTCGGCCTGACGAGCGCGACGCTGGTCGGCGTGCCGCTCGCGGCCTGGCTGGGCCAGCACTTCGGCTGGCGCGCCGCGTTCGTGCTGGTCGGTGCGATCGCCGCGCTCGCCTGCGTGCTGGTGCACCGCTTCGTGCCCAACCTGCCGGCCGCGCAGGGTGCCAGCCCGCTGCGCGAGCTGAGCGCGCTGGCGCAGCCGCAGGTCTGGCTGACCCTGGGCATCAGCGCGATCGGCTTCGGCGGGATGTTCGCGGTCTTCAGCTACATCAAGCCGCTGCTGACCGAGGTCACCGGCCTGTCGGTCGACGCGGTGCCGCTGGTGCTCGCGCTGTTCGGCCTCGGCATGGTCGTCGGCAACCTGGTCGGCGCACGCATGGCCGACAACTCGCTGACGCGCACGATCGCCGGCGTGCTGGTCTGGGACGCGCTGGTGCTCGCCGCGGTCGTGTTCACGGCGCCGCACGCGATCGCGATTTCGATCAACGTGTTCCTGATCGGCACCACCGTGGCGATCGGGCCGGCGCTGCAGATCCGGCTGATGGACGTCGCCGGCCACGCGCAGACGCTCGCCGCGGCGCTGAACCACTCGGCCTTCAACCTGGCCAACGCGCTCGGCGCGTGGCTGGGCGGCGTCGCGATCGCGGCCGGGATGGGCTGGACCTCGCCCGGCTGGGTCGGCACCTTGCTCGCGCTGGCCGGGATCGCGGTGTTCGGCGGCTCGATCTGGCAAAGCCGGCGCGAGCGCGCACGCGCGGCCTTCGCCTGAAACGCCGGCCCTACAGCCGCTCCGACGCGTCGAAGTCGAGCTCGACCTTCGCGCCGTTCGGGTCGTAGCAGAACAGCTGCCAGGTGCCGGCGCCGACCTGCTGCCGCAAGTCGTACTTGACGCCGCTCGCATCGAAGCGCGCCTTCACCGCGCGCAGGTCCTGCGCGCTGAACGCCATGTGATCGATCACGCCGGCGCGCTGCGTCGGCACCGGGCGGTCGAAGTACATGTGCAGCACGGCCTGCGGGCCGCCTGAGTACAGCCACGCGCCGGGAAAGCCGAGGTCCGGTCGATGGCCGACCTGCAGGCCGAGCAGGTCGACGTAGAAGGCCAGCGTCTTTTGTTCGCTTTCGGCGATCACGGTGAAATGGTTCATGCCGACGATCATCAAAGGCTCCTTGTTTTCAGTCAGGGGGTCAGGATCAGCGCGCCGATGCTGGCGCGCGATTCGAGCCGCTCGTGCGCCAGCGCGGCGGCGTCCAGCGTGTAGCGCTCGATCGGCGGCAGCGTGATCGTGCCGTCGGCGAGCGCGTTCCAGACGCGCTGGCTGCGCTCGGCGAGTTGAACAGGATCCGCGGTGTAGTCGAACACGACCGGGCGCGAGAAGCTGAGCGACTTCGCGACCAGCGCGTCCGGCGCGAGCGCTTTCAATGGGCCGCTCGCCTGGCCGAGGCTGATCCAGTGGCCGCGGCGCGCGAGCGCGGCGAGGTTCTCCTCAAGGGCCGCATCGCCGAGGCCGTCGATGACGACGTCGGCACCGCCGCAGGCGCGCTGCACCGCATCGGCGAACCGGTAGTCGCGCGTCACGATCACGTGTTCACAACCGTGCTCGCGCGCGACGCGCGCCTTCGCCTCGCTCGACACGGTGCCGAGCACGACGGCCCCGAGCCGGCGCGCCCAGGCGCACACCAGCAGCCCGACGCCGCCGGCCGCGGCATGCACCAGCAGCCGCGTGCCGCGCCCGACATGGCCGAGGTCGCGCAGCAGGTAGTCCGCGGTGATGCCCTTCATCAGCAGCGCGGCGGCGACGTCGTCCTCGACCGCCGCGGGCAGGCGCACGACCCACTCGGCCGGCACGCTGCGCACGCCGCAGTACGCGCCCGGCACCGGGCCGAGATACGCGACCCGGTCGCCGGGCAGCCAGCCCGTCACGCCCGGCCCGACATCGATCACGCTGCCGGCCGCCTCCATGCCCGGCACGCCGGGCAGCGGCAACATGCCCGGGATCCAGCCGCGGCGCAGATAAATGTCCAGGTAGT
This sequence comes from Burkholderiaceae bacterium, assembly GCA_036500445.1. GTDB lineage: Bacteria > Pseudomonadota > Gammaproteobacteria > Burkholderiales > Burkholderiaceae_C > LMDS01. Next base: position 6,742 of record DASYCA010000198.1, on the reverse strand, counting down.
TCACGCCGATCGCGCGCTGCCGGATGCGCAGCTCACCTGATTTGGGCGGCGGCGCCTCGGCCGCCTCGGCCTGCATCACCTCGGCCTCGCCGTAGCGATGCACGCCGACGCGCCGCGTCGCCAGCGCGAGCGCCGCCGGCAGCGCCCCGCCGGCCGGCCGCAGGTCGCTGCCCTGCTGCAGATGGCGGCGCAGGTTCTCGAAGCCCGCCTCGTAGACGCCTTGCGCGACCATCTCGCGCAGCTCGCGCTCCATCCCCGGCGGCGTCGCGAAGGTCGAGTCCCAGTGCCAGAAGGTGCGGTCGCCGTCGGTCACCGGTTTCAACGTGACGGTCGCGACATAGCGCTGCAGCGGCACCGTCGCCTCGACGATGCAATACGTGCTCTTGTGCTCGCGGTCCGACAAGGTCAGCAGCTGCTCGCGGATGCGGTGGCCGTCCTTCAGCGTGAAGCTGCGCACGCAGCCGACCTGGTCGCCCCGCTCCTGGCCCTCGATGCGGCTCGCCTCGACCACGCCGTGCCACTGGTCGTGGCTGTTGAAGTCGCGCAGCACGGCCCAGACCCGTGCGATCGGCGCGTCGATGATGGTGGAGCGGGTGACGCGTTGCAGCATGTCAGCGGCCGATGAACACTTGAATCACGGAATGGCTCCCTCTCCCTCTGGGAGAGGGTTGGGGTGAGGGCCCGCAGGCAGAGAGGTCGGCGCACTGCCGGCCCTCACCCCGGCCCTCTCCCAGAGGGAGAGGGGGAAAAGCGAGAAGAGTTTTCACGGCGTCAGCGCCGGCCGAAGTGCTGCTTCAACGCATCGAAGCCGCCCTGGAACACCCCGCCGCCGATCGTCTCGCTCAGTTCGCGTTCACGCCCCGGCGCGCAGTCGAACTCGGCGCTCCATTCGGCGAAGCAGCGCGCGCCGTCGGTCACCGGCGTGAGTTTCAGGGTCGCGACGTAATGCTCCACGCCCATCGGGCTCTCGAGGATCTCGTAGCTGCAGCTGTACTCGTAGTCCGACAACCCCAGCAGCTTCTCGCGGATCATGCCGCCGTCGCGCAAATGGAAATGGCGGATGCAGCCGATGCGGTCGCTGGGCTGGTTGTTCTCGATCCGGCTGTCGGCGATGGCCGGGTGCCATTGCGGCAGCCCGTTGAAATCGCGGATGCGCGCCCAGACGTTGTCGGCGCTCGCATCGATCACGCTGGAGGCGTAGACCTGGACCATGGCCGCTTATTCCTTCGGCGGCGCCGACGGCAGCGCCGCTTGCGCGCCGCTGACGTTGCCGACCAGGCGCTGGATGTCGCCGCCCTCGATCCCGATCTCGCGCAGCAGTTGATCCACCAGCGGCGCCTGGGCCCGAAAGCGCAGCGCCGAATTCACGACATTGTCTGAAAAACTGCCGTTGTGGCTGCCGTCGCCGTTCCCGCCGCCACCGCCGGAGCCGCCCAGGCCGTCGACCTGCAGGATCTTGATGCCCTCGATGCGCTCCATCGGCCGCACCGAATCGCGGATGATGCCCTCGGCCTTCTCGACCAGCTTCATGCGCAGCGCCGACATGCGCGCCTCCGGGCTGAGCATGTTGTGCGCGTCGTTCATCAGGCGCAGCGCCTCGGCCTCGACCTCGGCCCGCACGCGAATCGCCATCGAGCGGATCTTGTCGGCGTCCGCATCGGCCTCGGCCTGCGCGCGCAGCGCCGCGCCGCGGTCGGCGCTCGCTGACTTCTCGGCCTGTGCGGCCGAGGTCAGCCGCAGCGCGTCGCGCTCCGCGATCTGCGCCGCGCCGATCAAATCGATCGCCTTCTTGCGCTCGGCCATCTCGACCTCGCGCGCGGTGAACACCTTTTCCTCGGCCGAGATCGCGAGCGCCCGCGCGATCTCGGCCTCGGCCTGCGCCTCGCTCTGCGCCTTGCTGTCGCGCGCGATCGCGATCGCGCGCTGCTGCTCGGCCAGCTCGAGCGACAGCCGGCGCTCGATCTCGGCGCCCTGGATCGCGCGCTCCTTGCCGATGCGCTCCTGCTCCAGCGTCTGCTCGGAGCGGATGCGGGCGGTGTCGATCGTCTGCTTCGCGGCGATCTGCGCGCCCTCGGCGGCCTGCTCGCGCTGCGCGCGTTCGGTCGTCACCTCGGCGCGCTGGCGCGCACGTGCGACCTCGACCTCGCGCTGCTGGCTCAGCCGCGCGTATTCGCTGTCGCGGTCGATCTCGAGCGAGAGTTTTTCGGCTTCCAGGTTCTTGTTGCGGATCGCGATCAGGGTGTCCTGCTCGACGTCGTTGCGCTGCTTCTTGCGGTGCTCGATCTGCTCGGTCAGACGCGTCAGGCCCTCGGCGTCGAACGCGTTGCTCGGGTTGAAGAACTCCATGCCGGTCTGGTCGAGCTGCGTCAGCGACGCGGCCTCGAGCTCCAGCCCGTTCTTCGTCAGGTCACCGGCAACCGCGTCGCGCACGCGCTTCACATACGCGCCGCGCTTCTCGTGCAGCTCCTCCATCGTCATCTCGGCCGCGGCGGTGCGCAGCGCGTCGACGAATTTGCCTTCGACCAGCTCCTTCAGCTGCGCCGGCTCCATCGTGCGCAGGCCCAAGGTCCGGGCCGCGCTCGCGACCGCGTCCGCCTGCGTCGCGACGCGCACGTAGAACTCGGCGATCACGTCGACGCGCATCCGGTCCTTCGTGATCAGCGCCTTGTCGCGCCCGCGGCTCACCTCCAGGCGCAAGGTGTTCATGTTGACCGGGATCACGTCGTGCACGATCGGCAGCACGAACGCGCCGCCGTCGAGCACGACCTTCTGCCCACCCAGGCCGGTGCGCACGAACGCGCGCTCCTTGGAGCTGCGCAGATAGAGCCAGTGCATCAGCCACACGACGATGGCGACGACGATCGCGACGACGATCAGGCCGAGGATGAAACTGCCGAACTGTGAGCCTGACATGAAGGTGTCTCCTCTTTGAACGAATTACCGCTTGATTTGGGTGAAGCGCCGCGTGGTCTCGGTCAGCGCGACCTCGCTGGGCAGGCGCTCCATCGAACTCGCGCCGTAGAAACCGTGGCACGCGGGGCAACCGGCGAGCACGTGCTGCGCGTCCTCGGGCGTGGCGATCGGGCCGCCGTGGCACAGCACGATGACCTCGGGGTTGACGGCCTTGGCGGTGGCCGCCCAGGCGTTGATGCGAGTGATGCAATCGTCCAGCGTGAGCGCCGTCTCGGCGCCGATCGCACCGCCGGTCGTCAGGCCCAGGTGGCAGACGACGATGTCGGCGCCGGCCGTCGCCATCGCGCGGGCGTCGGCGTCGCAGAAGACGTAGGGGGTGGTCAGCAGGTCCAGCGCCCGCGCCCGCGCGACCATCTCGACCTCGAGCGCGTAGCCCATGCCGGTCTCCTCCAGGTTCGCGCGGAAGGTGCCGTCGATCAGCCCGACGGTCGGGAAGTTCTGGATGCCGGAGAAGCCGAGGTCGATCAGGCGCTTCAGGAACTGGTCCGGGATCATGAACGGGTCGGTGCCGTTCACCCCCGCGATCACCGGCGTGCGCTGCACGACCGGCAGCACTTCGTGCGCCATCTCGCAGACGATCTCGTTCGCGTTGCCGTAGGCGAGCAGCCCGGCCAGCGAGCCGCGCCCGGCCATCCGGTAGCGGCCCGAGTTGTAGATCACGATCAGGTCGATGCCGCCGGCCTCCTCGCACTTGGCCGAGAGGCCGGTGCCGGCGCCGCCGCCGATCAGCGGCTGACCGGCGGCGATCTTCGCGCGAAAGCGGGCGAGCAACTCGGAGCGGGCGATGCGGGGCATGTTGGTTGGGCGCGTCGACAGTGGGTTCGCTCAGGCGCGCCGCGCACCGGCGCTGGCGTGCGAGACCTCGTGCCACGCGGCGACCAGCGCGTCGGCAAAGGCTTCGTCGTTGATGTGCAGCGGCAGGCGCTGCAGCTTGCGGTCGGGGCCGCTGCGAAAGCGCTGCTCGATCGTCGCGAACAGCATCCGGTCGGCCTCCGGGTCGTGAAACGGCTGGCCGGGCTTGTCGATCGCCGAGACGCCGCCTTCGGGGATCAGGAAGCGCACCGGCCCGCGCATCGCGTTGAGCTTGGCGGCGATGAACTCGCCGATCGCGCGGTTCTCGTCGATGGTGGTGCGCATCAAGGTCACGGTCGTGTTGTGGCGGTACAGCTTGCGCGCCTTGAAGCGCTCGGGCACGGTGTCCCAGGCGCCGAAGTTGACCATGTCGAGCGCGCCGCACGAGCCGACGTAGGGCAAGGCGTGGCGCGCGAACACGTCCAGCCGCGTCGGGCCGGCCGACAAGGTGCCGCCAGCGATCTCGTCGGCGATCTCGGTCGTCGAGACGTCGATCGCGCCGGACAGCAGCCCGGAGTCGGCGAGCTTTTCCATCGACTGGCCGCCGACGCCGGTGGCATGGAAGACGAGGCAATCCAGCTCGGCCTCGAGGCGCTTGGCGACGGCCTGGACGCAAGGCGTCGTGACGCCGAACATCGTCATCCCGATCGCGGGCTTGCTCGTGTCGGACACGGCGGGCGGGTGCGCGATCATGCCGGCCAGCGCGTGCGCGGCGTTGCTCAGGACCTGCTCGCTGATGCGGTTGATGCCCTGCACGTCGGTGACCGAATACATCATGCAGATGTCGCTCGGGCCGACGTAGGGGCGCGTGTCGCCGCTCGCCATCGTCGAGACCATCATCTTGGGGCAGCCGATCGGCAGCGCGCGCATGCCTTGCGTCGCCATCGAGGTGCCGCCGGAGCCGCCCGCGGAGATGATGCCGCCGAGGTCGCGGCGCGTGGCGAGGAAGGCCTCGAAGGCCAGCGCCATCGCGGCGGTCGCGTTGCCGCGGTCGGTGCTGAAGACGGCGGATTCGCCCTGCGGGTGGTGGCGCGCGACTTCGCGCGGGTGGATGCTTGCCGGGGAGGGCCTGCCGGAGGTGGCCAGGTCGACCGTGACGACGCGCAGGCCCAGGCGCTCCAGGCACTGGCACAGGAAGAACAGCTCGCGGCCCTTGGTGTCGAAGGTGCCGGCGACGTAGGCGGCGCGCGCGCTGCTGGCGGCGACCGGGAAGTCGTAGACGCTGCTCCCTCTCCCGCCCGCGGGAGAGGGAAACGCGCGAGCGATGTCGACGATCGGCGCGGCCGTCCCGCCCGCGTTCCAGCGCGTGAACCCGCGCACCGTGCCCGGCGCCGGATCATCCAGCGACGGCCCGCCATCGCCATGCGCGCGACGCACCGTCAGCACCTGCGTCGGCGCCGGCTCGTCGCTCGGCGCCAGTGGCGCCTCGAGCTCATCGTCCTGCCCGCCCGAGCGCACCCCGAGCAGCCGCTCCTGCAACTCCCGGTCGGCCGCGAGCCGCTCGGTCGGCAGCTCCTGCGCGATCCGCCCGTTCGCCATCACGCCGATCCGCTCGGCGACCGACATCGCGACCCCCAGGTTCTGCTCGATCAGCAGCACCGCGATCTCGCCCTCGGCCGCGAGATCGCGCAGCGCCTGCGCGACCTGCTCGACGATCACCGGCGCGAGGCCTTCGGTCGGCTCGTCCATCACCAGCAGTTTTGGACTCAGCAGCAGCGCGCGGCCGATCGCCAGCATCTGCTGCTCGCCGCCCGAGAGCTGCGCGCCGCCGTTGCCGCGGCGTTCGGCCAGGCGCGGGAACATCGCGTAGACGCGGTCGACCTCGCGCTTGCCGCGCGCGACCAGGCGCAGCGTCTCGTCGACCGACAGCGAGGGCCAGACGCGCCGGCCCTGCGGCACGTAGGCGATGCCGCGCTTCGTGATCTCGTTCGGCGCGCGGCCCAGGATCTCCTCGCCGAACAGGCGCACGCTGCCGCGCGCCGGCACCAGGCCGGTGATCGCGTTGCACAGCGTCGTCTTGCCCATGCCGTTGCGGCCGACGATGCCGAGCACGCCGCGCTCCAGCGACAGGCTCACGCCCTGCAGCGCATGGGCGCGGCCGTAGTACACGTCCAGGCCTTCGACCACGAGCACCGGGCCGCTGAACTTGACTGCATCGCGCTCTCGCCCGAACCACGCCATCAGTGCTTGCTCCCCATGTAGATCGCCTGCACCTGCGCGTCGTTCTCGATCTCGTCCGGGCTGCCGGTGCGCAGCACGCGGCCGTTGTGCATCACGGTCACGCGCTCGACGACGCGCAGCGCAATGTCCAGATCGTGCTCGATCAGCACGAAGCTCATGTGCGGCGGCAGCGAGGTCAGCAGCGCGACCAGCTCGCGCCGCTCGGCCGGCGACAGCCCCGCGGCCGGCTCGTCGAACAGGATCAGGCGCGGCGCGCCGGCCAGCGCCATGCCGATCTCGAGCTGGCGCTGCTGGCCGTGCGCGAGGTTGGCGACGCGCTCGTCGGCCAGGTGCGTCAGGCGCGCGCGCTCGAGCAGGTCTTCGGTCGCGCGGGTCGATGCGTGGCCGGCCCGGGCGCGCAGGAAGCTAAAGCGCCCGCTGGCGACGCCGCGCACTGCGAGGAACAGGTTGTCGCGCACCGTCAGGTCGCGAAACAGCAGCGAGGATTGATAGGTGCGCCGCAGCCCCTTGCGGATGCGCTCGTGCGGCGGCAGCGTGGTGATGTCCTCGCCGAAGAAATGGATGCTCCCCGCGGTCGGCGGGAAGTCGCCGGTGATCGCGTTGAACAGCGTCGTCTTGCCGGCGCCGTTGGGGCCGATGAGGGCGCAGATCTCGCCGGCCGCGACGCCGAACGAGACGCCGTTGACGGCGGTCAGCCCGCCGAAGCGGACGGTAACGTCGGTCAGCTCGAGCAGCG
>DASYCA010000197.1:0-3638 GCA_036500445.1 Burkholderiaceae bacterium | reverse complement strand
ACCGAGAAGGTGCCGCTGCCCTGCAGCGGCACGACGGTGTGGGTCGCCTCGCCGTGCACGATCTCGAGCAGCCGTTGGCGCAGTTCGGCGGTGAGCGCAATGAACTCGGTGTCCCACGAGCCCCAGTCGCGCAGCATCGCGAGCTTGGTGCGCAGGCTCGTCGTCAGCGGGCCGGGGGTCAGCAGGATGGCATCGCGGTCCATGGAGGTCTCCTCTGGAGGATCGTCGCGGCTCAGCGCGCCGCGGTGTTGCGCCAGGCCTGGGTGCGCCGGTTGACCCAGGCGCCGAGCGCGATGAACAGCAAGGTCACGAGCGTCGAACCGGCCGTGATCAGCACCGCGCAGGCGGCGGCGGCGCCGGCCTCGCCGGCCTCGTCGAGGTTCAGGATCGCGATCGCCGCGACCTTGGTGCTCGGCGAATAGAGAAACACGACGGCCGAGATGGTCGTCATCGCGTTGATGAAGAAGTAGCGCGCGATGTCCAGCAGGGTCGGCGTGCAGATCGGCAGCGTGACGCGCCAGAAGGTCTTGTAGAACGGCACCTTCAGCGACGACGAGACCGACTCGAACTCGGCGTCGAGCGCCTTCAGCGCCGTCACCGCGGTCAGGTGCCCGGTCGTGTAGAAGTGCACGATCGTGCACAGCACCAGCAGCGGCAGCGTCTGGTACAGCCCGTTCAGCGGGTTGCCCGGCAGGTTGAAGAAGAAGATGTAGCCCAGGCCCAGCACCAGGCCCGGCACCGCCATCGGCAGCATCGCGAGCAGGCGCACCAGCGGGCGCAGCGCGTCCAGCCCACGCGTCTTCTCGAGCAGGTAGGCGCCGCTGAAGACGACGATCGTGCCGAAGAACGCGGTGCCGGCCGCGAGCTCCAGGCTGTTGACGAAGGCCTCGCCGACCTCGGCGTCGACCAGGCCCATCGTGTAGTGCTTCAAGGTCAGCGACAGGTCGTAGGGCCAGAAGCTCGCGAACGACGCGAACACCGCCATCCCCAGCATTGCGAGCATCAGCGCGCCGAGCAGCACGACGTAGCCGGTCATCAGCGCGTCGAAGGCCGGCGCCGGCGACGGCCGGTACGCGACCGCGCGGGCCGACAGCATCGAGGTCTGCCGGCGGCTGATCAGCCCGTCGACCGCGAAGGTCAGCAGTGCCGGCGTCAGCAGCAGCAGCCCGACGACCGCGCCGCGCTGGAAATCCTGCTGGCCGATCACGAGCTTGAAGACGTCGGTCGCGAGCATGTTGAAGTTGCCGCCGATCACCTTCGGGACGCCGAAATCCGTCATCACCAAGGTGAACGCGACCAGCGCGGCCGAGATCAGCCCGTACTTCGCACCCGGCAGCGTGATCGTGAAGAACTTGCGCCGCGTGCCGGTGCCGAGCGCGTTCGCGGCCTCGTACAGGCGCGCGTCGGCGAGCGACAGCGCGCTGATCAGGATCATCAGCACGTGCGGGAAGACCGCGAAGCATTCGGCGACGACGATGCCCGGCGCGCCGTAGATCGTCTCCAAGCCGAACGCATGGATCAGGCCGCGCGCGACGCCCTGGTTGCCGAACCAGTAGATCAGCGACAGCGCCGACAGCAGCGAGGGCGCCAGCAGCGGGATCAGCGCGATCGTGCGGAACGTCCCCTTCAGCAGCATGCAGCTGCGCGACAGCGCATACGCGAAGCCGAACGCGAGCGGCAAGGTGAGCACGGTCACCAGCAGCGAGACCCAGACGCTGTGCCACAGCGAAGTCAGCAGCGACGGCGACGCCAGGTAGCTGGTGAAATTGGCCAGGCCGACGAACGCGCCGTCGCCGTTCTGCAGCGATTTCACGAGGATGCTGGCCAGCGGCAGCGCGAGGAACACGACCAGCGCCAGCACCACGAGCAGCAGCGCCGCATGCGCGATGCGGTCGGTCCAGTGCGCGCGCTGGCGCAGCGCGGCGGCGGTCGAAGCGGGCAGGACGGCGGACACGGCGGCAGAGACGGCGGCGGGCGCGGGCGCGTTCAGAAAAAGCGCATGCGTTCGGGCATCACGCGCAGCGGCAGCCGGCTGCCGACCTGCAGGCCGTGCTCGGCGATGTAGTTCAGCGACAGGTACACGGTGAGCGGCTGCGGGCCGATCTCGGCCGAGCGCACGCCGACGTGGCAGAACGAGCCGAGGAATTCGATCTTCTCGATGTCGGCCTGGAACACGTTCGCGTCGCCTGGCGCGATCGGCCGGGCGAGCAGGTCTTCGGGCCGCAGATAGACCTTGACGTCGCGGGCCGCGTCGGCGTCGAGCTCGCAGACGAAGCGGCTCGCGCCGATCTGCAGCGCGCGGCCCGGGTGCAGGCGGCCCGGCAGCACGTTGATCTTGCCGACGAAATCGGCCACGAACGGCGTGGCCGGGTCGCGGTAGACCTGCATCGGCGTGCCGACCTGCTCGATCACGCCCTGGTTCATCACGACGATGCGGTCGGCGACCGACAGCGCCTCCTCCTGGTCGTGCGTGACCATGATGGTGGTGACGCCGAGCTGATGCTGGAGCGCGCGGATCTCGCCGCGCAGGCGCACCCGCTCGAGCGCGTCGAGCGCGGACAGCGGCTCGTCCAGCAGCAGCAGCCCGGGCTTCGTCGCGAGCGCGCGGGCCAGCGCGATCCGCTGCTGCTGGCCGCCCGAGAGCTGGGCCGGAAACTTGGCGCCGCTGCCCGGCAGGCCGACGAGCTTGAGCAGTTCCTCGACGCGGCTCGCGATCTGGGCGCGCGGCTGCTTGCGGTTCACCAGGCCGTAGGCGACGTTGTCGGCAACCGTCAGGTTCGGGAACAGCGCGTAGGACTGGAACACGATGCCGTAGTCGCGCTGCGCCGGCGGCAGCACCGAGATCTCGCGCTCGCCCTGGTGGATGCGGCCGGCGGTCTGCGCCTCCAGCCCCGCGATGATGCGCAGCAAGGTCGTCTTGCCGCAGCCGGACGGGCCGAGGAAGCAGACGAACTCGCCCTTCTCGATCGACAGGTCGATGTCGCGCAGCGCCTGGAAGGACCCGAAGTTCTTTCGGATGCCGTCCAGGCGCAGGTAGCTGCTCATCGCAACGCCGCTTACTTCTTCGGCTCGGACTTCGCGTCGTAGCGCTTGTTCCACTCCGCCAGCACGCGCTCGCGGTTCTTCGCGGTGGTCGCGAAATCCATCTTGACGAGCCGCGCCTCGTAGTCGGCCGGCACGTTCTTCAACGGCTCGGCGACGCCCGGGATCGCGGTGATCGCGAAGTTCTGGCCGTACAGGCGCATCGCATCCTTGCTGGAGGCCCAGTCTTCCAGCTTCTTCGCGGCCGCGAGCTTCTTGGTGCCGGCGTGGATGCCGATCGCCTCCAGGTCCCAGCCCAGGCCTTCCTTCGGGAACACCAGGTCGATCGGCGCGCCCTTGGCCTTGTTGGTGTTGGCGCGGTACTCGAACGAGATGCCGAGCACGTACTCGCCGGTCGCGGCCATGTTGCAGGGCTTGGAGCCGGAGTGGGTGTACTGCGCGATGTTCTCGTGCAGCGCGTCCATGTACTTCCAGCCGCCGCCCTTGCCGGCGTCGTCGCCCCAGAGCGTGAGCCAGGCGCTCACGTCGAAGAAGCCGGTGCCCGACGAGGCCGGGTTGGGCATCACGACCTGGCCCTTGTAGATCGGCTTGGTCAG
>DASYCA010000196.1:0-5275 GCA_036500445.1 Burkholderiaceae bacterium | reverse complement strand
GCTGAAGTTGCGAACGAACCCGGCCGCGACCGAGATCACGCCCCAGGTGATCATGATGCGAGCCAGCCAGATCCGCCCGCCGAACTTGGCCAACGCATAGTTGCTCGGGATCTCGAAGATCAGATAGCCGATGAAGAAGATCCCCGACGCGATGCCGAACTGGGCCTGGGTCATGCCCAGGTCCTTGTTCATCGTCAGCGCGGCCGTCCCGATGTTGATCCGGTCGAGGTAGGCGCACGAATAGATCAGGATCAGAAACGGAACAATGCGCCAGAAGACCTTCTTCACGGTCTCGCGCTGAAGCTCATTCGTCGGATCGTAGGCGGACATCTTTTTCCCCTTGAGTTAGGTGGGCGTCGTGATCTCGATCAGGCACTCACGTGCTTTTTGATGTCGGCAGCGCTCATCCCCTCGATGCCGAGGTTCGCGAGGTTGCGCCCTTCGGCGCGGAAGTCGCGTCCGGTCAATGAATTCGCCATCTCGATCGCCGCTTCGCTGGCCGGCATCGGGATGCCGGCGACCTTGCCGAACGCGGTGATCGGGACCAGTTCGCAGCCGACGTCCTGGACCAGGTAGCGGTGCGTCAGGGACTTCGGCGCGGGCGCGAAGCGGTAATGCGTGACGGCCATCTTCTGCAGCGCCTCGTGCATCGTCATGTTGGTGTAGCCGTACACCTTGCCGAGCCAGGTCTTGAGGTCGAGCGCGTCCAGCCCGAAGGCCTTGGCCGCCGCGATGCGCTCGGCGTCGAGCCGCTCGAGCAGCCGGCACACGCTGGGCACCATGTTCGCGGCGTAGAAGTTGTAGCTCTGCGGGCCTTCGACGTTGCCGACGTTGGTGATGATGCCGCCCACGTGAAAGATGCCGCCGCCGCCCAGGAAGGCGTTCTCGAGCAGGCTCTTCGCCGCCTCGAGGCCGGGAAAGGCGAAGGCGATCTTCTCGAGCACCGCCGCGGTCCGGGAGGCCGGCATCGCGGCCAGGTTCCAGTGCTTCTTCACGGTCGTCATCAGCACCGTGTCCTGCGACTTGACCGTCAGCATGTACGGGTAGCCGTCCATCTCCGAGACGTCCACGCGCGCCTTGCAGCCGGCGCGGTCCAGCGCCGCCTTGAACACGAGCGCGCCGGCGAAGTGCCCCTGGATCAGCACGATCGTCTGGCCGTCGACCAGAATCGGCGCGAGTTGGGTCGCCAGTTCGGCGTGCGCATTGCCGTAGATGGACACGAGCAGCACGTCCGCGCCGGTGACCGCGCTCGCCAGGTCGGTGGTCGCCATCTCGATCGGCGCGAAGCTCGCGTCGCGGCCCTCGACCTTCAGGCCTCCCAACGCGCGGATCCCGGCGACCTGGGCGTCGTCGATGTCGTGGATGCGCAGGCGCATGCCCTTGATGCCGAGCTCGGCCGCGAGGCCCTTGCCGCCCATGCCCGCACCGATGATCGTCCAGACCGCTTTGTTCATTGCCGTGTTCCTTTGATTTTGAACTTTGATTTTGAAATTGAAGAGTTTGCTCGGGCGCTGGCGGCTAGCTGCGCGCCGCGTCCATCAGGCGCAGGCTGTTGACGACCAGGGTCTCGGTCGCGAGGCGGAAGTTCTGCTCGAGGCTGCCTTCCTGCGCCTGCTGGAAATAGGACTTGCACTGCCGCGCGGATTCAGGGTCCAGCGTGGTGATTCGCGCCGCCAGCGCGGCCGCGTCGGCGGCCAGGGCCTGCGGTGCGCAGACGCGCGTGATCAGGCCGGCCTCGAGCGCCTGTTGCGGCGTGAAATCGTCGCCGAAAAGGACCAGCGGAAAGCTTTGCTTGGGCAGCGCGTATTTGCCGAGATAGGCCATGATCGCGGCCGGCGGCAGGCCTTTTCGCATCTCCGGAAAGGCCAGCGACGCGCTCGACGACACGAGCGTGAAGTCGCACAGGATCGCCAGGCCCAGGCCGAAGCCCTTCGCATCGCCTTGCACTTCGGCGATCGTGATCAGCGGCGTGTTCCTGAGCGCCTTCTTCAGCGCGATCAGCCGCGTCACCTCGGCGTGCAGCGACAACGCATCCTTGCCCGATCGTTCACGGCCGGTGCAGAAGATGGATCCTTTCGCGCGCAGGTGAAGCACGCGGGCGCTTGGGCGCGAGGCCTGCGCCGCGAGCACCTCCAGCATCGTCGCGAACATCGGCGAGGTGACTTCATTGCCGGCCTCCGGGTTCTCGAGCGTGACGCTGAGGACGCCCGATTGCTCGTGCACTGCGACGTGGCCGGGACGGGAGGAGGTCTGCATGGGCTGGCGCCGCGGGGGCGTTTGGATTCTGTGAATACACTGTATACAGCTATAGTCGCGCTGTCCAGTCCTCCCTGTCTCTTCATGACGCTTCAAAAGCCGACCAGCGAATCACTGAACGCGATCGCGGCGCGCTACCACGCGGCGCCCAAGCGCGAGCTTTCGGCGCCGGACGCGTTGAGCGACCTCGTCGTCGTGCCGGCGCTGCGCGAAGCGATCGTCGGCAACCTGCTCGCACCCGGAAGCCGCTTGCTCGAGATCCAGCTGGCCGGGCAATTGGGCGTCAGCCGCACCCCGGTGCGCGAGGCGTTCGCGCAGCTCGAACGCGAGGGGTTGGTCACGATCATTGCGCGGGTCGGCGTGTTCGTGCGCGAGGTCACCGTTCGCGACGTCGACGAGATCTACACCGTGCGCGCGGCGCTCGAGGGCCTGGCCGTGGAGCTGGCCGCGCGGAACATGGACGACCTCGGCCGGGCGAGGCTGAACCGCGCGGTCGAGGCGATGAAGGCCAAGGTCGAGGCCGACGACCCGGTCGGCTACACGCAGGAGCTGGATGCCTTCTACGCCACCGTGATGTCGCTCGCCGAGAACGTCGTCCTGCACCGCACGCACGACGGCTTGCTCGGGCCGGTCAGGCGCTTGCGCCGCATCGCGATGTCGCACAAGGGCCGCATGAAGGCCTCGTTCGAGCAGACCGTGCGCATCAAGGACGCGCTGCTGGACGGCGATCTGACGTGCGTCGAGCTGATGCGGGAGCAGCTGGCGAATGCCTGCCAGGCGGCCAAGGACGAATTGAAGTGACGGGCGCGGAGCGCGCCCGGCTCGACCTGGCCGGCTAATGCAGGGACGGCCCGCTCGGCGGCGCCGTGTTCATCACCGTGAAGACCGGCTGGCCGACGCTGCCGGCCTCGATCTCCGCGTCGGTCGCCGCGCGCACGTCGCGCACGACCAGGTCCAGGCGCAGCGCGATGCCGGCCAGCGGGTGGTTGCCGTCGAGCACCACGTGGCCGGGGTAGACCTCGGTGACGGTGTAGATCGCGTCCGCCGGTAGGCCTTGCGTCGTCGCGCCGGGGGGCACGCCGTCGAACTGCATGCCGACCTCGATCGCATCGGGGAACACGCTGCGGTCCTCGAAGAACACCAGCTCGGGCTGGTAGTCGCCGAACGCGTGTTCGGGCTCCAGGTGCAGCGCGGCGGTGAAGCCGGCCTCCTGGTCGACGAGGGCCTCCTCGACCTTGGCGAGCAGGTCGTCGCCGCCGTAGAAGAACTCGACCGGATCGGCCAGCTCGTCGATCAGCTGGCCTTGGGTGTCTTGCAGCTTCCAGGTGAGGCTGACGACGCAGGGGTTCGAAATGAGCATCGAACAATGATCGCACAATCGTGCATGGACATTGCACTCGCGAGCCCCTTGCTGGGCGGCCTTTCGCCGCAGGCTTTCATGCGCCGGCACTGGCAGAAGAAGCCGCTGCTGGTGCGCCAGGCCGTGGCCCCGCAAGACGCCGGCGGCGCGGGCCTCGTGAGCCGCGCGGCGCTGGCCGCGCTGGCTTCGCACGAGGAGGTGGAGTCGCGCCTGATCGTGCGCCGCGGCGAGCGCTGGTCGCTGCGCCAGGGCCCGCTGCCGCGTGCCGCGTTGCCGCCGTTCAAGCAGCCGCAGTGGACGCTGTTGGTGCAGGGCCTGGACCTGCACCTGCCGGCCGCGCGCGCGCTGCTCGAGCGCTTTCGTTTCGTGCCCGACGCGCGCCTGGACGACGTGATGGTGTCGTACGCGAGCGATGGCGGCGGGGTCGGGCCGCATGTCGATTCGTACGACGTGTTCCTGTTGCAGATCGAGGGCCGGCGGCGCTGGCGCATCGGCCGCGTCGCCCAGCCCGAACTCGTGCCCGACGTGCCGTTGAAGATCCTCGCGAACTTCGAGGCCGAGCAGGAGTTCCTGCTCGAGCCGGGCGACATGCTGTACCTGCCGCCCGGCTGGGCCCACGACGGCGTGGCCGAGGGGGAGTGCATGACCTGTTCGATCGGCTTTCGCGCCTCGGGCCGCGACGAGCTCGCGCGCGAGGTGCTGCAGCGGATGCTGGACGGCGCCGATGCGGATCGGCCCGGCCCGCTGTACCGCGACCCGAAGCTCGAGGCCACGGCCGAGCCGGGCCGCATTCCGGGCGCGCTGGCGGCGTTCGCGACCGACGCGGTCGCGCGGCTGCTCGCCGACCCGCGGGCGCTCGCCTGCGCGCTCGGCGAGCTGCTGAGCGAGCCCAAGCGCGGCGTCTGGTTCGACACGAGCGACGACGCCGCGGTGGCGAACGGGGCGCGCGACGAACCCCACGGCGTGCGCCTGGACCCGCGCACGCGCACGCTCTACGACGACGCCCATCTGTTCATCAACGGCGAATCGTTCCGGGCCTCGGGCCGCGATGCCCGGCTGATGCGGCGCCTGGCCGACCGGCGCGCGCTGACGGCGCGCGAGTTCGCGCAGTTGGGCGAAGATGCGCGCACGTTGCTGGACGATTGGCTGGACGCCGGCTGGTTGCTGCGCGACGATCCGGGCTGAAGGGGAGAGCCTCATGACCGATACGACGACCGATACGACGAGCGGCGCCCGCCCCGATCAACCGATCACCACCCGGGCCGAGTTCCAGGCCGCGCTGCGCCAGGGTTTCGCCGAAGCCGCGGCGGCCGGCAGCCGCGAGCTGTGGCTGGCCGATCCAGACTTTGCCGACTGGCCGCTGGGCGAACGCGACGTGATCGAGCACCTGAGCCAATGGGTGTCGTCCAGCCGGCGCCTGACGCTGCTGGCGAACGGCTTCGACGAGGTCGCGCGGCGGCATCCGCGCTGGGTCGCGTGGCGGCGGACCTGGTCGCACGTCGTGAGTTGCCGCATCAACACCGAACTCGAGGCGGACGCGATGCCGACGCTGCTGATCGCGGCGGGCACGATCACGGTGCGTTTGATCGATATCGAGCACCATCGTGGCCATATATCGCGAGGCCGGGCCGCGGAACTTCGTTGTAAAGAAATGTTTGA
>DASYCA010000195.1:0-15833 GCA_036500445.1 Burkholderiaceae bacterium | reverse complement strand
GAGCATGCTGTTCATCAGCCACGACCTGGGCGTGGTCGGCGAGATCGCCGACCACGTCGTCGTGATGCGCCACGGCACGGTGCGCGAGCAGGGGCCGGTCGCCGCCATCTTCGCGGCGCCGCAGGACGCCTACACGAAGGCGCTGCTCGCCTGCCGCCCGACGCTGGAACGCGGCGGCGCGGCGCGGCTGACGGTGATCGACGACCACATCGCCGGCCGAGCCGCCGCGGCGCAGAGTCGACCGAAAGACCCGGCCGCCCGCGTCATCCTCGAGGCCCACGCGCTGACGAAGAGCTTCTGGCTGCGCCGCGGCGTGTTCGGCCGCCGCGAATTCAAGGCGCTCGGCGGGGCGCGCGGGATCGGCGCGAGCTTTCAGCTCAGGCAGGGCCACACGCTGGGCATCGTCGGCGAATCCGGCTCGGGCAAGACGACCTTGGGCCTGGCGCTGCTGCGCCTGCACGAGCCGAACGGCGGGCCGGTCGGCGGCGCCGTCCGCTTCGACGGCATCGACCTGCTCGGTCTGGGCAAGCCCGAGATGCTCGCGATGCGCAAGCGCATCCAGGTCGTGTTCCAGAACCCGTACGCGTCGCTGAACCCGCGCTTCACGGTCGGCCAGACGCTGGTCGAGCCGATGACGATCCACGCGATCGGCGCGAACGCCGGCGAGCGCGCGGCGCGCGCCCGTGCGCTGCTGGCCAAGGTCGGGCTGGACGACTCGGCGCTGGACAAGTACCCGCACGAGTTCTCCGGCGGCCAGCGCCAGCGCGTCGCGATCGCGCGCTGCCTGACGCTGGACCCGGAGGTGCTGGTGCTCGACGAAGCCGTCAGCGCGCTCGACGTCTCGGTCCAGGCCCAGGTGCTGAACCTGCTGAAGGACCTGCAGGACGAACTCGGCCTGGCCTACGTCTTCATCAGCCACGACCTCGCGGTGGTGCGCTTCATGGCCGACGAGGTGCTGGTGATGAAGGACGGCGAGGTCGTCGAGCAGGCGGGTGTCGCGCAGATCCTGGACGCGCCGCAGCAGGACTACACGCGGCGCTTGATCGGGGCCATCCCGCGTGGGGTTCCCCCGAGCACGTGAACCCGAATCGGGTTTCCACCGGACAAATCCGGTCGTGCTTGTAACCTCTCGATTACAGTTTTCGTCATCTTTTTCACGGACCGATTCGCGCCGCCATCAATTTTTGTCCCTTGAACCCTGGACAGGACTCAAAAAGCGCATGGCACGGCCGTTGCACTGATCCGCGCACGAGACACCACAAGGACGCCGTTGCCATGCCGCTGCCCCGCTCTGCCCGCACCGCCCCGTTGCTCCGACGCGCCCGGCCGGCGAACCCGAGTTGCCGAGGCGGCGCGTCGTCGCTGTTGCGGCTGACGCAGCCGGCCTCGACCCGCCTGCCCAGCGCGCCCGCGCTGAGCGACTGGATGAGCCACGCCGCCAGCGTGCTGATGCCGGTCACCGGGCCGCTCGCCAGCTCGTGGGAGGCCTGACCATGTTGATGCCGAACCAGGCGCCGAACCAGACCTCTCGCATGCCGGTCGCGCGCGGCGACATCGCGGCGAGCCTGCAGCTGCGCCGTGCGCCGGTGCTGCCGATGACCTTGCGCCAGCCGAGCGCGCGCGTGCTGCAGATCAGCCACGCGCCGCGCCAGCTTCCGCTGTTCCCGCTGATGAAGCCGACCCGCCCGGTCGACGTCGAGACCGACACCGACTTCGACGCGCTCTGAGCGCGCGCTTCCCGCTTCATTTGCTGCGGCCCTCGGGCAAGCCCTCTGCGCGAGGGCGACGCGTCGCGCGACACTGCGCGGATCGTGTCTCCGAGAGCCTCCATGAGTTCGCTTCGCCGCCGCCGCCTGCTCGCCAGCGCGGGCCTGTTGCCCTTCACCTCCGCCCTCTGGGCCGCCGATTCGCCCTGGCCGAGTAAACCGGTGCGCATCGTCGTGCCGTTCACGCCGGCCGGCACCACCGACATCCTCGCGCGCTCGCTCGCGCCCGAGCTGGGCAAGGCCTTCGGCCAGACCTTCATCATCGACAACCGGCCCGGCGCCGGCGGCAATGTCGGCGCCGACCTGGTCGCGAAGTCGGCGCCCGACGGCTACAACCTCGTGATGGGCACGGTCGGCACGCACGCGATCAACCCCTCGCTGTACCCGAAGATGCCCTACGACGCGGTGCGCGATTTCACGCCGATCACGCTGGTCGCCGGCGTGCCGAACGTGCTGGTGATGAACCCGGCCAAGATGCAGGCCTATGGCATCCATGATGTCGCGAGCCTGATCGTGTATGCGAAGGCGAACCCGGGCAAGCTGAACTACGCGTCCAGCGGCAACGGCACCTCGATCCACCTGACCGGCGAGCTGTTCAAGAGCATGACCGGCACCTACATGCTGCACTTCCCGTACCGCGGCTCGGGCCCGGCACTGCTCGATCTGATCGCCGGCACGACCGACCTGATGTTCGACAACCTGCCGTCGTCGATGCCGCACATCAAGTCCGGCAAGCTCAAGGCGCTGGCGGTCACCTCGCTGCAGCGCAGCGAGTCGCTGCCCGACGTGCCGACGGTCTCCGAGACCGGCGGCTCCGTGAAGGGCCTGGACGCGAGCTCGTGGTTCGGGCTGCTCGCGCCGGCGCACACGCCGATGGAGATCGTCAACCGGATCCAGCAGGAAACCGCGGCCGCGCTGAAGACGCCGGAGTTGAAAGAGCGGATGCTGTCGCAGGGCGCGATCCCCGGCGGCCAGTCGCCGGCCGAGTTCGCGAAATTCATCGCCGCGGAGACGGCGAAGTGGAGCAAGGTCGTGAAGGTTTCCGGCGCGAAGGTGGATTGAGCCGGGAGTGATCTAATCCGGGCCGTGCCCGCCTTTCCCGCTCCCGATCTCGCGCCTGGTCCGGCTCCCGCCGGCGATTCGTCCGGCTCGCGCTGGACTTCACCCTGCCTGCTGCTCGGCCTGCTCGCGCTGTGGCTGCTCGCCACCCTCGGCCTGCGCCCGCTGCTGCTGCCCGACGAGGGCCGCTACGCCGAGGTCGCGCGCGCGATGCTGCACGGCGACCTGTGGGTGCCGACGCTGAACGGTCTGCCCTTCTTCCACAAGCCCCCGCTGTTCTACTGGCTCGACATCGTCGCGATGCGCGTGTTCGGCGAGAACGTCTTCGCCGGCCGCTTCGGCTCCTTCGTCGGCGCCTGGCTGATGGGCGCCGCACTGCTGCTCGCGATGCGGCGCTGGCATGGCGCGCGCGCCGCCGCGATCGCGCTCGGGGTGCTCGCGACGACGCCGTTCTTCTTCGTCGGCGCGCAGTACGCGAACCACGACATGCTGGTCGGCGGGCTGATCGCCGCCGCGGTCCTCGCGATCGCGCGCGCGGTGGATGAGCCGCCGCGCGTGGACCTGCGCTGGCTCGTCGCCGGCTGGGTGCTGTGCGCGCTCGCGCTGCTCGCCAAGGGCCTGATCGGCATCGTGCTGCCGATGCTGATCATCGGCCCGTGGTTGATCGCTCAAGCCCGCTGGCGCCAGCTGCTCGGGCTGCTGCACCCGCTCGGGCTGCTCGCGTTCGCGCTCGTCGGGCTGCCGTGGTTCGTCGCGATGCAACTGCGCTACCCGGGCTTCTTCGACTACTTCGTGATCGAGCAGCATTTCAGACGTTTCGCGCAGACGAACTTCAACAACGTCCACGGCGTCTGGTTCTTCATCGTGCTGGTGCCGCTGCTCACCTTGCCGTGGAGCGCGTGGCTGCCGGCGGCGATCATACGACTCACGGCCGGGCGCGATGCGACGCTCGGGCTGTACGCCTGGTGGATCATCGCGGTGGTCGGCTTCTTTTCGATTCCGAGCTCGAAACTGATCGGCTACGTGCTGCCGGCGCTGGCGCCGTGGTGCGCGCTGCTGGCGCTGGCGGTGTCCGCGCCCGCGGCCGAAGGCCGTCGGCGTGTCTGGCCGACGGTGATGGGCGCGGCCGCGGTCGCCTGCGTCGCGCTCGTCGCCGTCGTCGCCTGGAAGGCGCCGCAGTCGAGCCGTGCGCTTGCGCTCCAACTCGGCGCGCAGATGCGTCCGGACGATCGCGTCGTGATGGTCGACGAATACTTCTACGACGTGCCGTTCTACGCCCGCCTGACCCGGCCGGTCGTGATCGCGAGCGCCTGGGACGACCCGGAGCTGCCGCAGCACGACAACTGGCGCAAGGAGGTCTTCGACGCGGCCAGCTTCGACCCGGCGCTCGGCCGCGCGCTGCTGAAACCGCTCGCGACGCTGGACGCGCTGACCTGCGGCGACGCCGGCGCCGCGGTCTGGTTCATCACGCTGCCGGACGACGCGCCGCGCGTCGCCGCGCTGAACGGCGCGGCGCGCGTGATGAGCGACCGGCGCGCCGAACTCTGGCGCGTGCCGGCGCGGGCCTGCCCGTGACGGCGTGCGCCTGAGCCCGTCGATGCGTCATTTCATTCGCTACGGCTTCGTCGGCGCGCTCGCGACGGCCGTCCACTACCTGGTGCTGATCGGGGGCGTCGAGGGCGGCCACTGGCCGGCCTACCTCGCGTCGGGCAGCGGCGCGGTCGTCGGCGCGCAGGTCGCGTACGCGGGCAACCGCTGGTTCACCTTCGCCCACACCGGCGCCGTCAGCGCGTCATGGCCGCGGTTTCAGCTGACCGCGCTGTTCGGCGCGCTGCTCGGCATGGCGATCGTCGCGCTCGGCGTGCGGCTCGGGCTGTACTACCTGCTGGCGCAAGTCGTCGCCACCGGCATCGGCCTGCTGCTGACCTTCGCGATCAACCGCCACTGGACGTTTCGCTAGTCGGACGTGGCCCAGACGCGGCCGAGCTCGACGCCGGCCTCGATCAAATCGTCGCCGAAATCCGCGCTGCCCAAATACGCGAGCTCGCGCAGTCGAGCCGCGCCGATCGCATCCGGAGAGTCGCCCGGGTCGCGCGCGCCCGGGTGGCAGAACACCAGCCCGCCCTCGGGCGGCAGCAGCGCGAGCCAGCGCCGCATCAGCGCGCCGTAGTCCAGCGTCTGGAAATCGTAGGCACCGAGCAGCACCGGGTTGTGCGCGAGCACGCGCTGGTGCAGCGCGCGCTCGAGCGCGTGGCCGCCGGTGTTGCGGATGACCCAGCGCTTGAAGCCGAAGCCCGGCCCGAGCAGGCGCCCGGTGTTGCGCAGCGCGGGCAGCGGCTGCACGTGCTCGGCCATGTCCAGGATGATCTCGCGCAGCCGGGGCAGGTGGTGGACGTGCTGGTGGCCGTCGATGAATTTCGGCGCCTCGCCGTAGGCGCCGATGAAGGCGCGCAGCTGCGCGTGGACCTCGTTGCGCAGGTCGGCGCGCGGCAACAGCCCGAGGTGGGCGCGCGCGATCAAGGTCGACACCGGCGGCAGCGTCGGCCAGCGCCTGGCCAGGCGGGGGCTGAGCGGCGCGCCCTCGGTGAAATTCAGATGCAGGCCGATGTCGACCGTCTCCGGCAGCCCGTGCAGGCGCGGCGCCTGCGTCGGCCAATGCGGGCTGTTGGTGATGCACGAGATCGCGGTCAGGCGCCGCGCCGCGGCCAGCCGGGCGATGCCGGCGCTGATGCCCGGGCTGAGCCCGAAGTCGTCGGCACAGAGCGCGAGGATGCGCGTCATGCCGGCGGGCGCGGCGGCGACGCGGCCGGTGCCGGCGCGGAGGCCAACGCAGTTGCCAACGCCGGCGCCGGCTCGCCCAGCGCGCCGTGCCCGGCTTCGCTGCCGATCAGATAGACCGGCCGCTGCTTGACCTCGTCGAAGATCCGGCCGACGTACTCGCCGAGGATGCCGATCGACAGCAGCTGCACGCCGCTGAAGAACATCATCCCGCACACCAGCGTCGCCCAGCCGGCGACCGAATTGCCGTACAGCAGGTAGGACAGCACGATCCACGCGCCGAACGCGAGTGCACCGAGCGCGACGATCACGCCGAGCGCGCTCCACAGCCGCAGCGGCGCGTTCGTGAACGCGGTGACGCCGGTGAACGCCAGGCGCGACAGGCTGCGCAGCGAGAAGCTGCTGGTGCCGGCATGGCGCTCGGCCGGCACGTACGGGATGATCACGTTGTGGAAGCCGACCCAGGCGTACAGCCCCTTCATGAAGCGGTTGCGCTCGGGCAGCGCCTTCAGCGCATCGACGACGCGCCGGTCCATCAGCCGGAAATCGCCCGCGTCGACCGGGATCGGCACCGCCGAGTTGTGGTTCACGAGGTAGTAGAAGATCGCGGTACCCAGGCGCTTGGGCCAGCTCTCGTCGGCGCGCGAGGCGCGCGCGGCGCAGACCATGTCGGCGCCGGCTATCCAGGCGCTGACCATCTCGGGCACCAGCGACGCCGGGTGCTGCAGGTCGGCGTCCAACAGCAGCACGATCTCGCCCTCGGCGCGGTCGATGCCGGCCGTCAACGCGGCCTCCTTGCCGAAGTTGCGCGACAGCCGCACATAGCGCACGCCGGGGCGGGTCAGCCAGGGCGCCATCGCCGCGGGCGTCGCGTCGCGGCTGCCGTCGTCGATGATGATGATCTCCCAGCGATCGGTCAGCGCCGCGAGCTGCCCGGTCAGGCCGGTCAGCAGCAGACCGAGGTTGGCGGCCTCGTTGAAGGCCGGCACCACGCAGCTGATCGCGGGACGGGGGGAGCGCAGGGGTTCGGTCATCGATCGGTCAAGAAGCCGGTTCGATGCGACTGTAGCGCGCGATTCACGTCGGCGGCGGTCGGTCCAGCGCCGGGCCGCTCCCAAGCGGGCCGACACCCCCTCGGGGGGTGGCTGCGTACCCGCAGCCGGGGGCCCCATTCACTGCCAGACGACGCGCTGGTCGGCGCGGGACCAGTTCTCCAGCAGCGGGCCGTAGACCTCTTCGATCCGGTTGCGCTTGATCTTGAAGGTCGGCGTGATGAAGCCGTTGGCGATCGTCCACGGCTCCTTCACGACGACCAGGCAGTCGAGCTGCTCGTGCGGGTCGAGCCGGGCGTTGATCGCGTCGAGGTGGGCGGCGAGCGAGATCTCCACCGCGGCGCGGCCGCCGTTCGCCCCGGAACGCCGCGCAGCCTCGGCGTTCAGCATCACGAGGCCGAGCGGCTGGCCCAGGTTGGCGCCGGTGACGATGCAGGCCTCGACGGCGCCGTTCATCACGAGCCGGTCCTCGATCGGCGCCGGCGCGACGTATTTGCCCTTGCGGGTCTTGAACAGGTCCTCGACGCGGCCGGTGATGCGCAATTGCCCCTGCGCATCGAGCCGGCCCTTGTCGCCGGTGTGCAGCCAGCCGTCGCCGGTGAAGGCCTCGCGCGTCAGCTCGGGGGCCTTGTAGTAGCCAAGCATCAGGCCCGGGCTTCTCACCTGCAGCTCGCCGCTGCTGGGGCAGAGCCGGCTCTGGACTCCCTCGTACGGCAGGCCGACGGTCCCCGGGTGCTGCTCGCCGGGCAGCGTCGCGTGCGAGACGCCGCAGTTCTCGGTCATGCCGTAGACCTCGACGATCGGCAGGCCGAGCGCCGCGTACCAGCGCAGCAGCTCCGGCGGCATCGGTGCGGCGCCGCCGGCGGCGATCGTGCAGTGCTCCAGCCCGAGCCCGGCGAGGACCTTCTTCGCAACCAGCCGGCCGACGAGCGGCAGCTTCAGCAGCCGCGCGAGCTTCTCCGGCGGCAGCCTGGCGTGAACGCCCTGCTGGAACTTGACCCACAGGCGCGGCACCGAGAAGAAGCAGGTCGGCCGCGCGCGCTGCAGGTCGCCGACGAAGGTCTCCAGGCTCTCGGCGAAGAACACGTGCATCGAGGTCGCGAGCAGCCCGTGTTCGATCAGCGTGCGCTCCGCGACGTGGGCGAGCGGCAGGTACGAGAGCATGCGCGCCTCGCCCGTCAGCGGCACGCGCTTCAGCGCGCTCGTGATCGACCACGCGAAGCTCGCGAAGCTGTGCATCACGCCCTTGGGCACGCCGGTCGTGCCCGAGGTGTAGAGAATGGTCGCGAGCTCGTCGGCGTCGCGCAGCGGCTGTCCGGGCAGCGGGGCGGTCGCTTGCACGAGATCGTCCCAGCGCGGCACGCCGGACGTGGCCGCCGCCGGCGGCGCCAGCGGCAGCGCGATGCAGGGCAGGCCGGCGGGGACGCCGGGCCGCATCGCCTCCCAGCCGTCGAGCTTGCCGATGAACAGCAGCGCCGCCCCGCTGTGCTCGAGAATCTGCGCGATCGTGCCGGCGGCCAGCGTCGAGTACAGCGGCACCGAGACATGGCCGGCGAGCCAGATCGCGAAGTCGGCCATCAGCCAGTGCGCGCAGTTCTTCGACAGGATCGCGACCCGGCTGCCGGGCTCGAGCCGCAGGCTCACGAGGTGCGCGGCGATGCGGCGGGATTCGTCCATCACCTGGGCCCAGGTGTACTCGCGCAACACCCCGCCGGCGAGCGGCTGGGTCAGAACCACGCGGTCGGGCGCACTCGCCTCCCAGTGGTAGAGGCGCTGTAACGCGAAGCAAGCCGGGTCGATGAACGGGGCGGACATGTCTGCCCCGACACTAGGGCATCACCGCCGGCGTGCCTAGGGTGAAAGCCCTGGCGTGGATTCGGCGCTACTTGTTGACGGGCGAGGCCGGATCCAGCAGCAAGGCCATCAGGTCGCGGATCTGGCCGGGGGTCAACACCCCGGCATGGCCGAAGCGCGGCATGTTCGAGCAGGCGTTGGTCGCCTTCGCGTTCCAGATCTTGCCCCAGGTGTACTGGACGACCGCCGCCGAGGCGGGTGCGAGCGGGTCGCTGACGCCGCGCAGCTTGCCGTACTTGTACAGGCTCGGGCCGATCGTGCCGTACGAGATCTCGGCCTTGTCGAGCTGGTGGCAGTTGTAGCAATTGCCGCCGGCGGGCACGCCGGCCGGGTCGGTCCAGGTCATGCCGCGGCCGTTCTGTGCCAGCTGTTCACCCTTGCGCCAGTCGCCGAGGTAGACGCCGTCGGCGGGCCATTGGATCGTCGCGGCCTGGGCCGCCTCCAGGCGCTTTGCGAGCTCGGGCGCGGGCGGCGTCTCGGCCGAGCAGGCCTGCTGGAGTTCGTCCTGCGTGAGCCGGTCGAGCTTGGCGATGCCCTGCTCGCGGAACGAGGCCTTCAGCATCTCCTGTGCGGCCTGGTCGAGCGCCTGCGGGTTCGGCGCGGTGGCGCAGCCGGCGAGCAGCGCGGTGGCGATCAGCGCGGCGGGCTTGAGCTTTTTCATCGCTTGATCCCCGGCGCGATCGAGACGGCGCCGTGCGCCTGCACGCCCATGAAGGTCGACAGCGCGATCGTCGCATCCGACGCGTAGCCGGGGAACGGGAAGCGCTGCTGGCGGAAGCAGTCGTTGAGCCGGCGCTGCATGCTCCAGAGCTCGCCGCTGGAGACGCGGTAGGCGGGCCACGCGGCAAAGCCGATGCCGTCGCCGGGGTTCTTCGTCAGGTCGGGCAGATCCTGCAGCCGGATGCGCTTGCCCGGCTCGCCGTGGCAGGACGCGCAGGAGAAGTCGTACGGGCCGGCGCGGAAGTAGAACAGGCGCTTGCCGACCTCGGCCATGCGGCGTTCCTCGGGACGGTCCTGCGGCAAATTGAAACGCATGTCCTTCGAGGCCGCGGCGACATAGGTCACGAGCGCCTCGATGTTGACCTGCTCGCCGGTGCCGAACGGCGTCGCCGCGATCGCGGCCGGATCGAAGCCCTGGGCCTGCAGGCAGGTGAGCAGGCGCGATTCCAGGTCCTGGACGCGGCCGGTGTCCTTGAACCAGCGCGGCAGTTCGACGAACGCGCCCTTCACGACCCCCGGGCCCTTGCCCAGGTCGCAGCCTTCGAGGGACACATTCTTCGAGCCGCGCTTTTGCTTCCAGAGCAGCTCGCCCTTGGCCTCCCAGAGGTCGGCCGGGTTGCCGTCGGCGAGCAGCGCGCGGTACTGCGCGATGCCTTCGGCGGTGCTGGTCTGGGCCAGCACCGGGGCCGGCCCCGACAGCGCGGCCAGCGCCAGCGCTGCGGCGCCGAGCGCGACGGGCGGGCACAGGCGCGTCTTCATCCTCATGCGATCGTCGCTTCGTCGGTGCGCTTGTCGCCGTGGTTGTCGACCCAGCTGATGCTGATCTTGTCGCCGGCCTTCGCGCCCTTCACGTTGAACTGCGTGAACGGGTTCTTCGCGATCGCGGTGCCCCACTGGGCCGTCATCACGGTCTTGCCGTTCAGCGCGGCGGTCACTTCGATGATGTGCCAGGCGGGCACCAGCTTGCCGGCCGCGTCCTTGCGCAGGCCGGTTTCCATCTCGTGGCTCATCAGCACGCGCACGACGGCGCCGCTGCCTTGGACTTGCGCGCGGATGCGCATCGGATCGGACATCGTGTTCTCCTGCTCTTTCGTCGACTAGCCGCCGCAGCCACCCAAGGTGACCTTGACTTCCTTCTGCGCGAACAGCACCTTGCCGTCGTCGGTGATCGCGACCGCGATCACGTTGGCCGTCTGCTGCATCTTGATGCGCGTCGAGATGCTGGTCTCGACCAGGTCGGTGAAGTCGAACATGCCGGCCAGCGTGGTCGGGTTCTTGTCGACCAGGAAGGCGATGCGCCTGACGCCGGGCAGCGCGCTGCTCGCGGCGATCGGGACGACGGCGCCGTTCTCGGCGATGTCGGGCGCGGTCAGCACGATGTCCTTGCTCTCGACCGGCTTGGCGATGCCCAGGCCCTTGATCACGTCATCGACGGTCTTGGCTTCGAACGCGGCTTTCGCATAGACGCTCTGGGCGCGGGCGGGCAGCACGCCGGCACCGGCCAGCAGCAGCGCGACGGCGGCGCTGCGAGACATCATCTCGCGACGGGTTTTCATCGATCGGGTTCCTTCGCGGCCGATTTCGGCCAACCCGGAACTGTAGGGCCGAATCGCCTCGCGCTCGGCGGCGCCGCGGGATTCCCCCGAACCGCGTGGGCCCGGCGTGGCCTGGGGGCTACGCGGCGGCCTGGGCGCGCGCCATCGCGGCTTCGAGGTCTTCCTGGACCTTGCGCGCGCCGCGCGTGACCAGCGTCACGTCGAGGCCGGCCTGCGGCGCGACGGCCGCGGCGATCTCGTCGAGCGTCTCCGGGTTCGTCATCAGCGCGTGCGCCAGCGCCGACAGCGCGCAGATGCCGCGGCGCGGCAGCTGCATCGGCAGCTCGCGCGTGACGTTGACGATCACGTGGTAGCGCACGCTCGCGACCGCCGTCGGCACCAGGCCCCAGCTTTCGCAGAGCGCGGCACCGAGCGCGTCGTGGCTGACGCCGAACTCGTCATGCTCGAGCAGCAGCAGCTCCTCGTCGTCGGCGGCCTCGGCCAGCAGCTTGCGATAGCGCTGCGGCGAATGGCGGAACAGCACCGCCTTGCCGCACTCCTCGAACAGGCCGGCCGAGTGCGCGGCCCAGGGATCGATGTCCAGCGCCTGGCCGATGCGGCTCATCAGCAGGCCGCGCACGCCGGCGCGCTCCCACAGCGGCTCGAGCTCGGGCGCGGCCGGGAAGACGGCGCGC
Organism: Burkholderiaceae bacterium; assembly: GCA_036500445.1. Lineage (GTDB taxonomy): Bacteria > Pseudomonadota > Gammaproteobacteria > Burkholderiales > Burkholderiaceae_C > LMDS01. The sequence continues at coordinate 4,374 of DASYCA010000195.1, read as the reverse complement.
AGCCCCATCTCGAAAGTGACCGCGGCGACCTCGCGCGTGCCCAAATGGGTGATCGCCTGCTGGACCGACTGGACGCGGCCGCGCAGCCCGTACAGCGACGAGTTGACGGCCTTCAGCACCGCCGAAGCGAGCGCCATGTCGGAAGCGATCAGGCCGCTGACGGCCTGCAGGTTGATGTTGTCCTCGGCCAGCATCAGCGACAGCTTGACCAGCGAGTCGGGCTGCGACGGGATGTCGATGCTCAGCGAGCGCAGTTCGGGATCGACGGGCATGGCGGGCAACTTCCAGAGCACGAGAACAGAGGTGTCGATCTTAGGCAGCGAGACCCGCCGCGTCAGATCGAACAAACGGGCGAACACCCGCCAATTGCACACCGCGCAACCCTGAAGGACAAAGGGCGCCAGCATCGGCTGGCGCCCTTCGGTTTTTGCTTCGGCCCGGACTGCGACCTGAGTGTTGTTGCGACCGCGGCGGTTGCCGCGGCACGCTTGAAATGTCTCCTCGGCCTCGTCCTGCGAGGCACCATGGCGGTGCCTGCTGCGAGGGTTGTGACTTTAGAGGTGCAATGCCCCAGGGTAACTAGGGGTTTCCCGGAAAACCCTGTGAACAAGTGTGCACGCCGATGCGCCATCTCGGGGCAAGGCGCTCAGCCGGCCGCCTTCGGCACCTCCAGCACCACGTTCGTCCCCGCGCCGAGCTCGCTGCTCACCGCGACGCTGCCGCCATGCAGCTCGACGATGCGCTTGACGATCGCCAGGCCCAGGCCCTTGCCGCCCTCGCCGGTCGCCGGTGCGACGCTCTGGCGGCTTTGATAGAAGCGGTCGAACAGGTGCGGCAGGTCGGCGGCCGCGATCCCGACGCCGGTGTCGGCGACGCTGACCTGGACGCGATCCCCCACGACCCGCGCCGACAGCAGGATGCGCGCCCCCGGGGGGCAGAACTTCAGCGCGTTGTCGACCAGGTTCGCGACGGCGCGCTCGAACAGCTCGATGTCGAGCGCGGCGAAGGCCGGCGCCGCGCCCTGCGGGTGCTCCGCATGCAGCGCGACGCCTTGCTGCGCGGCACGCTCGGCGAAGCGCATGCCGATGTCGTCGAGCAGCTCGTCGGCGTCGACGAGCTCGGTGTGGAGCTTGAACTCGGGCTCGTCGAGCTTGGCCAGGTCGCCGAGCGACTGCACCAGCCGCGCCGCGTTGCGGGTGTTGCGCAGCGCGATCTCGACCAGCCGCCTGTCGTCGGCGCGCGCGGCGTCGTTGCCCCAGCGGCCGTCCAGCGTTTCGAGGCAGGCGACGGTCGCGGTCAGCGGCGAGCGCAGGTCGTGCGACAGATTGCTGACCCCTTCGCGCCTGAAATGATCGAGCCGGCGCAGCTCGTTCCACTGGCTGCGGCAGATGTCGATCAGCATCACGAACGCGGCGGTGAGCTGGCCGAACTCGTCGCGCGTCGCGGTCGGCAGCACGACCTGCGGCGTGCCGGGCGGCGAATCTTCCAGCCCGCGCTGCGACAGCGTCGCGACCGCATCGGTCAGGCGCTGCAACGGCCGCGTGACCGAGACGATGATCAACACGGCGACCAAGGTCGTGAACGCGACGATCGCCAGGATCAGCCCGAGCGCCGGGCGACCAAAACTCATGCGCAGCGCGGCCCAGCGGCCTTCGGGCAGCTGGCCGGTGTGCAGCACGAGGTAGAGGTAGCCGACGACCGGGTCGTTCGCGCCCATCACCGCGCGCCGCACCGGCTGGACCGCGACGACGGCGTTCGCGTCCATGCGCTCCGGGTCGTCGCCCATCACGTAGGCGGCGTCGGGCTGGCCGATCGCGCGCAGCACCGGCGTCAGCGCGACGCGGTAGCCGGGCGCGATCTTCGCGTGGCCGCTGGTCGCGAGCACCGCGCCGTCCAGGTCGAGCAGGTAGAGCTGGGTGTCGGGCTCGAACAGCACCATGTTGCGCAGCCAGCCGCGGAATTGATCCGGCTGACGCTCGTAGGTCTCGAACAGGTAGTCGTTGTTGGCCGTCACGCGGCCGAGAAACGCGGTGCCGCGCCGGTAGGTCGTCTCGTGCTCGAAGCGCTGGAACGAGTAGATGACGGTCGCGATCACCAGCAACGCGGTGATCAGGCCGGTCGCGAAGATCGTCAGCGCGAGCTTGACCCGAACGCTCATGCCGACAGATCGCGCATCTTGTAGCCGGCGCCGCGCGCGGTCAGGATGATCTCGGGGCGCAGCGGGTCGGCCTCGAGCTTGGCGCGCAGCCGGTTGATGTGCGTCGTCACGGTGTGCTCGTAGCCGTCGTGGGTGTAGCCCCAGACCGCGTTCAGCAGCTGGGCGCGCGAGAACACGTGGCCCGGGTGGCTCGCGAAGTGCAGCAATAAATCGAACTCGAGCGCGGTCAGCTCGATCGATGCGCCGCGGCAGCGGACCTGGCGCTTGGCCGGCAGGATCTCGAGCTCGCCGTTGCGGATCGGCGCCGCGCCGCGCCCGGGCGCCTGGGCGTTGGCGGCCTGGGCGGCCGCGAGCAGGTCGGCGCGGCGCAGCAAGGCCTTCACGCGGGCGAGCAACTCGGCGAGTGAAAAAGGCTTGGTCAGGTAGTCGTCGGCGCCGAGCTCCAGGCCGAGGACGCGGTCGAGCTCGGTCGACTTCGCGGTCAGCATCAGGATCGGCGTCGCGCTGCCGCGCGCGCGCAGCGCCTTGCAGACCTCCAGGCCGTCCATGCGCGGCATCATCAAATCGAGGATCAGCAGGTCGCTCGCCTGCTCCATCTGGCGCGCCAGCGCCTGCTCGCCGTCGCCGACGGCCGAGACCTCGTAGCCGGCGCTGCGCAGGTTCATCACGAGCAAGTCGCGGATGTCGGTCTGGTCCTCGGCGACGAGGATGCGGGCGGCGGCAGGCATGACCTGATTGTCGGCCGGCCGCGCGCCGTTCTTACGCAAATGTGATCGTCCTGTGAGGTTTGTTGAGGCTGGCGCGAGCCGGCGCGACGACAGTTCATTCATCGCTTCTGCGGAGACCGACCCCATGAACCTCGACGCCACCTTGCCGACCCCCGCGCTCCCCCTGAGCGTCTCGACGGTCTCGACCAGCGAATTGGTCTCGCACCGCAGCTACCTCGTGCGCTTCGCCCAGCGCAAGCTGCGCGACCCGCTGATGGCCGAGGACGCCGTCCACGACGTCTTCGAGGCGGTGCTGTCAGGCCGCGCGGTGTTCGCCGGCCGCGCCGCGCTGCGCTCGTGGCTCACGGCGGTATTGAAAAACAAGATCGTCGACACGGTGCGGCGCAACGTCGGGATGGATTCGCTCGACGACGTCGACGCCGAGGGCAGCCCGGCGCATGCGGTCGAGTGCCCGCAGCCGCGCCCGGACGAGATCGCCGAGCAGCAGCAGTTGCTGATGATCGCGCTGAAGCGGATCGAGGCGCTGCCGCCCGGCCTGCGCGACGTGATGCGGCTGCGCGTGCTCGAGGAGCAGAGCACCGAGGAGGTCTGCGCCGAGCTCGGCATCAGCGAGGACAACCTGTTCGTGCGGCTGCACCGGGCCCGCAAGCAGTTGCTGTCCTGAGCCGCCACCCGGCGCGGCGGCCGCCGCCGTTCACAGCAGCATCACGAGCTTGAGCTGCGGCGCATTCGCAACCCGCAGCGTGAGCTGGCGATGGCTCACTCGACCCTGCTGCGGATGCTCGAACACGCGTTCGCCGCCTTCGCGCTCGAGCACGTCCTGCTGGCGCCAGAGGCGATCGAAATCGGCGCTTTCGCGGCGCAAGGCCTCGATCTGCGTGCGTGTTGCCGGCTCCTGCAGGCTCGCGCTGCGGTCGGCGCGGAACTCGGCGACCAGCCGGCGCGCGCGCTCCGGCCAGTCGTCGATGAAGCGGCGCGCGCCCGGGTCCAGGAAGGTGTAGCGCAGCAGGTTGCGCTCGACGGCCGCCTTGCCGAGCCAGGCGTCGAACAGCACGGCCGCGGGGCGGTTCCACGCGACGGCGTCCCAGGCCCGGTCGATCACATAGGCGGGCGAGCGGATCTGGCCGACCGCGGTCTTCAGCAGCGCCTGCAGCGCCTCGCTCGCGAGCGCATCGGCCGCGTCGGCGCCCGCCTCGGGATCGCGCAGCGCGGCGAGGTCGAACAGGTAGGCGCGCTCGGCCGGCGTCATCACGAGCGCCTCGGCCAAACGCGCCAGCGTCGCCGACGACAGCGACGACGCGCGGCCCTGCTCGATCCAGGTCAGCCAGGTCGGGCTGATGCCGCACAGCGCGGCGACCTCCTCGCGCCGCAGGCCGACCGCGCGCCGGCGCACGCCGCGCGGCAGCCCGACCTGCTCGGGCGACAGCCGCTCGCGGTGGCTGCGGACGAATTCGCCCAGCAAGGGTTTGATGGCCTCGGTGGAATCGG
>DASYCA010000194.1:0-6037 GCA_036500445.1 Burkholderiaceae bacterium | reverse complement strand
CGGTGGACGCCCCGAGCCGGACGCGGCCGGCCCGGCCCTCGACCTGGCGTGCGACGTCGTCGAGCGCGGCGTCGACCTCGGCGAGCAGCCGGCGGCCGCGCTCGATGAGGCCCTGGCCGACTCCGGTGGGGACGACGCGATGCCGCTGGCGCAGCAGCAGGCTGGCGCCCAGGCGCGACTCCAGCTCGGCGACGTGCAGGCTCACGGTCGGCGCGGCCAGGTGCAGGCGGTGCGCCGCCGCGGCGAACGAGCCGAGCTCGGCGATCGTGACCAGCGTGCGGAGTTGATCGAGCTTGAGTTCTCGCATCGGAATCGGGAATCAGGAGTCAGGATTCATGAACTTCGCGTTCATCACATTCAACTTTACCAATCTGGCGGGAAGCCGCAAGCTTCTTTCATCACGACAGGAGCACTCCGATGCGCGCAAACGTTTTCATCGACGGCGACCAGGGCACCACCGGCCTGAAGATCCTGGCGCGGCTGTCAGGGCGACAAGACATCGACCTGATCACCTTGCCGACGGCCTTGCGCAAGCAGCCCGCCGCGCGCGCCGCCGCGATCAACGATTGCGACGTGGCGGTGCTGTGCCTGCCCGACGAGGCGGCACGCGAGGCGGTCGCCAGCATCCGCAACCCGCGCGTGCGCGTCATCGATGCGTCGTCGGCGCATCGCACCGATGCGCAGTGGGTCTACGGCTTTCCCGAGATGGCGCCGGGGCAGTCCGGCCGGATCGCCCAGGCGCGGCGCGTCAGCAACCCGGGCTGCTATCCGACCGGCGCGATCGCGCTGCTGCGCCCGCTGGTCGAGGCCGGCTGCCTGCGTGCCGATGCGCCGCTGAGCCTCCACGCGGTCTCCGGCTACTCCGGGCGCGGGCGCGACGGCATCGAGGCCCACGAAGGCCCCGGCGCGGCGACGGCGCCGTCGTTCCAGACCTATGGCCTGCGCCTGCAGCACAAGCACGTGCCGGAAATCCGGCTGCATTCGGGCCTGCAGGGCCGGCCGTTCTTCGTGCCCTCGTACGGCAACTTCCGGCAGGGCATCGTGCTGACGATTGCCTTGCACACGTCGATGCTGCATCGGCCGATGACGGCATCGGCGGTGCGCGATCTGCTCGAGGCGCGCTATCGCGAACACCGCCACGTGCAGGTGCTCGGTGCCGACCAGACCGACGCGATGACGGAACTGGATCCGCAGGCCTGCAACGACAGCAACGACCTGCGGCTGGCGGTGTTCGGCAGCGACGCGCACGACCAGATCCTGCTGAGCGCCGTCTTCGACAACCTCGGCAAGGGCGCCTCGGGCGCCGCCGTCCAGAACCTCGAGCTGATGCTCGGCCTGGGCCGCAGCGTCGAGCCGCTCGAGTTGGCGCACGCCGCATGAAGCCGCACCTCTCCGCGTTGATGGATGTCGCGGCGCGTCCCGAGATGGTCTTCCTGCGCGGCGAAGGCAGCTGGCTGTGGGACGACCGCGGCCGGCGCTACCTGGACGTCGTGCAGGGCTGGGCGGTCAACACGCTGGGCCATGCGCCGGCGTGCATCCGCGAGGCCCTCGCGCGGCAATCCGCGTTGCTGCTGACGCCCAGCCCGGCCTTCCACAACGCGCCCGCGATCGCGCTGGCGCAGCTGCTGTGCCGGCACAGCGATTTCGACCAGGTGTTCTTCACCAACAGCGGCGCCGAGGCCAATGAAGGCGCCATCAAGCTCGCGCGCAAATGGGGCCGGATCCATCGAGGCGGCGCCCACGAGATCATCACGATGGTCGACGGCTTCCACGGCCGCACGCTGGCGACCATGTCCGCGTCCGGCAAGCCGGGGTGGGATGGCATGTTCGCGCCGCAGGTCGCGGGATTTCCGAAGGCGCGGCTGAACGACCTCGCGTCGGTCGAGGCCCTGATCGGCACGGGCACCGTCGCCATCATGCTCGAGCCGGTGCAAGGCGAGGGCGGTGTCAACCCGGCCACGCCGGCCTTCCTGCACGGCCTGCGCGCGTTGTGCGATCGGCATGGGCTGCTGCTGATCTTCGACGAGATCCAGACCGGCGTCGGCCGGCTGGGCCGCTTGTTCGGCTACCAGCACTTCGGCGTCGTGCCGGACGTCGCGACGCTGGCCAAGGGGCTGGGCGGCGGGGTGCCGATCGGCGCGCTGCTGGCCCGCGAGCCGGCCTGCGTGTTCGCCCATGGCGAGCAGGGCGGCACCTTCAACGGCAATCCGCTGATGTGCGCGGTGGGCCTGTCGGTGCTGGAGACCGTGCTGGCCGACGGCTTCCTGGCGGAGGTGCGCGCGGTCGGCGAGCACCTGGCCGCGCGGCTGCAGGCGCTGTCCGCGCGCTACGGCTTGGGCGAGACGCGCGGTGCCGGGTTGTTGCGCGCGCTGGACCTCGGCCAGCCGCTGGCCGCGGCCGTCGTGACGCACGCCCGCGAGCAGCTGATGCTGGGGGCGCGCGCCGACGACACCGGCCTGCTGCTGAACGCGCCGCGGCCCTCGGTGCTTCGCTTCATGCCGGCGCTCACCGTGACCCGGGCGGAGGTCGACCTGATGATCGAGGGCCTGGCGCAAAGCCTGGAGGCGCTCGGCATGGGCAACAACGAGGTGATGCGCGCCTGACGGACGGCGTCGATGCCGGTCAGTTCAGGCGCTTGGCCTGGCCGTCGTCCTTGTACCAATCGACGGTCACGCCGCTCGTGTTGACCGTGATCGCCTTGGGCTCGGTGAACTGGTCGAAGGATTCGACCCCGGTCTCGCGCCCGACGCCGCTCTGCTTGAAACCGCCCCACGGCGAGGCCGGGTCCAGGCGGTGGTGGTCGTTGATCCACAGGATGCCGAAGGTCAGCTTGTTCGCGACGCGATGGGCCCGCGCCACGTCGGCGGTCCAGATCGACGCGGCCAGCCCGAAACGCGTGCCGTTGGCGATGCGCAGCGCGTCCGCCTCATCGTCGAACGGCATCACGACGGTGACCGGGCCGAAGACCTCTTCCTGACCGATCTCGGAGTCGGGCTCGACGTCGTAGAGCGCGGTGGGCTGGATGTAGAAGCCGGCGCCCGCGTCGGAGGCCGCCTGGCCGCCGGCCAGGACCTTCGCGCCGGCGGCGACCGCGCGCTCCAGCATCGCCAGAATCCGCGTGCGCGAGCGCGCCGAGATCACCGGCCCGAGCTGCGTGCGCGGATCGGCCGGGTCGCCGACCCGAATCGACTCGACCTTCGCCTTGAACTTCTCGAGGAAGGCCGGGTACATGCTGCGCTGGATCAGGATCCGGGCGCCGCAGACGCAGGTCTGGCCCGCGCCGATGAACGCCGCGAACGCGGCCCCGTTGACCGCGCGATCGAGGTCGAGGTCGTCGAACATGATCACCGCACCTTTGCCGCCGAGCTCGAGCGTGGTCAGCGCGAAGTTGCGCGCGGCCGCTTCGCCGATGCTGCGGCCGACGTCGGTCCCGCCGGTGAAGACGATCTTCTTGACCGACGGATGCGCCGCGAGTGCGGCGCCGGTCACGCGGCCTTCGCCGTTCACGACATTGACGACCCCGTCCGGGATGCCCGCCTCCTTCAGCAGCGCGACCAGCCGGACCGTCGTCAACGGCGTCTGCTCGGACGGCTTGATCACGACGCTGTTGCCGGTCGCCAGCGCGGGCGCCAGGCTCTTGGACAGGATCATCAGCGGATGATTGAACGAGGTCATCAGCGCGACCACGCCCAGCGGCGCGCGCTGCGTGTAGCAGAGATAGTCTCCCTCGACCGGGATCACGTCGCTGCGGCGGGTCAGCGCGAGCGCGGCGAAGTAGCGGTAGAACTGCGGCAGGCGCGCGATCTGCGCGCGCGTTTCCGTGACGGGCCGGCCGTTGCCGAGCGTCTCCAGCTTGAAGAACGCTTCGATGTCGGCTTCGAACAGGTCGGCGAATCGATTCAGCACGCGGGCCCGGTGGTGCACCGACTTGTCGCGCCAGATGCCGCTGTCGAAGCTTTTTTGAGCCGCGGACACGGCGCGGTCCACGTCGGCGGCGCCTGCCGCCGACAGGCGTCCGATCTCGGTGCCGCGGGAGGGGTCCACGATCGGCATCACGGCGCCGTCCGCGGCGTCGACGAACTGGCCGTCGATGAAGAGCTTCGCCTCGTACGATCCTTGGCGCGATGAGGTGGATGTAGCGTCCGTCACGATTTCATTCCTTCAGAAGAGGCCATCACGTCGGTGACCGTGGGGAGCCTGATGAGCCGTTCACCGGCTTCGGTGCGCACCGACATCGCGTGCAGCCCGGCGGCCTTGCCGTTGAAGCGAAGGTTCAACGAGCTCGCGCGCACGCCCAGCCAATCGCTCATCTCCTCTTCGCTGCCACCCAGCTCGAGCCAGTCGATGCCTTGCGGTTGGAGGCCCGGCGTCGTGATCGGCTGGCGCGAAGGGTGCTTGCCCAGATCGTCGATGCAGAAGAAATTCGGCAGCCCTTGTTTCCAGCACGCGAAGGTCGCGGGCGCGAGTCGCGAGACGGGATGGCTGCCGTCCGGCCGCCGGCGGATCTGCATCTCGATGACGTCCGTCTTCAGCCGCTTGGCCAGCGCCTCGAGTTCGCCCAGCGAGGACACGCGCGCGCACCAGCCGATGAAGACGTCGCCGGCCGCCGTGGCGTCCCGGAACCAGGAGGTGGTGGGGTTCTTGCGCTCGAGCTGGAACGCATCGACGACGCCTTCGACCTCGATGTAGGTGTCGTCGCCCAGCGGCACGATGCGATTGGCCAGCCCCATCGTCGGGAACCAGCCGCCCTCGTAGTTGCCCAGGCCGGTCTGGTCGCGCAGGCGCTGCGCGCCGTCGTAGACGTTCTGCACGCCCAGGCAGACGTGGTCGATTTCGATCATGCCGTCTCCTGCAGCCGGGCGTTCGGCAGCTCGTCGCGCCGTTCGAAGAAATAGCCGCCGACGACGACCAGCACGGCCGCGAGCACCATCAGCCCGCCGATCAGGTAGAGCGCGGCCACGTAGGAGCCCGTCACGTCGGTCATCTTGCCCATCACGTAGGGAATCAGGCTGGAGAACAGCACCGACACCGAATTGACGAACGCGAACGTGATCGCGGCCGGCTTGTCGGCCATGCCGCGCGTGGGCAGCTGCAGCACCGCCGAGGCGCCGCCGACCACGCAGCCGCCGAGCAGGGCCAGGCCGAGCAGCAGCGTCACGAAGCTCGCGGCGTTGGCCAGGATCACCAGGCCGATCGCCGCGCCGATCGCGGCGCCGGCGACGTGCAGGACGCGTTCGCCGGTGCGGTCGGAGTGGCGCGCCCAGAGGTAGGAGATCACCACGGCGAAGCAGCTCGGCACCGAGGTCAGCAGCCCGATCTCCATGTAGCTGAGTTTGGCGTGCACGAGTTTGCCGAACGCCGAGATGATCTGCGGCGCGAAGAAGAAGTTGGCGTTGAGGCCGCACATCAGGCAGGCGTAGGCGAGTGCGAACAGCACGACCTGCGGATTGCGCATCACGGCCCACATCGAGCTCCCCGCGTGTGAGGCGGGCTGGCCGCCATCGAGCGAGACGCCGATCAGCCACTCGCGTTGAGCGGGGCTGAGCCAGGTCGCATCCGCGGGGCGCGAGGTCAGGTACTTGAGCAGCGCGAAGCCGACGAGGATCGCCGGCAGGCCCTCGATCATGAACAGCAGCCGCCAGCCGGCCAGGCCGAACAGCCCGTCCATGTACTGCAGGATCCCGGTCGACACGGGGGTGCCGAAGACGACCGCGAGCGGCAGCACGCAGACCACCATGACCCGGCCGCGCAACTCGCGCGGGAACCACAGCGCGATGAAGTACAGCATGCCCGGGAACGAGCCCGCTTCGGCGATGCCGAGCACGGTTCTGACGATGGCCAGGTCGCTGAAGTTGCGAACGAAGCCGGCCGCGACCGAGATCACGCCCCAGCTGATCATGATGCGAGCCAGCCAGACTCGCCCGCCGAACTTGGCCAGCGCATAGTTGCTCGGGATCTCGAAGATCAAGTAGCCGATGAAGAAGATCCCCGACGCGATGCCGAACTGGGCTTGCGTCATCCCCAGGTCCTTGTTCAT
>DASYCA010000193.1:0-21786 GCA_036500445.1 Burkholderiaceae bacterium | reverse complement strand
TTCGCGTCCTGCGCGCGGTTCAGGCGCCGGAAGCTCAGCACGCTGGCGATGCCCACGTCGAGCTCCTTCTGCGTGAAGCCGTCCTTCAGCGCCCTCGCGACCTCTTCGGTCAAGCCGGCCTCGACCTTGGCCCGGTTCTGCGGCGCGAAGATCGCGGACGCCTGCCAGCCCGAGTTCAGCTCGAAGCGGCTCCAGTCGATGCCGGTGCCGACGCTGTACGACAGGCCCTCGTTCTCGCGGATGCGCTTCCACAGCCGGGAGGTCGAGCCGCCGCCGAGCAGGTAGTCGGCCATCATCAGCGCCGGGTAGTCGGCGTTCTTGTTGTTCAGCGCCAGGCGCTCGCGCACCAGCATCACCGCGTTCTGCTTGTCGGGCGCGTTCAGCACCAGGTGCGCCGGCTGGTTCGGCCAGCCGGGGCGCGGCAGCCGCACATACGGGGCGGGGCTGGCCCAATCGCCGAACGCTTTGGTGAGCGCGGAACGCACCGCGCCGGCATCGAAATCGCCGACGGCCGCGAACTCGCCGACGCTCGCGCCGTAGAAACGCGTGTGGAAGTCACGCAGCCCCTGCGGCGTCAGCGCGTTGACGTCCTCGATCATTTCATCGGGCGTGCGCGCGTAGCGCAGGTCGCCGCGCGGGTACGGGTTGCCCAGGCGCGCCAGCGCGTTCTGCGCGATCGCGCGCGGCTCCTTGCGCGACTGTTCGATGCCGGTCAGGCTTTGGCGCTTGATTTCGTCGAGCGCCTCGGGCGCCAGCGCCGGGTGGCGCAGCAGATCGCCGACGAGCGCGATCGCGGCGGGCAGCTGCTCGCGCCGCGAGCTGATCGAGACCGCGACGTAGTTCGCCGAGCCGCCGATCTGGACCTCGCTCTGCAGCGCATCGAGCCGGTCCTGGACCTGCTGGCGCGACAGGCTGGCCGTGCCCTGGTCGAGGATCGCCGCGACGGCGCCGCCGACCTCGCCGAGGCCCTGGATCGTGTGCTCGTCGCCGAAGCGCAGGGTCAGCGTCGCGACGACCGCGCCGCCGCGCGTGCCCTTGGGCAGCAGCGCGACCTTCAGCCCGCCGATCGTGGTGGTCTGGGTGCGCGCGTCGATGTTCGCCGGCGTCGCGTCGAAGGCCTCGACCTTCGCACCGGCCGCGGCCGGCTTGAACTCGGCCATCGCCTGCGCGAGGTCGACCCGCACCGGCGCCGGGGCACGCTGCGGCTGATCCGTCGGCAGGTAGGTCGCGAGCGTGCGGTTGTCGCGCAGCAGGTACTGATCGGCGACGCGCTGCACGTCGGCGAGTGTCGCCGCGGCGACCCGGTCGCGGGTCAGGAAGAACAGGCGCCAGTCGCCCTGCCCGATCGATTCCGACAGCGACAGCCCGACCGTCTCGGGGTTCGTGAAGGCCTGGTCCCAGTCGTTGCGCCACTTCAGCTTCGCGCGGGCCAGTTCCTCGGCGCTGATCGGCTCGGTCTTCAGCGATTCGACCGTCGCCAGCAGTTCGTCGCGCGCCTTGTCGACATCCTGCCCCGGCGCGAGCTCGGCGCCGGCGATGAAGAGGCCCGGGTCGTGCAGGCCGAAACCGAAGGCGTAGGTGTTGGACGCGAGCTGCCGGTCGGTCAGCCGCTTCTGCAGCCGGCCCGACGGCGTGTCCCCGAGGATCTCGCGCAGCAGCTCGACGGCCGCGTAGTCGGCCGCCGCGGCGGGCGGCACGTGGTAGCCGGCGTAGATCACCGGCGCGCCGCCGCTGCGGCGCAGCGTGACGCTGCGTTCGCCGTCCTGGGTCGGGTCCAGCGTGTAGAGGATGGGCAGCGTGCGCGTGGGCTTCTTGATCGGCCCGAAGGCTTGCGCGATCCAGGCCAGCACGTGCGGCTCGTCGAGCTTGCCGGAGACGACCAGCGTCGCGTTGTCGGGCTGGTAGTACTGGTGGTAGAAGGCCTGCAGGCGCGGGATGTCGACGTTCTCGACGTCGGCGCGCGCGCCGATCGTGTCGTGGCCGTAGTTGTGCCAGTCGTACATCAGCGCCATCGTGCGCTGCAACAGGATGCGGTCGGGGCTGTTCTCGCCCTGCTCCATCTCGTTGCGCACGACCGTCATCTCGGTGTCCAGGTCCTTGCGCGAGACGGTGCTGTTGATCATCGCGTCGGCGAGCCAGCCGATGTACCACTTCAGGTTCGCGTCGTTGACGGCCAGGATCGCGGTGTAGTTGGTGCGGTCGAACCAGGTGCTGCCGTTCGCGCTCAGGCCGCGCTTCTCGAACTCGGCCCAGGCGCGCGGGTTCTTCGGCGTGCCCTTGAACATCATGTGCTCGAGCAGGTGCGCCATCCCGGTCTCGCCGTAGTTCTCGTAGCGCGAGCCGACGTGGTAGGTCAGGTTGACCGTCGTGGTCGGTTTCGAATCGTCGGGAACGAGCAGGACCTGCAGCCCGTTGGCGAGCCGGTATTCGTCGATGCCCTCGACCGAGCGCACCAAAGTGAGGCCGGCGGGCAGCGTCTGCGCCAGCGCGGGGCCGGCGAACGCCGCGAAAAATGCCGTGACCAGCGCGGCCAGCACGGCGCAGAGCCGGCGGGCGGCGCGCAAGGGGTTCGGCATCAGGGGCAGTTTCTTTACGTGGGCTTGTAGGCCTTGATGCCCTGGCGGATCTCTTCCTTGGCCGCTTCGGGGCCTTCCCAGCCCTTGACCTTGACCCACTTGCCGGCTTCCAGGTCCTTGTAGTGCTCGAAGAAGTGCTGGATCGCCTTCAGGCGCATCTGGTTGATGTCCTCCGGCTTTTGCCAGTGGGTGTAGATCGGCAGGACCTTGTCGATCGGCACCGCGAGCAGCTTGCTGTCGCCGCCGGCCTCGTCTTCCATCTTCAGCACGCCGATCGGGCGGCAGGTCACGACCACGCCGGGCGAGAGCGCGAACGGGGTGATCACCAGCACGTCGACCGGGTCGCCGTCGTCCGACAGCGTCTGCGGCACGTAGCCGTAGTTGCACGGGTAGTGCATCGCGGTCGTCATGAAGCGGTCAACAAACAGTGCGCCACTCGCCTTGTCGACCTCGTACTTGATCGGGTCGGCGTTCATCGGGATCTCGATGATGACGTTGAACTCGTCCGGGGCCTTGGCGCCGGGGGTGACTTTTTGCAGGCTCATGGTATTTTGATGCTCGGGGAAACGTTGATTTTATGCGACGGATACGCTGGAAAACACCATGCCGGCCCGGTCGCCGCGCCCCGTAGCATGCCCCGTGCTCAAAATCACTAATCCATAACCCCGGCGTCGAGAAAGGACACCCCCTTGATCACCACATCGATGGCGCTCTATTTCGCGCTGGCCTGCGGGCTGGCCGCGGTCGTCTACGGCTTCGTGCAGCGCAGCTGGATCCTGAGCCAGGACGCCGGCAACGCGCGCATGCAGGAGATCGCCGGCGCGATCCAGCAAGGGGCGGCCGCCTACCTGGCGCGCCAGTACAAGACGATCGCGATGGTCGGGGTCGTGCTCGCGATCCTGATCTTCATCTTCCTGGACCACATGAGCGCGGTCGGCTTCGTGCTCGGCGCGGTGCTCTCGGGCGGCTGCGGGTTCATCGGCATGAACGTCTCGGTCAAGGCCAACGTGCGGACCGCACAGGCCGCGACCAAGGGGATCGGGCCGGCGCTGGACGTCGCGTTCAAGGGCGGCGCGATCACCGGCATGCTGGTGGTCGGCCTCGGGCTGCTGGGCGTGGCCCTCTTCTTCATGGTGCTGGGCGGCGGCAGCGCGACCGGCGACGACCTGTCCAAGGTGCTCAAGCCGATGCTCGGCTTCGCGTTCGGCGCCTCGCTGATCTCGATCTTCGCGCGCCTGGGCGGCGGCATCTTCACCAAGGGCGCCGACGTCGGCGCCGACCTGGTCGGCAAGGTCGAGGCCGGCATCCCGGAAGACGACCCGCGCAACCCTGCCGTGATCGCCGACAACGTCGGTGACAACGTCGGCGACTGCGCGGGCATGGCGGCCGACCTGTTCGAGACCTACGCGGTCACGCTGATCGCGACGATGTCGCTCGGTGCGCTGGTCGTGAAGGGCGCGGCGACCGTGCCGGCGGTGATCTACCCGCTGATGCTGGGCGGCGTGTCCATCATCGCGTCGATCATCGGCTGCTTCTTCGTGAAGGCCTCGCCGGGCATGAAGAACGTGATGCCGGCGCTGTACAAGGGCCTCGCGGTCGCCGGCATCCTGTCGCTGATCGCGTTCTACTTCGTCACCACCAGCGTGATGCCGGCCGATGCGCTCGGCCCCAACACGCAGATGAAGCTGTTCGGCGCCTGCGCCGTCGGCCTGGTGCTGACGGCCGCGCTGGTCTGGGTCACCGAGTTCTACACCGGCACCCAGTACAGCCCGGTGCAGCACATCGCGCAGGCCTCGACGACCGGGCACGGCACCAACATCATCGCGGGGCTGGGCGTCTCGATGCGCTCGACCGCCTGGCCGGTGCTGTTCGTCTGCGTCGCGATCCTGACGTCCTACGGGCTTGCCGGCCTGTACGGCATCGCGATCGCCGCGACCTCGATGCTGAGCATGGCCGGCATCGTCGTCGCGCTCGACGCCTACGGTCCGATCACCGACAACGCCGGCGGCATCGCCGAGATGAGCGAGCTGCCGAAGGCGGTGCGCGACGTGACCGACCCGCTGGACGCCGTCGGCAACACCACCAAGGCGGTGACCAAGGGCTACGCGATCGGCTCGGCGGGCCTGGCCGCGCTGGTGCTGTTCGCCGACTACACCCACTCGCTCGAAGGCCGCGGCCTGCACGTGAGCTTCGACCTCAGCGACCCGAAGGTCATCGTCGGCCTGTTCATCGGCGGGCTGATCCCCTACCTGTTCGGCGCGATGGCGATGGAAGCGGTCGGCCGTGCCGCCGGCGCGGTCGTCGTCGAGGTGCGGCGCCAGTTCCGCGACATCAAGGGCATCATGGACGGCACCGGCAAGCCCGAATACGGCACCGCGGTCGACATGCTGACGACCGCGGCGATCAAGGAAATGATCGTCCCCAGCCTGCTGCCGGTGGTCGTGCCGATCCTGGTCGGCCTGCTGCTGGGCGCCGCGGCGCTCGGCGGGATGCTGATGGGCACGATCGTCACCGGCCTGTTCGTCGCGATCTCGATGTGCACCGGCGGCGGCGCCTGGGACAACGCGAAGAAATACATCGAGGACGGTCACCACGGCGGCAAGGGCAGCGAGGCCCACAAGGCCGCGGTGACCGGCGACACCGTCGGCGACCCGTACAAGGACACCGCCGGCCCGGCCGTGAACCCGCTGATCAAGATCATCAACATCGTCGCACTGCTGATCGTGCCGCTGTTGCCGGTCGGCGCCGCGATGGCGCCGGCGGCCGCAGCCGCACCGGCCGTCGTCGAGGCGCCTGCCGCCTCGGCCTCGGCCTCGGCCGCGGTCGCCATGGCCGACGGCGCGTCGTTCAAGGTCGAGAACGGGGTCGTGAAGTTCTACTTCGCCTCCGGCAAAGCCGATCTCGCGACCGGCGCCGATGCGGCGCTGGCCGACGTGGCCAAGGGCGTGGCGGCCGGCAAGAAGGCCGTCGTCAGCGGCTACACCGACGCGAGCGGCGACCCGGCCAAGAACGAGGAACTGGCCAAGCAGCGTGCGCTGGCCGTTGCCGCCGCGCTGAAGGCGGCCGGCATCGCCGACGACAAGGTCGAGATGAAGAAGCCCGAGGCCATGACCGGCAGCGGCGACGCCGCCGAGGCCCGGCGCGTCGAGGTCGCACTGCAGTAGCCCTGCTCCCTCTCCCTCTGGGAGAGGGCTGGGGTGAGGGCCCGCAGTCCGCCAACGCGACGCGGGCTACCATCGCCCTCAAATGGATGAACTCTCCGCCCTCCAATCCCTCGGTCTCACGCTACCCGGCCCCGGCTACATCGTCGGCGCGATCGTCTTCGGCCTGGTCGGCCTGTGGGCCTGGCGCCACGGCAAGAAGATGCAGCGGCCGCGCACCAAGTGGCTCGGGATCGCGCTGTGTTTTTATCCGTACGCGATCGAGCGGACTTGGCTGCTGTACGTGGTCGGGATCGCGCTGTGCGTTGGGGTCTACATCGATTCCGTCAGCATCGACCGGTAATCGTCGGCGCTGGCGAGGCGCGGGTTGGTCTTGTGGCAGTGGTCGGCCAGCGCCCCTTCGATGATGCGCGGGTACCAGTCGGCCGGCACCTCCATCGCGGCCAGGCCCGACGGCAGGCCCAGGCGCGCGTTCATCGCCTGGATCGCCTCGGGGATGTCGCCGGCGCTTTTCAATCCCATCGCGCCGGCCATGCGTTCGAGCCGATGCTCGCGGATCACGGTGTCGGCGGCGGCGTTGAACCGGACGACGGCCGGCAGGAAGACCGCGTTCAAGGTGCCGTGGTGCAGCCGGGGGTTCTTGCCGCCCAGCGAATGGCTGAGCGAGTGCACGCAGCCCAGGCCCTTCTGGAACGCCATCGCGCCCTGCACCGAGGTGCTCATCATCTGCAGGCGCGCATCGCGGTCGCGGCCGTCGCGCGTGGCGCGCTCGATGTGGGACCAGCCGCGCGCGAGGCCGTCCAGCGCGATGCCGTCGGCCGGCGGGTTGAACGGCGCGGCCATGAAGGTCTCCATGCAGTGCGCGATCGCGTCCATCCCGGTGGCGGCGGTCAGCATCGCCGGCAGGCCGAGCGTCAGTTCCGGGTCGCACACCGCGGCGCGCGGCATCAGGTGCCAGGAATGAAAACCGAGCTTGCGGCCGTCGTCGACGATCACGATCGCGCCCCGCGCGACCTCGCTGCCGGTGCCGGCCGTCGTCGGCACCGCGATCAGCGGCACCGCCGCGTCGGTGATCCTGGCGCTGCCGCCTTCGATCGTCGCGTAGGTCTTCAGCGGCCCCGGGTGGCGCGCGGCGATCGCGACGCCCTTCGCGCAATCCAGCGAGGAGCCGCCGCCGACCGCGATGATGCCGTCGCAGCCGTGTTCGATGAACACCGCGGTCGCGGCGCGCACCGCAGCCTCGGTCGGGTTCGGCGGCGTGCCGTCATAGACGGGGCCTTGCAGCGACGCCGGCAGCGCGGCCTGCACCATCGCCAGCACGCCGGCGGCCTTGACGCCGGCGTCGGTGACGATCAGCGGCTTCTTGATGCCGACGCGCTCGCACTCCGCGGCGATCAGCGTGCGCGCGCCGAATTCGATGTTGATCTGGGTCAGGTACTGGATCAGCGCCACGAAACACCTCCGGCCGTCGTCGTCACTCGCGGTAGCTGGTGTCGATCTTGTCGAGCTTGCGCACCAGCGCGTCGAACACGTCCTGCCCGGCGCCGAACCTGGCGTTGAACTGGAGCGAGTCCGCGGTGCATTTTCGCTGAATCTCGTCGCTGATCGGGCGCGGCCGGCCCATCGCCTGGGTCGCGAGCTGGATCTCGCAGGCGCGCTGCAGCAGCCAGAGGACCGCGAAGGTGCGCGGCACCCCGTCGCCCCAGGCCAATAAACCGTGGTTGCGCAGGATCACCGCGGGTTTGCTGCCGATGCTGTTCAGCAGCCGCGGGCCTTCGTCGGCGTGCACCGTGATGCCCTCGAAGTCGTGGTAGGCGAGCTTGCCGTGCAGCTGCGCCGAGTAGAAATTGCTCGGCGAGAGGCCCTCTTCGAGACAGGCGACACCCATTCCCGCCGTCGTGTGCACGTGCATCACGCAATGCGCGTCCGGGATGCCCGCGTGGATCGTCGCGTGCGGCGTGAAGCCGGCCGGGTTGAACGGCCATTTGCTGTCGCCGATGATGTTGCCGTTCAGGTCGATCTTCAGCAGGTTCGAGGCCGTGACCTCGCTGTAGTGCAGGCCGAACGGGTTGATCAGGAAGTGCAGCTCGGGGCCGGGCACGCGCAGCGAGATGTGGTTGTAGATCAGCTCCGTCCACCCCATCATGTCGAAGATGCGGTAGGTCGCGGCGAGCTGCACGCGCAGTTCGCGTTCGGTCATCGTGTTCATCGCAGCGAGCCTCCTCGGTCAAACGAAGCGAAATCAGACAAAACGGAACGCGACCGACCCGAGCGGGCCGTAGTCGACGTGGAGGTTGTCGCCGGCGACCGCCGTCGTCGGCCGCGTGAACGAGCCGGCGAGCACGACGTCGCCCGGGTTCAGCTGCTCGTCATGCGGCGCGATCTTGTTCGCGAGCCAGGCCACGCCGGTCGCCGGGTGGTTCAGCACGCCGGCCGCGAGACCCGTCTCCTCGATCACGCCGTTCTTGTACAGCATCGCGCCGACCCAGCGCAGGTCGACATCGTGCGGGCGCACCGGGCGGCCGCCGGTGACGATGCCGGCGTTCGCGGCGAAGTCGGAGATCGTGTCGAAGACCTTGCGCGGCGCCTTGGTCTCGCGGTCGAACTGCTCGATGCGCGCGTCGATGATCTCGACCGCCGGCGTCACGTACTCGGTCGCGGCGAGCACGTCGAACAGCGTCACGCCGGGGCCGCGCAAGGGCTTGCCGAGGATGAACGCGAGCTCGACCTCGATGCGCGGTGCGATGAAGCGGCTGAACGGGATGTCGCTGCCCTGCGTGAAGAACATGTCGTCCATCAGCGGCGCGTAGTCGGGCTCGTCGATCTGCGATGAGAGCTGCATCGCGCGCGAGGTCAGGCCGATCTTGCGGCCGAGGATCTTGCGGCCGTCGGCGAGCTCGAGCGCGACCCAGGCGCGCTGGATCGCGTAGCCGTCCTCGATCGTCATCGACGGAAATCGCTTCGAGAAGTGGCGCAGTGCGGTGCGGCTCTTGCGCGCGTCGCAGAGCTCGCGCGCGAGCGCGTTGACGGTGTCTTGGGGCAGCACGGCTCAGTCCTTCTTCGGTGCGGATTTCGTTGGAAAGAGAGGATGCAGGTTGCCGAGCTTCGCGTCGAAGACCTCGGCGCCGACGTCGACCTGGAAGGTGATGCCGACGCGGTGCGCCGCGAGCAGCGCCGCGCAGTGCGTGCGCGTCGCGGCCGCGAGCGCCTCGCCGATGCGCTGCTGCACGCTCGCGCTGCGGCCCCTGGCCATGCGCAGGTTCAGGTAGATGAAGCCGAAATCGCCGGAGCCGTCGGCGACCGCGAAGTGCGCGGCCGGATAGGCCAGCACGCGCGTGCCGCCGACCGGGAAGACGGGTGCGCCGGCGTCGTCGCGCTGCGCGATCATCGTGTCGGCCAGCGCGCGCGCGAGCGCGCTCAGGTCGGTGCGCGGCTCGAGGTTCGAACTGTAGAGAATCACCAGATGCGGCATCAGGCCACCTCCATCACAGCCACGGTGCAACTCACCGCGAAGATCGGAATTTGCGCGCAGTGGCGCACCACGCCGCGCCCACCGGCCGCCGCCGCGAGCGCAATGAACGTGCGGATCTCGAACCCGCCCTGCCCGGCATCGCGGTAGGTCTGCGCGTCGCCATACGAATCCAGCGACAGCAGCGCCGCCTTGTCGTTGCGGCTCCAGCGCTCGAGGAACTCGCGGTCCCACTCGGCGTTGATGCGGCCCGAATCGGGCGTCGCCGGCCAATGCGAGATGCCGCCGGTCGCAACGATCGCGATGCGCTCGGGCAGCTTGTCGGCCGCGCGCCGCAGCGCCTCGCCGAAGGCCCAGGCGCGGTGTAGCGGCGTCAGCGGCGGGCCCTGGCAGTTGATGTTGACGGGGATCACCGGGAGGTCGTAGCGCGGCGTCAGGAAGTTCAGCGGCACCGCGATCGCGTGGTCGAATTTCCATTCCTCGGCGAACGCGACGTCGACGCTTTGCATCACCTCGGTGATCAGGCGTTTCGACAATTCGGCGTTGCCCGGGACCTGGGTTCGGGCGATGTTCAGCCACTTAGGGTCCTCGATCGGGCCCTCGTAGCGGTCCGCCATGCCGATCGCGAAGGCCGGCATGTTGTTCATGAAGAAGTTGCCGAAGTGCTCGGCGCCGACCACGATCAGCGCGTCGGGCCGGGTGGCGCGCAGCTCGTCGCCCATCGCGAAGAAGGCCGCGTGGAACGCGTCCTTCGCGGCCGGGACGGCCAGGTGCGCGCGGCCGGTGATGCCCGGCGCGTGGCTGCAGATGCCGGCGAAGACGAGGCTCATACGCCGGCCACCCTTTCGTCCATTTGCGTCGTCATCGTGTAGACGCCGGCGCGCACCGGGCCGTGCGTCGCGACGCCGTCGCGCATCGCCTGGATGTAGTCCGGCCAGGGCATGCCGAGGTAGGCGGCGAAATGCATCAGCAGCTGGCCGTTCGCGCCGAGCACGTAGATCAGGCCGATGTCGCCGCGCTCGATCGCGCCGCGTTCTTCATCGGTCAGCTCGTATTCGGCCAGCAGCGCGGCGCGCTCGGTCTTGTAGCGCGCCTGGACCTTCGGCTCGCGGTTCAGGTGGTACAGGAACTTCTGCGTGCCGTACAGGCTCATCACCGGCCTCCTCAAGCGTCCGCGTGGATGTTCGCGCTGCGGATCACCGCCGCGTACTTCGCGATCTCGCTCTGCAGGAAGGCCTTGAAGCGATCCGGCCCGCCGGGCAGCGCCTCGATGCCGCCCTTCTGGAACGCATCGACGACCGCGTCCGCCCGCAAGGCCTTGTTGACCTCGGCGTTCAGGCGCGCAACGACCGCGTCGGGCGTCGCGCCCGGCGCGAGCAGGCCGTTCCATGAATTCGACTCGATCGGCGTGCCCTGCTCCGCCAAGGTCGGGATGTTGGGCGCATAGACCGAGCGCTTCAGCGTCGCCATCCCGAGCGCGACGAGCTTGCCGCTTTGCACGTGGACGCGAAACTCCGGCCAGTTGCCGAACATCAGCCCGACCTGCCCGCCCAACAAATCGTTCAGCGCCGGGGCCTGGCCCTTGTACGGCACATGGACCATGTCCAGCCCGAGCTGCGCCTTCAGCATCTCGCCCGACAGGTGCGGCGAGGTGCCGATGCCGAACGAGGCATAGCTGAGCTTGCCCGGGTTCTTCTTGCTGTACGCGACGAGATCGGCGAGCGATTTCAATCCCAGGCCGGGCGTGGCCGCGAGCACGTGCTCGGACAAACCCATCAGCGCGACCGGCTTCAGATCCTTCAGGCTGTCGTAGGGCAGGTTCTTCACCAGCGTCTGGTTGACGGCGAAGCTGTTCGCCACCGTCACCAGCGCATGGCCGTCGGCCGGCGATTTCGCGACCGCGTCGACGCCGATCACGGTGCCGGCGCCGGGCTTGTTGTCGACGATCACCGGCTGCGGGAAGGCCTTCGCGAGCTCGGCCGCGACCAGCCGCGTCACGTAGTCGGTCGTCCCGCCGGGCGGGAACGGCACGACGAGGTGGATCGGCCTGCTCGGGTAGCCCTGCGCCCAGGCCGGCAGCGCGGCGCCGGACGCCGCCAGCGCCAGCAGCTCGCGACGATTCACGGTCACCCTCGTCATCACCGCCCCCAATGCGGAATGTGGTGCGAGCCCATCGACACGCAGACGTTCTTCGGCTCGAGGAAGACCTCGAAGCTCCAGGTCCCGCCTTCACGGCCCGTCCCCGAGGCCTTGGTGCCGCCGAAGGGCTGGCGCAGGTCGCGGACGTTCTGGCTGTTGACGAAACACATGCCGGCCTCGATCGCCGCGGCGACGCGGTGCGCCTTGCCGAGGTTCTCGGTCCAGACATAGCTGGACAGGCCGTAGGCGATGTCATTGGCCATGCGGATCGCATCGGCCTCGTCCTCGAACGGAATCAGGCAGGCGACCGGGCCGAAGATCTCTTCCTGCGCGATCCGCATCTCGTTCTTCACGTCGCCGAACACGGTCGGCAGCACGAAGTTGCCCTTTTTCAACGGCGCCGGCAACTCGGGAGCGCCCAGCCCGCCGCACAGCAGCGTCGCGCCCTCCTTCGGGCCGAGCTCGATGTAGCCGCGCACCTTCGCGAGGTGGGCCGGGCTGATCATCGGGCCGATGATGGTTTTTTCATCCAGCGCGTCGCCGACCTGCAGGCGCTGCGCGCGCTCGACGAACTTCGCGGCGAAGTCCTTGTAGATGCTGCGCTGCACGAAGATGCGTGACCCAGCGGTGCAGCGCTCGCCGTTGTTCGAGAAGATCATGAACACGGCGGCGTCCAGCGCGCGGTCGAGGTCGGCGTCCTCGAAGATCACGAACGGGCTCTTGCCGCCGAGCTCCATGCTGAACTTCTTCAGCCCCGCGGCCTGCACGATGCGGTGGCCGGTCGCGGTCGACCCGGTGAACGAGATCGCGCGCACGTCGGGGTGCGCGCACAGCGGCTCGCCGGCGTCGCGCCCGGTGCCGTGCACGAGGTTGAGCACGCCGGGCGGGATGCCGGCCTCCAGCGCGAGCTCGCCCAGGCGCGCGGCCGTCATCGGCGACAACTCGCTCATCTTCAGCACCGCGGTGTTGCCGAAGGCCAGGCACGGCGCGACCTTCCAGGTCGCGGTCATGAACGGCACGTTCCACGGCGAGATCAGCGCGCAGACGCCGACCGGGTGGAACAAGGTGTAGTTCAGGTGCGTTTCGGTCGGGTAGGTGTGGCCGTCGGTGCGGGTGCACATCTCGGCGAAGTAATAGAAGTTGTCGCCCGCGCGCGGGATCAGCTGCTTGCCGGTCTGCGCGATCACCTGGCCGCAGTCGGCCGATTCCATCGCGGCGAGCTCGGGCACGTGCGTGTTGATCAGGTCGCCGAGCTTGCGCATCAGGCGCGCACGCTCCTTTTGCGGCGTCGCGGCCCAGCCGGGGAACGCCGCCTTCGCGGCGGCGACCGCGGCATCGACCTCGACCTTGCCGCCGGCCGCCACCTCGGCCAGCACCGCCTGGGTCGACGGGTTCACGGTCTCGAAGTACTCGGTGCCGGCGACCGCCTGGCCGTTGATCAAATGATCGATGCGTTGCGTCATGGGTGAAAGACCTTTCAGGCGCGCCCGAACGCGGCGTCGCCGACGATGGTGTTGACGAGGCGGCCGATGCCGTCGATCTCGGTGACGACCTCGTCGCCGACCGCGACGTCGACGACGCCGTCGGGCGTGCCGGTCAGGATCACGTCGCCGGCGTCCAGCGTCATGAAGCTGCTCAGGTACTCGATCAGCGCCGGGATGTCGTTCATCAGATCCCTGGTGTTGCCCTGCTGCGTGACGCGGCCGTTGACGAGCGTGCGCAGCGCGAGCGCGTGCGGGTCGGGCACGTCGGCGGCGTCGACCAGCCACGGGCCGATCACGGTGCAGGTGTCGCGGTTCTTCACGCGCAGGTTCGGGCGGTAATAATTTTCGAGGTAGTCGCGGATCGCGTAGTCGTTCGCGACGGTGTAGCCGGCGACGAACCGCATCGCGTCGGCGCGGCGCACGTTCTTGCAGCGGCGGCCGATCACGACCGCGAGCTCGCATTCGTAGTGCATGAAGGTCGCGTCGGCCGGCCGGCGCGTCTGGCCGCGGTGGCCGATCAGCGCGCTCGCGCTCTTCAGGAACGCGAGCGGTTCGTCGTGCGCCGTCGTCGTCAGCTCCTTGGACAATTCCTTCAGGTGATCGGCATAGTTGAGCCCGAGCGCGATCACGGTGTCGACCTCGAACGGCGGCAACCAGACGACGGCGTCCTCGGCGACGACGCGGCCGTCGGCGAGCTGCAAGCCGCCGGCGTGCTCGACCGCCTCGTGAACCGCCCCGGCGTACGCGACGCGGGCCCGCTTCATGCCGCCACCTCGGCGATCAGCGTGTTCTGCACCCGCCCGACCCCATCGATCGCGACGCCGACGCGCTGGCCGGCGCGGGCCTGCGGCGCACCGCCGGGCACGCCGACCATCAGCACGTCGCCCGGGTGCAGCGTCATGAACTCCGAGACCTCGGCGATCAGGCGCTCGACCGGCCGGATCAGGCCCGACAGGCTGCGCCGCTGCTGCTCGACGCCGTCGATCTCGACCCTCAAGGTCAGCGTGTTCGGGTCGCCGACGGCCGCGCGCGGGACGGGCACGCCGATCGGGCAGAAACCGTCGCGGCATTTGAAGCGCATTGACGGCCGGTAATAGGACGCGTGCGGCACGCTGATGTCGTTCACCGCGACGAAGCCGGACACGAACTCGAGCGCTTGCGCCTCGCTGACGCGGCACGCGGTGCGCCCGATCACGAGCCCGAGCGAGGCGCCGATCTCGAGCGCCTCGACGCCGGCCGGCACGACGATCGCATCGCCGTCGGCGGCGATCGTGTTGCGCGGCTTGATGTAGAGGATCGGCGCTTTCGGCGGCGCCTTGTATGGCGGCCGGTTCAGCGCACCGCCGAGCGCCTCGAGCGCGTCGCGAAAGTTCAACAGGCTGCCGTAGACCGTGCCGAGGCGCGGTGACGACGCTGGGGTTGTAAGTGCAGGTTTCGACATGACACAGGCACTGTAACTTACTAATATGTGAGTGATCAACGGCCGAGACCCTTTTCAGAGGCGGTGATTTCCCTAGGCCGGCGCCGATCAGGACGGACCGCCACGATCGCCCGGTGGTTACAGAGTGGAAAGCTCCTTACAAGCTCGTCGTTCAGGCGTCGTGCAGGCCGCCGAAGATCGACCCAGCGGAGGGCGTTCATCTTCCCGGCCCTCCTTTTCCGTCGTTTTCGCGAGCCTGACATGACCTTCGAAGCCCTGCTCTCCCACCGCCGCATCCTGAGTGCGGCGATCCTGTCAGCCTTCGCGCTGGCCGCTTGCGGCGGTGGCACCTCCGACGACACCGGCACGATCAGCTCGGCCGCGAGTGTCGCCGCGAGCGAGGCTGCGAGCGACGCCACCGGCGACGTCGGGACCAGCGATTCGACCGACGACTCGATCTCGACCGCCGAGCGCCATCACCGCCACAATTGGGCGACGTCGAACGACGGGGCGTCCGTCTCGACGAGCACGACGACACCGACCACCGTGGCGACCACGACACCGGTGACGACCGCGACCACCACCGCGAGCACCACGACCGCGACCACCGCGCCGACGACGGTCGCGGCGACCACCAGCGTGGCAACGACCACCGCGCCGGCGACCGCCGCGAGTGCCACGCCGCCGTCCACGACCACCGCCGCGACGACGACCCAGCCCGCCACCTCCACCCCCGCGACCACCACCACCACGACGACAACGACCCCGACGGCCCCGGCCGACGGGCACTGCGCGTCGGTGACCGCCACCACCTGCAGCCTCGCCGCGTCGATGGCGCGCGGCATCAACCTGGGCAACATGCTCGAGGCGCCGGTCGAGGGCGACTGGGGCCCGGTGTTCGATCCGGCGTGGCCGCCCTTGATCAAGGCCGCCGGCTTCAGCACCGTGCGGTTGCCGGTGCGCTTCAGCAATCACGCGAGCGTCGATGCGTCCGCGCTGCTGGACCCGACCTTCCTGGCGCGCGTCGACTACGTCCTCGCGCAGTTGAAGGCGGCGGGCCTGAACGTGGTCATCGACATGCACCACTACCGGCAGCTCGACGGCGACGGGCTGGATTCCGGCGAGATCGCGGTCGACCCGAGCGTCGTCCAGGCCCGCGCGATCGCGATCTGGACCCAGCTCGGCAGCCACTTCGCGAGCCAGCCGGCCAGCGTGATGTTCGAGCTCTACAACGAGCCGCACAACATCCAGGACACCGGCGCCAGCGCGCCCTGGAACGCGCTGTACCCGAAGCTGCTCGCGGCCGTGCGCAAGACGAACCCGACCCGCGCGGTGCTGATCGGCCCGGCGTTCTGGAACAACGCCTCGGCGTTGCCCGATTTCACGCCGCCGACCGACTCGAACGTGATCGTCACCATCCACAACTACCTGCCGACCGTCTTCACGCTGCAGGGTCAGTGGGGCCAGCCGCAGCCGATCAACACGCCGTGGAACGGGGACGCCACGGCGTTCACCGGCGCGCTGGACACGGCCAAGGCCTGGAGCGTCGCGCAGGGCAAGCCGATCTTCGTCGGCGAGTTCGGCAGCAACCTCGCGGCGCCGCTGGCCTCGCGCGTCGCGTGGACCACGATGGCCCGCACGCAGATCGAAGCGCGCGGCTTCCAGTGGGCGGTCTGGAACTTCGACTCCGACTTCGGCCTGTACGACACGAGCGCCAAGGCGTGGAACGCCGCGCTGCTGAAGACGCTGTTCCCCTGACCCCGCACTTTTTCCCGGCACGTCGCGTCGCCGACAATGGCGGCTTCACCTCGTACGGGAGCGGATCGCGATGAAATCGAAAATAGCCGAATGGTTCTGGCGCCTGGCCGTGCTGCTGGCGCTGGGCTGGATCGGCCTGCAATTGCAGCGGCTGCACGAGGACATCATGACCCCGGTCGACGACGCGGCGAATGTCGCCTCGAGCGACGACACGCAAGGCGCGCTGGACAACATCCACGACGACCTCGACGCCCTGACGAAGAAGGTCGACGCGATCCTGGTCGTGATGGCGCGCTCGCGCTGATCGCTGCGGCGAGCAACGCCCGCATGGCGAAGTCCGGCCGACTCTCGATGTCGGCTCCAGGCTAGCGAAAACCCCAAGGTGGTGCATCTTGCGGCCGAGGAATCGCCGCTCTACATTGCAGCCAAACGATTGCGCAAACGGTTGCGCGGCGTTTTTCGCACCACCAAGGAGACCTCCCATGACGACATCGACTCGCCGGTTCACCCTCCGGGCCCTGGCCGCCGCCGCGCTCGCCGCCGGCCTTCCGTTCGCGCATGCCGCCGACGCGCCGCCGCGCGTCGCGCTGGTGATGAAATCGCTCGCGAACGAGTTCTTCCAGACCATGCAGGACGGCGCGAAGGCGAACCAGAAGGAGCACGCCGCCGACTACACGCTGATCACCAACGGCATCAAGGACGAGACCGACACCGCCGCGCAGATCAAGATCGTGCAGCAGATGCTGGTCGAGAAGGTCAACGCGATCGTGATCGCGCCGGCCGACTCGAAGGCGCTCGTGCCGGTGCTGAAGGAGGCAGCCGACAAGGGCGTGATCGTCGTGAACATCGACAACAAGCTCGACGAGGCGGCGCTGAAGGAGAAGAACCTCGTCGTGCCCTTCGTCGGCCCGGACAACCGCAAGGGCGCCAAGCTCGTCGGCGACTACCTCGGCACGCAGCTGAAGGCCGGCGAGAAGGTCGCGATCCTCGAAGGCGTCTCGACGACCTTCAACGCCCAGCAGCGCACCGCCGGCTTCCAGGACGCGATGAAGGCGGTGAACGCCAGCGTCGTCGGCGTGCAGTCGGGCCAGTGGGAGCTCGACAAGGCCAACACCGTCGCCAGCGCGATGCTGCGCGAGCACCCGGACCTGCGCGCGATCCTCGCCGGCAACGACAACATGGCGCTCGGCGCGGTCGCGGCGATCAAGACCGCCGGCAAGACCGGCAAGGTGCTCGTGGTCGGCTACGACAACATCTCGGCGATCAAGCCGATGCTGGCCGATGGCCGCGTGCTCGCGACCGCGGACCAGTTCGGCGCGAAGCAGGCGGTGTTCGGCATCGAGACGGCGCTGAAGGCGCTGAAGGCCAAGCAGACCCAGAAGGACTTGTCGCCGGTGGTCGAGACGCAGGTGGTCCTGGTCAAGAAGTGACCGGCGCGTGAACGCCGCCCCCGCGCTGCTGACGGCCAGCGGCCTCGGCAAGCGCTACGCGGCGCCGGTGCTCGCCGGCGTCGACTTCGAGCTGCACGCCGGCGAGGTGCTCGCGCTGACCGGCGAGAACGGCGCGGGCAAGAGCACGCTCTCCAAGATCGTCGCCGGCCTCGTCGAGCCCAGCGAGGGCTCGATGCGGCTGGCCGGCGAGCCCTTCGCACCGGCGTCGCGCAAGGCGGCCGAGCGCGTGGGCGTGCGCATGGTGCTGCAGGAGCTGAGCCTCGTGCCGACCCTGAGCGTCGCGGAGAACCTGCTGCTCGATCGCCTGCCGAGCCGCGCAGGCTTCATCCGCCGCGATGCGCTGAACCGCGAGGCCGCGCTGCAGATGGCGAAGATGGGGCTGCAGGCGATCGACCCGCGCCTGCCCGTCAGCGCGCTCGGCCTCGGCCACCGCCAGATGGTCGAGATCGCGCGCAGCCTGGTCGGCGAATGCCGCCTGTTGATCCTGGACGAGCCGACCGCGGCATTGACCTCGCGCGAGATCGAGCACTTGTTCGAGCAGATCGCGCTGCTGAAACGGCGCGGTGTCGGCATCGTCTACATCTCGCACCGGCTCGACGAACTCCAGCAGATCGCCGACCGCGTGATGGTGCTGCGCGACGGCCGCCACATCGACACCCGCCCGATGCGCGAGTCGACCCAGGCCGACATCGTGCAGCGCATGGTCGGCCGCGACGTGCAGGAGGGCCTGGACCGCGCGCGCCGCCCGACCGGCGCGGTCGCGCTCAGCGTGCGCGGCATGACGCGCGGCACGGTCGTGCGCGACGCGAGCTTCGAGCTCCATGCCGGCGAAGTCCTCGGCCTCGCCGGCCTGGTCGGCTCGGGCCGCACCGAGCTGTTGCGGCTCGTCTACGGTGCCGACCGCAAGGACGCCGGCGAAATCCGCCTCGGCGCCTCGAGCACGCCGGCCGCGATCTCGACGCCGGTCCACGCGGTGCGCGCCGGGATCGGCCTCGTCACCGAGGATCGAAAAGCCCAGGGCCTGCTGCTGCCGCTGTCGATCCGCGTCAACACGACGCTGGCGAACCAGAAATCGGTGGCGCGCCGTGGCTGGTTCCAGCGCCTGCGCGAGCGGCGCGAGGTCGAACGGCTGCGCACGCTGCTGCGGGTGCGCAGCGAGTCGATCGAGCAGCCGGTCGACCAGCTGTCGGGCGGCAACCAGCAGAAGGTCGTGTTCGCACGCTGGCTGCACCGCGATTGCGCGGTGCTGCTGCTGGACGAGCCGACGCGCGGCGTGGACATCGGCGCGCGCGCCGACATCTACGCCCAGATGGACCGGCTCGCCGCGGCCGGCAAGGCGCTGCTGATGGTGTCGTCCGACCTGCGCGAGCTGATGTCGGTGTGCGACCGCATCGGCGTGATGAGCGCCGGCCGCCTCGTGAAGATCTTCGAGCGCGGGCAGTGGACGCAGCAGTCGCTGCTGGAAGCGGCGTTCAGCGCCTACGCCGGCGCCGACGCACCCCTGGAGAAACACGCCGCATGAACGACACGCCCACATCGACATCGCCGTCGGCGCTCGCCTCGCGGCGCAGTTCCATCACCGGCGCGCTCGGCACCGTCGCGGGGCTGTTCGTCGCGCTGGTGCTGATGGTCGCGTTGTTCAGCGCGTTGAGCCAGTACTTCTTCACCGGCGACACCTTCGTACAGATCGCCAACGACATCCCGGCCGTCGCGGTGACGGCCGTCGGGATGACGTTCGTGTTGATCATCGCCGGCATCGACCTGTCGGTCGGCTCGGTGATGGCCTTGTCGGCCGCCGCGGCCGGCATCGCGATGCTGCAGTGGCACTGGAGCCTGCTGCCGGCGATCGGTCTCGCGATGCTGACCGGCTTCGTCGTCGGCGCGGTCAACGGCGGGATCAGCGTCGCGTGGCGGCTGCCGTCGTTCATCGTCACGCTCGGGATGCTGGAGGTCGCCCGCGGCCTGGCCTATATCGCGACCGACTCGCGCACCCAGTACATCGGCAGCAAGATCGACTGGCTCGGCAAACCGGTGCTGGCCGGCCTGTCGCCGGCCTTCTTCATCGCGATCGCGATCGTCGTGCTGGCGCAGGTCGTGTTGACGCGCACGGTGTTCGGGCGCTGCATGATCGGCATCGGCACGAACGAAGAAGCGATGCGGCTGGCCGGCGTCGACCCACGCCCGATCAAGATCGCGGTGTTCGCGATCTCCGGGCTGCTCGCCGGCCTCGGCGGCGTGTTCCTGGCCTCGCGCCTGGAGGCGGCCGACCCGAACGCCGGCAGCGGCGCGGAGCTGGTCGTGATCGCCTCGGTCGTGATCGGCGGCACCAGCCTGATGGGCGGGCGCGGCTCGGTCGCGAGCACCTTCTTCGGCGTGCTGGTGATCTCGGTGCTGGAGGCGGGCCTGGCGCAGATCGGCGCGAGCGAGCCGACCAAGCGCGTCGTCACCGGCTGCGTGATCATCATCGCGGTGGTGCTGGACACGCTGCGCGAGCGGCGCAAGAAGGCCGCGTGAAAAGAAGGCCCGAGATGAGCCCGCCACGCCCTCGCGAGCCCGC
The DNA here is from genome assembly GCA_036500445.1 of Burkholderiaceae bacterium. Taxonomy (GTDB): domain Bacteria; phylum Pseudomonadota; class Gammaproteobacteria; order Burkholderiales; family Burkholderiaceae_C; genus LMDS01. The sequence continues at coordinate 1,771 of DASYCA010000193.1, read as the reverse complement.
ACCGGGCGAAAGCCCGCGCGCCAGTATCCGCCAGGTCGCCGAGCGCGCCGGCGTGTCGGTCACGACGGTGTCGCACGCGCTGAACGGCACCCGCTTCGTCAGCGACGCGGCGCGCGCGAAGGTCGAGGAGGCGGCCAACGCGCTCGGCTACGTGCCCAGCGAAGTCGCGCGCTGGCTGAAGCAGAACACGACCCGCACGCTCGGGATGCTGGTGCCGAACAACTCGAACCCCTACTTCGCGGAGATCATCCGCGGCGTCGAGCGGCGCTGCCATGCGGCCGGCTACAGCCTGCTGCTGTGCAACTCGGACGACGACGGCGAGCGCCAGCTCGACCACCTGCGGGTGCTCGCGGAGCGGCGCATCGACGGCCTCGTGCTGGTGGCCGCCGGCGACGACGCGCAGATCGTCGCGAGCTGCGCCGGGCTGCGCATCCCGCTGGTGCTCGTCGACCGCGAGATCGCGAGCCTGCGCGCCGACCTGATCGAGGTCGACCACGCCGCCGGCGGCGAGCTCGCGACGGCGCACCTGCTCTCGCTCGGCCACCGCCGTGTCGCGTGCATCGGCGGGCCGGCCGCGCTGCGGCCCAGCCAGCAGCGCGAGGCCGGCTGGCGTCGCGCACTCGCCCGGGCCGGCATCAAGCCGCGTGCGCGCGAGCTGGAGCGCGGCGATTTCGACGCCCCGAGCGGCGCCCGTGCGCTGACGCGGCTGCTGCAATCGGCGACGCCGCCGACCGCGGTCTTCGTCTGCAACGACCTGATGGCGATCGGCGCGCTGCACGCTGCGCACGAGGCGGGCGTGAGGGTGCCGCAAGCGCTGTCGATCATCGGCTTCGACGACATCGAGCTCGCCGCCTACACGATGCCGCCGCTGACGACGATCGCGCAGCCGAAGCAGGCGATCGGCACCGGCGCCGCGGAGATGCTGCTCGAGCGGCTGGGCGCCGGGCGCTGCGAACCGAAGCGCCTGATCCTGCAACCCGAGCTGCGCCTGCGCGGCTCCTGCGCGCCACCATGAACAACAACACCGCCATCGTCGTCGTCGGCAGCCTGAACATGGACCTGGTGGTGCGCATGCCGCGCGCGCCGGGCGGCGGCGAAACGCTGACCGGGCACGACTTCGCGACCTTGCCCGGCGGCAAGGGCGCGAACCAGGCGGTGGCCTGCGCGCGCATGGGCGCCGAGGTCGCGATGGTCGGGCGCGTGGGCGCCGACGCGAACGGTGCCGCGCTGCGCGCGAGCCTGGCGGCGGACGGCATCGATTCGAGCCGGGTCGAGACGGTTGAAGCCATCGCGACCGGCGTCGCGATGATCTGGGTCGAGGACGACGGCCAGAACCGCATCGTGCTCGCGCCCGGCGCCAACGGCTCGATGCGCCCGGCCGACATCGAACGCGCCGGCGCGCTGATCGACCGCGCACGGATGTTGATCGTGCAGCTGGAAGTACCGGTGGCCGCGGTGCAGGCGGCGGTCGCGCGGGCCCGCCAGGCGGGCGTCACGGTCCTGATGAACCCCGCGCCCGCGGCCCCGCTGCCGGACGCGCTCTGGCCGCAGATCGGCATCCTGGTGCTGAACGAGAGCGAGGCGAGCGCGCTCGCCGGCCTGCCGGTGCGCGACGCCGCCGACGCCGGGCGCGCCGCCGCCGCATTGCGCGAGCGCGGGCCGGACCGGGTGCTGGTGACGCTCGGCGCGCAGGGCGTCGTCGTCGCCGACACGCAAGGTGTACGTCACGCGCCGGCGCAGGTGGTCGAGGCCGTCGACACGACTGCCGCCG